>JAITHU010000003.1 GCA_031279765.1 Mycoplasmataceae bacterium
TATTTAATTATTATATACAAAATTACATATAAATATTAATTTTATTCCATAGACATAGTATTAACTTTTTGAACATTTTGATAAGAATTATAATGATTTATATAACACTTTAATAATGAAACCAAAAACCGTTAATTTATAAAAAAACATTTAATTTTATTAACTGGTTTTATTATTAACTACAATAGCAATAATTTCTACATATACATGATACTTTTTAAAATTTAAAGAAACCAAAACAAGCGAATGTTAGTTGCTTTTAAATTAAACTCTTAAGAAATAATATTTTATAATATTTATGCATGAAAAAATTTCAAAACTACAAAGTTTTCTTCAAAATGTTATGTTTTTCATCAACATTATTAGGTGTATCTTTAATAACTACAAATGCATTATCTTCTTGTTCACCTGCTAATGAAAAAAAATATATTTTCGATGTAGATACAGGATTAGATGATGCGAGAGCATTATATATTTCTTTAACAAACGGTATTGAAATTGTTGGGATAATTTGCACTGGAGGTAATACTACTGTTGAACATAGTATCAAGAACACAATATGAATTTTAAAACAGTTAAATAGATTGGATATACCTATCTATCAAGGCTTTTCATCAAATAAAACATCTGATAATTATTTTGGTCCATATGGTTTTGGAAACATTGATGAATCTATGATAACTGATGATGATTATAAAAATGTTCATACATCAGAAAAAGAACTTGATAATTTTGTTAAAAAATATAGAAATTCAATTTATGTTTGTACAGCTCCAAAAACAACAATTGCTAAATATTTAAATTATTTTGATTGCATTTATAGTATGGGTGGAACTATTTACGCTACCGGTAATGTTTATGAACCGAGTACAGGAACATATTTTGAATTCAATCAATGATTTGATTTGAATGCATATTCGGAATTAATGGAATCAAATCATGTTATTTCTAATGTTTATTTAGATCAATGTTTTTCTGTTTCTAAAGAAAGTGCAATTGCATTATATGATAATGAAATAATGACTACATTAATTACTAGTCAACCATCAGATGATTTATTTTACGCTGATGAATTGGTAGCGTTTTCTATTTTGAATAATTAAATATTTTTTTCCGGTTCAAAAGTAATTAACTTCCGAAACCCGTATAAATGGTGGAGCGTGAGGGGATCGAACCCCCGACCTATTGCTTGTAAGGCAATTGCTCTCCCGGCTGAGCTAACGCTCCTAAATGGTGACCCATACGGGATTCAAACCCATGAATGTACGCGTGAAAGGCGCATGTGTTAAGTCGCTTCACCAATGGGCCAAAATGGCGGCCACAGCAAGGATCGAACTTGCGACCAACCGGTTAACAGCCGGTTGCTCTACCGCTGAGCTATGTGGCCTTATATACTTATAATTATAAGACAAAAACACTTTAATAAATAAAGTTATTAAAAACAAAAAGTTTAAACTTTTTTGACAAGTTTCTTATTAATGCGTCGATGAATATAATGTCTTGTTTGAACACCTATAACGATCAACACTGAAACAGAAACAATTGAAGTCAACGAAATAAGACAAATCGCAAGTATTTGATTTGTGAATTTTTCATTTATGCTAATTCCAAATGGAAACGAATTAAAATAATGAACTTCACCATCGATATCATCTATATTTCCATATACATTTAGTGTAAAATCACGCAATGCATTTTGTGGATAATTATCTCAATATAACGTTCCTCGTTGAAATTTTTCGTTACCATCATTTGCAATGAACAATCAATTTGTTTGTGGCATTAATGATTTTATAGAATAAAAAGGATCTTTTAATTGTAAATTTTCTGGATAAACTTTATATTTAAATGGTTTTGAATAACTACTTGAAACACCGTTTCTTATTTCGATGTTAGTATCACCGATTATTTCTATATTTGCAATTGTAAATGATAATTCTTGACAATTCGTATAACTAGAAAAAGTATAAATTATCCCATTTACATTTATAGCGATTATTGGTTTAACTCTAAATTTTACAAGTATTCATTCCTTTTGACAATTAATTCACTTAATCGTTCCATCATTTTCAATTTTTAATCAATTAGGTATGTTTTGAGCAGATGTTTTTTCTAATTGATAATTTTTAATTAAATTACCAATATTAGAAATCCCGCTAGGTAAATATGAACAAGAAAATTTATCAGGGAAGCTTCCGTTATTTTGAAAACTTGCATTAATCAAAAGATTTTTTTTGGAAAAATTAGACGTTTCTATTATGTTTACAACATAAAAATTTATTGGATACAACATCATAATATCAGGTTCATCAACTGATATCGCTTTAATACTTAAATGAATTGTTTGTCCTAAATAAGGTTGAATATTTACCGATTTAATTGCTGTTCAACTTAGTTTACAACTAGAGTTAGTAATATTAGTAAGACTAAAAAAGGGAATATTTTGAGTATTAATTAATTCTCAATTTAAATTTTGTGAAAGTGGAGATGGATCTTGTACTCAATTACCATTAAACTTTAATTCATAAAATGGTAAAGCGCTAGTATTATTATTAATAATAACATCAGTAATTGCATTCTGTGTTAATGATGTTTCTGTATTAATATACAATTCATCAATTATTAACATATTAACAGTAGACTCTATTTCTAAATGAAAACTATTTAAAGTAAAAATAATAGTAGCAACTACAGTAAAACGTAACGTTATATCTACACTTTGATCTGTTCATTTAATCAAACCGTTGCTATCAATACTTAATCAATTAGGTAAAGTACTAGTTGGAGCTGAAGGTCGCAAACTAAAACTTTTTGTATAATCTGTGGTAGGAACGAAATCATCAAGATTATTAACAGTATAATTATTATCTCATTGTCCAGAATCTCCAGGAATTCCTGCGTGTAAGTTTTCATCGCATAGAATAGTTGGATTAACTATTCATATCGTTAAGTTAGTAGTAGAGTATATTTCTGGTACAATCGATTCAGCTCTAAAAGTAAAATTGTATTTTCCTGGTGTAGCACCTTGTTGACAAGAAATTACATTAGTTTCAGGATCTACATTTAATCAATTTGGTGTACTGCCATCTGCTATGTTAATTATTTTTCAAAAAACAACATTTGCTGTTCCTAACGGAAGAAAAGAAACAGTAAACGCTGTAGAATAACTTGTTGTATTATTAGGAAACACCAAATTTCCTGGCGTACTAGTTATATTTATGGAAGTTATGTAAGGAAATATTTTTTGCGCATAATTTTTTCAATTTGAAGCATTTTTATATATATTAACAACACTTTCGTTAACAAATATATATTTTACCATACAACCAGTAAATTGGTACATAGTAACTAATTCTGGTGGAACACTACTAGCAACGTATATATACGTTAAATTTCTACAATTTTCAAATGCACCAAACGCACCATAGCCACCAATTTTTTTTAAAGTTGCATCGAATGTAACTGTTGTTATGTGAGAAGAATAAAATGTTGCTGAATCAATAGTTTCGACATTGTATATATTTATTCTTTTCAAATTTGGACACAAAGAATCGCTAAAAGAATATTGAAAAATATATTTAACTTTTTGTCAAACACGAGGAGTAGTACCATTTGGTCCGTAAGTAAATGGTTTTCCAATATTTAATTCAGTTGAAAGATTCGGTGCACTAATTGAAATAGCAGATGAATATATTGCATATGAATTATCGCTTTCATCCCAAGAACTATTGTCTATACGAATTACACTTCCATCAACTAAACCTCAATCCGTTAAAACTGTATTATCTAAATCGCAATAACTAAGTGGCTCATCTCTTAATTGTGATTTAGATGAAACTTGGTAGTTTTTTCCGAAAAATAAAAAAAAATAAGGTAAAATAGTAAAAAATAGTAAAAAAACAAATAATATTTTTTTAACTTTATAACGAAAAAACATAGTAGTGTTATATAAAGATTATAACTAAAATTATGCTATGATAAAATCTTTTTTTGGCTTTACTTTTGAGAATTTAGAAACTTTTTTAATAAAAAATAATTTAAACAAAAATAACGCAATATCGTTATTTAATTTTTTTTTCAAAAATTATAATTTTATTGATGAAATTAATCATATAGAAAATGTATCGAAAAAAACTATTGAAATTATTAATAAAAAATTAAAATTTGTTTTATTAAAAATAATTAAAAAAAGTACTGATAATAACGGTAAAACAATTAAATTTTTACTAGAACTTTTTGACAAGGAATGTATAGAAACAGTATTAATGAAATTTGATTACGGTTATAGTATATGTGTTTCTACACAAGTTGGTTGTAATATGGGATGTAAGTTTTGTGCATCGGGATTAATTAAAAAAATTCGTAATTTAACAACCGAAGAAATTGTTTTGCAAATTATTACTATACAACAAGAATTTCTTAAAGATGAAAAAATAAAAAATGTTGTTTTTATGGGAATTGGTGAGCCATTTGATAATTATAAAAATGTTGTTAATGCTATAAAAATAATTACTAATCATTTTGGTTTAGGAATTGCTGAAAGAAAAATTACTGTTTCAACATCAGGAATTGTACCAAAAATAATAAAATTTGCAAAAGAACAACCGAAGATAAGTTTAGCAATTTCTTTGCATGCATCAACCGATAAAATACGTAATAAAATTATGCCAATTAATTATCTTTGAAACATAAAGAAATTATTCAACGCGATAAAAAAATATCTTAAAATTGCTACTAATAAACGTATCACTATTGAATATCTATTACTAAAAAATATAAACGATTCGATAAATGATGCAATTATGTTAGCGAAACTAGTAAAAAACATGCATTGCATAGTAGATTTAATCTTATACAATAAAGTTGAGGAACACACCTTTGAACGTAGTAATAACGCTCATCTTTTTGCAGAAACATTAATAAAAAACAATGTAAATGTTGTTACACGCATAGAATATGGTAAAAAAATATCCGCTGCGTGTGGACAATTACGATGCAAACGTATTTTAAATAAAAAAATAAATTAGTTTATAATAATAACAATATGAAAAAAGAAATTCATCCAAAGACACAACTAGTTAAATTCAAATGTGCTTCATGCGGATCTGAATATGATATTGTTTCAACAAACAAACAAGCATTAGTTAATATTGATGTTTGTTCTAATTGTCATCTGTTTTATAAAAATGCTTCTGGAGATAAAAAATCAAAAGGACGTGCTGAAAAACTTTCTAATAAATTTAATGTTGGTAAACAAGTAATGGAAAAACCTAAGGTTGATTCAACTTCAACAAATACAAAAAAGAAATCTGCAAAAAAAGTTATCACTTCATTAGAAGATTTCTAAACAATTATCAATTAATTGTTTGTTCAATTGAACTACTTACTATTTAGTTATGATTTACGATAAAAAATTATATGATGCGTTAGATATTATCGAAAAAAAATATCAAGAATTATTGAAAAAATCAGAAGAATTAGATCTTCCTTTTTCACAATTAAAAGAAATCAAAAAACAAATAAAAACATCGCAATTAATAAGCGAAAAATTTAATATTTATAAAAATGTTATTCAAAACACTAACGATGCTGAGAAATTAATTGAAACCGAAAAAAAAAATAGTGATATGTATGAACTAGCACAATTAGAATTACAAGATGGAAAAGAAAAAATTGAAAAATTAGAAATAGAATTAAAAATATTGTTAATACCAGTTGATCCTAATGATGAAAAAAATATTACTATCGAAATGCGTCCAGCAGCTGGTGGTGATGAAGCTAGTATTTTTGTTTCTGATTTATTCGAAACTTATAAAGCGTTTGCAAGTTTACAAGGATGAACAGTAGATATTATTGAAATCTCAACTAATGCGTTTGGGTACGATTACATTTATTTCAATGTTGTTGGAAAAAATGTATATTCGAAAATGAAATATGAATCTGGTGTTCATCGTGTACAACGTGTTCCGGAAACAGAATCCAAAGGTAGAGTACACACTTCAACAATAACAGTTGCTGTAATGCCAGAAGTAAATGAATTAGAATTAAATATTAAACCAGATGATTTGATTGTTGAAGTATGTCGCGCTAGTGGTGCCGGCGGACAGCATGTTAACCGTACTAATTCCGCTGTAAGAATCGTACATATCCCAACTGGTATTGCTGCTGCTTGTTCTAACGAGAGAAGTCAATTAATGAATAAAGATAAAGCGATGAAACTTCTATATTCTAAAATTTGAAGTAAAATGAAAAATGAACGTGATAACGAAATTTCTTCAGCTAGAAAAAATCAAGTAGGTACTGGTGATCGTTCAGAAAAAATTAGAACATACAATTATCCACAAAATAGAATTACAGATCACAGAATTGGTTTAACAATTAATAATTTAGAAAAAATTATGCAAGGTTATCTTGATGAAATAATTGAGAATCTTATTTCAGATGAACAAAGTAAAAAAATAAGTAGTTTAGGTATTTAATGAACAATAAAATTACTTTTTTAGAAGCAATATCAATTATTAAAAAAAAATATAAAATCGAATCATCTATTATATTTACAATTTTGTTTTCATTATCAAAAAAAATAAAAAATTTAAATCAATTTTCTACATTTAAAAAGGAAATGATCGATTTTTCATTCAATACACTAATAAAAAAAATTCTATTGTACAAAAAAGAAAAAAAGCCATTAGCAAAAATTGTAAAAAGTATAAAATTTTTAAATTTAAACATTCAAGTGGATGGAAAAAATTTTGCACCGCGTGATGAAACGGAAATTTTTTGTAACGAACTAATTACTTTCATAAAAAAAACAAAGTTTAATTCTAGGAAATTAAAAGGTGTTGATTTATGTTGTGGTACTGGTGTTATTGGTTTAGCGTTAAAAAAAAATTTTCCTAACATAGAAATGTTTGCTATTGATATTGATTCTTATTGTATTAGAAATACAATATTAAATGCAAAAAAAAATAGAATAAAAATTAAAACATATATTGGTGATTTTTTTGAAACGTTAATTAAAAAAAAAATAAAGAGTGATTTAATTGTATGCAATCCTCCTTATGTAGAAAAGGAAAAAATTAATAATTCTTATATGTTAAAACACGAAAAAAAAATAGCTTTTTCTAATAACGATGATTATTTGTATTTTTATCGAAAAATCATCTACAATTATAAAAAAATCATTAACGACACAAAAAAATTTATCATAGCATTTGAATTCGGAAAAGATCAAAAAAAATATATTAAAAAAATAATCAGTGAAAACAATCTACTAAAATATACTAAATTTTATAAAGATTTTCAATCACACGATCGTTTTTTTATTATTGCAAAAAATATACCGTAGTATGAACAAAAAATATTTAAAATTTTATATGCTTTTTTTATCAATCGTATCAATAATTTGTTTGCTATTTGGTGTTATATGATATTTCGTTAAATGAGAACCACAATGTTTATTTACATCATTTATGATGGTAATGGTTGCTATTGTATTATATTTTTTATGTTTTTTTAGAGGAATAATTTTTTTAAAAAATTTTAAAAAGAATAGAAAATATTTACTTATTTTTTTATTTATTATTATAAATTTGTTGCAGTATAGTTTGTTAATAATTATCATATTAATAACTAATTATTTTGATATTTTTAATTTTTATATGTCACTTACTTGTGTGTTAATATATTCATTAGGTATAATAACAAATAGCATAATATTAAAAAATGAGTAACAATATTGTAATATTAAAAGATATTCCGATCAATACAAATTTTTCATTGTGAAATTTTATTGGTATTGCTTTAGTTTTTATTATTATTTTTATTTTATTTTTAATTTATTTTTTAAAAATACAAAAACTATCCGTCAAAACAGCACCTAGTGGTTATGTTTTATTTTTCCAAATTTACATTCAAACAATTAAAAATTTAGTAACAGAAATTTTAGGTGAAAAAAGCGAAAAAGTTACACCATTTTTTATTTTTTTGATTACTTACTTAATAATCGCAAATTGTTTAGGTATTTTAGGAATTTTTACACCAACATCAACGATTACTGTTACTTTTTCTTTAGCATTCATTATTTTTATTGGTACATTAATTAATGGTATAAAATTTCAAAGATTATCGTATTTAAAAAATTTTACCATAAATATTAAAATAAAAAAACGTACATATCCAGTAATGATTAATCCGCTAAAAATTATCCAAAAAACAATACCTATCTTTTCTATGTCATTCCGTTTATGAGGAAACATCTTCGCTGGATGATTAGTTTGTACATTAATTTTATATTTTTTTAATTTTATTGCATCGCAAACACCAGTTGTAGGATTAATTAATTTGTTTGGTGGAATAGCTTTCATACCATTTGATGCGTATTTTAATTTGTTTTGTGGATTGCTACAAGCATTTGTATTTTTAATAATAAGTTTGGTTTATTGAAAGTTAGAAAGAACAACTATTTAGTTTTTTTAACAACTATTTTGTTAAACAATTCAAACGCCGCTAGCATCGCATCATCCATATCGTAATATTTATATTGTGCTAATCTTCCTAATAAAAATAAATTTTTATATTTGCTAGTTTCTTCGAAGTATTTTTTAAGAATAATAGCGGTAGAATCATTAATTATAGGATAAAAGGGAGTATTAAATTTTTTTGATTTCTTATCATATTCACCAGGAAATTCTTTTGAAATAGATGTCTTATTAATGATATTTTGTTTTGTCATTTTTTTGTATTCAGTTATTCTAGTCATTGTTTTATGTGCTGGATAATTAATAACAGCATTATCTTGATAATTTTCTTTATTAAAATTTTCAGTTTTTATTTGTAAACTTCTGAATGGCAATTCTCCATATTTAAAATTAAATAATTCATCAATCAAACCACAATATATTATTTGAAAAATAACTTCTTTATTATTAATATAAATTTTTTTATTTTTAAAAACTAATTTAATTTTTGAATTAGTGATAATTTTAATATTTTTATGAGTAATTATTTTTTTAATTAAATTTGTATAACCATTTTGCGGTAAACCTTGATATTTGTCTTCCGGAAAATATGTTTCACCATAACCTAAAACTATTTTAATTCTATTAATTGTATTTTTATCAATTTCTTCAATATTTTTTCCTCACATTTTAGCAGTGTAATTAGCAAAAACATTTTTGTATACATAGTTGTATAATAATTTTATTTTTTTATCTTGTATTTCTTCTAATTCGAATAAAGTTATTGTTTTTTTATCTTGAAAAATTTTTTTTAATGTTGTTATTATATATTTTGCATCATTAGGAAAAATAATTTCAATACTTTTAAAATTTATCGGTATTGGAAAACGAATATTATTAACACTAACTTGTACTTTATTAATAAAATTATTTAATTTATCAAATCTATTTATAAATTCATATACTTCTTCACTATTTGTATGAAAGATATGAGGACCGAACTTATGAACTAAAACACCATGTTTATTTTTATAATCAAAACAATTTCCTCCGATTTCTTTTTTTTTTTCGTAAATTATTACATCATATCCAATATCAGCAAATTTTCTCGCTATAGTTGCACCAGAAATACCAGCTCCAAAAATAATAATTTTTTTTGTTTCCATACTAGTATTGTTATTATATAATAACAAAAATTAGTTAATTTATCTTTATTTATAATAATATAAATGAATTATTTCTTCCACTTTGATTGTGTGAGTATGTTCGTATCAGTTGAACGAATATTACACCCTGAATGAAAAAATAAAATCTTAATAGTTGGTGCCGATATGCCACGTAGCGTTGTAAGTTCAGCGGATTATACCGCTAGAAATTTTGGTGTTAAAGCTGGAATGCCTATTTTTAAGGCAAAAGAGTTGCTACATGAAAAAGATGTTATTTTTTGTCCAGTTCATTACGAAAAATATTTAGAATATTCTAAAATGTTAAAACAAGAATTAATAAAATATGGAAAAATAGAAGCGTTTTGTGGAATTGATGAATTTTTTCTTGATGCAAATGATTATTTAGAAAAAAACAACATTCAACCGTATGAATTTGCTAAAAATATAAAAGAAATTATTAAAACAAAAATTGGTTTAGATTTATCTATTGGAATATCAAATTGCAAATGATTAGCAAAATTTGCTAGTAATATGAATAAAAATAATATTACAGAAGTTTATTCACAAAATATTAAAAATATTTGAGAATATTCTGTAGAAAAAATGTTATGAATTGGCAAAAAAACAGCAGAAAAATTAAAAAAAATTAACGTTTTAACAATCGGCAATTTGGCGAATTGTGAAAATGTTAATGAATTACAAAATATTTTCGGGAAAAAATGAAATATAATGCAAAATCGTGCTCAAGGAAAAGAAGAAAATGATTTTGTTGATGATAAATACAAAGAAATTAAATCTATTTCTAAAGCACAAACTTTTATTAATGATATTTACTATAACAATAAAAATGTTATTGATGGAATATTCCGCAATTTAATTAGTGATGTTTTTTCGCGTTTAAATTTTCAAAAAATAAAATGTAGAACAATTTCTATTACGATAAGAAGAAATGATTTCACAACTGTAACTCGTAGTTTATCATTACGATTTCCAACGAACGAATACTATTTAATATATACTTCTGTTATTTCCTTATTCATGCGTTTGCAAAATTTTAAAAAAATACGTTTGCTTGGTATTACACTAAGTAATTTTAGTAACAATAATTAATAAATGTGTTTAAGCAGTTGTTCTTCAATCGTACTTGTCCGCAACATTAGAATATGCAGATAATACTTTTATAGTGTATTCATTTGTACCAACATCTGCACCATTTGAACTAACACTAAAATAACTTTTTCCATTATTGCTTTTAAGAATTTTTTCCTCATCAGTTGAAATATCAACTAAATCAACTTCATTCACAGTAGTAGAATAACCACCATCATGTCCAGAACCTTTATCACTACTTAATTTAATTTGTAATAAATTAAGTTGAGCATTTCCTGTGAAATTAATTCAAACATAAATATCAAAAACAATTCTATCAGATCAAAAAGTACTTTCGCAATCAACTGATTTAGAATATTCGTAGTGTTCATCAGTACCAACACTAGAACTACTTTTAATGTTTCCACTAAAATTTTTACTAATAGCAATAATAGAAAATAATATTAGTAAAAAAGAAATAATAATTGCAAATATACTTTTTAATTGTTTCATTATGTATTCATTATACCGTTATTTTCATAAAAACAAATATAACTAATTACTAAAAAAAAATAGATGTCACTAAAAACAAAAACATAACGCTTAAAAATATTATCATTAACCCTATTATGGAAAAAAATAAATATTTTTTTTCTTTTTTCTCTTTTAATCATACGTATCCTAGAATAAATGATACAAATATTGCTGATAAACTAGAGAATGGTGATGCTATAACAGCTCCTAAATTTGCTATAACCACTAAAAATATAAGATTTGCAATTGATTGAAAACATCCTGTAATAATATTGAAATATGATTTTTGATTGCATAAAGGCAATTGTTTAATATTTTTATTTTTTTTAAACGATATTATTGAAGTGAATATAATACAAGTTAAAAAAATACCTAATGATTGAGGAAACAAACACCCAGCATCAAAAAAATTCATTCACGATTCGTTAGATATTAATTTTAAGGTAAACTCAGGTAGTAACGCATATGAAGAGTAAAAAATAATTGATAGAAAATTAAAAAAATAAAATAAAAAAGAACTATTTTTTTTCTTCTTTTTTTCTTTTTTTCCTAATGATGTCAACACTACACCAAATGACATTAAACACAAAAAAAATATCCCTAATGGTATTTGGTAAGATGGATTACTTAGTCAATGAAACGTCATTCCACTAATAGAACTTGTTATCAATATTTGACCAGTTATATTAGAAGGCATAGTTTTAATAACAGAAGAAAGTTTTATTGCACTTAATTGAAAAAAATTACCAAAAAATCAAAATATACCTGAACAAAAAACAATAAGAAACATCGTTCCGTGTCCTACAAAATAATCAATACCCATTGATAAATCAATTACTAAAAACACTATGCCCAATAACATTAAATTTATCGATATACCTGTTGTTTGTTGACTAGGTGTACCACCTATTTTTTTTGCAACCGGTGGCAAAATTCCTCAAAAAACACCTGGTAATAATGCTAAAAAATAAAACATATATTTACATTATATTTTTTGTTTCGTTTAAAAAAATATTTATCAATTTTTAGAAACGAATGCTAAATTCTTATTTTGAATAAAAAAAGGAGTTAAAACATATGGCAGGGGTTACAGGAATCGAACCCGTATCAGAAGTTTTGGAGACTTTTATTCTGCCATTGAACTAAACCCCTATACTAAATAAATTATATTTTAATATTAAAAATTTATATTGCAATCAAAAATTATTGTAGTGGTTTAAGAGTTACATCTTCAACTAAATTGTCTTTTAAACCATAACTTATAGCAATATCATACGCATTATCCAACCATTCCGTTGAGATATGTTCCAATTTATGAGCATCGGATTCTATTATTACTTTTATTTCTTTATGTTTAGCAACCATTTCTCAAAAGTATTTTAACGGATAAGCAAGAACTAAATTTTTTTTAATTTTTTTTGCTAAGCCGTTAGAATTAAAACCAAGTGTGCAATTATATTTAATAGCTAATCTAATTAATTTTTTAGATAATTTTTTCGCATAACGATCTCATTTTTTATAACGATTTATTCATAAATCAGGATGTGCAAAATAACTAAACATTCCTGATTTAAGTGCATCTTTCGAAAGAATGTAATAATTTTTTAAATCTTTTTTTGTATGTGTTCCAATGTCTTTTATTTCGTTATACTTTTTATTTAATGAATCAACAGTTTCATTTTTATCATCTTTCATAAACATATCTAAATATTTGTGATTGCCAAAAATAGCAAATTCTACACGATTATCGTTTTTAATATTTAAAAAGAATTCCCTTCCAGCACGAGGGAATTCTGTTTCGCATCCAAAATGCATTTCAATTTTGTTACCATATTTTTTTTTACACTCAACGAAATTTTGATAAAATCCATCGAATGTTTTTTGCGAAGTTCATTCATCTGTTTCATCGCTATTTGGATACGGATAATGTTCTGTAAAAATAAGTTTTTCATAACCGTTTTTCAATGAATATTCAACCATTTCATCAAGCGTTAATGTTGCATGATTACAAGCGATAGTATGTAAATGATATAATTTTTTTACCTTCATTTTTTAAAAATTATATGTGTAATTATATTATTTGTTTCAAAAATAAAATAATCATTTAATTAAATGATTTCTAAAATTGCTTCTTCAACATTATCTCCACGACGTTTACCAATACGTAAAACGCGTGTATAACCACCATTTCTTGTTGCGTGTTTTTTAGCAATATTATCCAATAATTTTAATAACGTAGAAACATCAGCTTGTTTGTTGTCTAATAACATACTTGCGATAGCACGCTTTGAAGCTAATGTTTTTTTCTTAGAAAGATTAATAACGTAATCAACATGTTTTTGCGTTTCTTTTGCTCTAGAAAATGTAGTTGTTATTCTATTGTATGCAATAACATCAGAAACTTGCTGACGAATAATCATATTTCTTCTTGCGGTAGTTTTTCCTTCTTTATTTATGTAAGACATATAAATTAATAATCTACTCTATTTATACTTTATTTAATTAATATTAAATAAATTATTTGTTATCATCAACAAGTTCTAATCCCATTTGTTGCAGACGCTTTACAATTTCTCTAGATGATTTTTTTCCTAAATTACGAATATTTTCAAGTTTTTGTTTAGACATGCTAGTTAAATCTTGAACAGTATGGATTCCATTTCTTTTCAAAGAATTATATGAACGAACAGAAAAATCTAATTCCTCAATTGGTGTATCTAATTTTTGTTTTTTTTGTTGTTGATCTCTTTCGTTCATTATTTCAATTTCAGAAATTGCTTTAGAAATATTAACTATTGGATTAAGATGCTCAGTTAATATTTTAGCTGCATAAGCCATTGCCTCTGTTGGTGTTAAAGATCCATTTGTAACAACATCCATTATAAGTTTATCACCTACATTATTACGAGAAATTTTTATTTCTTCAACATTGTAACTAACACGAATAATAGGAGAAAAAGCAGAATCTGTAGAAATAGCAGAAATGGAAGATAAGCTTTCTCTATTTTGTATAAAGGTTTTAAAACCTTTTCCACGTGTTGCGTATATTTGCATTGAAAATTTAGTATTAGCAGCAACTGTCGCAATATGTAATTCTGGATTAATAATTTTAAATCCTGGTGGTAATTCAATATCTTTTGCAAGTACAACACCATTACTAGAACTAGCTACTTTTAAATTCATAGTAGGTCATTTTTCAATTTTTGTTTCTTCAAGTTCTTGACTAGAAAAAGCACCATCATCAATCTTGATTACTAATTTCTTTAAATTAAGAATTATTTGTAATAAATCTTCTTTAACACCGCTAATTGTTTGTGTTTCTGAAGTTATACCAGGAACTTTTATAGCGAATATTGCAACACCAGGAATAGAAGATAACATTACTCTTCTAATAGCATTGCCTAAAGTAATTCCAAACCCTTTTTCTAATGGTGAAATACTAAACTTAGCAATGTATTTATTTTTCTCTATTTCAGGAACTATTTGATATTTTGTGAATTTCTCCATTTATCCCTAGGTTATTATTTATTATAGCAAAAAAAAAAAAAAAATACAAAAATTATTTTTTTAAAAAATTATCTAGGTTTTTTAGGTGGTTTACAACCATTATGTGGCAATGGTGTAACATCTTCCAATTCAGAAATATCTAAACCAGCTACCGTTAAACTACGAATCGCTGTTTCTTTTCCTTGACCAGTACCATTAACTTTTACTTTTACACTTTTTAAACCTAAATCTGTAGCGGTTTTAGCGGCAGCGATTGTTGCTTGACCAGCAGAATAAGGTGTAGATTTCTTTGATCCTTTATAACCAACTGTTCCAGAAGAAGCTCAACTAATTGTATTTCCTTGTTCATCCGTGAAAGTAATAATTGTATTGTTTACCGTAGAATGAATATGTGCTATTCCATTAGGACTAGCTAACTTTTTTTTCTTTTTTGCTTTTACGTTTTTTTTTGGTTGAATTTTTTCGCTTGCCATTTTTTAAATTATTATAAACTATTTAGCTTCTACTTTCTTCTTTGCGATAGTTTTCCTTGGACCTTTACGTGTTCTAGCGTTAGTTTTCGTTCTTTGCCCACGAACAGGCAAATTTCTACGATGACGAATACCTCTATAAGAACCAATTTCCATTAAACGTTTAATATTCATTGAAACATCACGGCGCAATTCACCTTCAAGAACATAGCCACGTTTTAAAATAACATCTCTTATTGCAGCGATTTCTTTTTCGTTCAATTGTGATGTTTTTTTTGTACCATCAACGTTAGCGATTTTGCAAATTTCTTGTGCGCGTGTTAAACCAATACCATATATATATCGTAAAGAATATACAATTTGTTTGTTATTTGGAATATCTACACCCATTAAACGTGCCATTATCTACCTCCTATTTCCTATCCTTGTCTTTGTTTATGTTTTGAATTTTTACATATTACATGTATAACTCCAAATCTTTTTACTACTTTGCAATCTTTACAAATAGGTTTAACTGATGCTCTAACTTTCATATTTATTTTCTAAAAACAATTCTACCTCTGGTTAAATCATATAAACTCAATTCAACTTGTACTTCATCACCTTTAACAATACGAATTTTATTAAATTTTAATTTTCCAGAAACAGTAGCAATTACATCAACATTATTTTCCAAATGAACTTTAAACATCTGATTGGTAATAGTTTCGATTACTTTCCCACTAAGACAAATTAAGCTGTCGTTTGCCATTGTTTATATAGATTATAATTAATTTCGTTACAAAATAAAAGAAAATTATTTCGTCAATATTTCACAACCATCATCTGTAACATACACCATATGCTCTCAATGACATGTTAATTTTTTATTTACCGATATAACTGATCACTTATTTTTTTTATCAATAATGTATTTATCCGTTCCAATTAAAAACATTGGTTCAATACATAGAACCATTCCTTTAACTATTTTAGTACCAGTGTGTGGTTTTCCAAAACAATAAATTATTGGATCTTCATGTAAATAATTCCCGCAACCGTGACCACCAAAATCTTTTATAACTTCATAGCCATGTTTAGAAGCAGTTTTTTCTATTGCATAAGAAATATCTCCGATATGATTGCCTGGTTTTATACAATAAATAGCGTTTTCTAGAGCTTCGAGTGTAGCTTTATTAATGTTGTTTGCTTCACTATTTTTTTCATCTAAAACGATTGTAAAAGCAGCATCACAAATGTGATTCTTGTATGTTACACCAATATCAAACGTTACCATATCATTTTTTTTAAGTAAGCGATTAGTAGGAACACCATGTATTAATTCTTCGTTTATTGAAATACATATATGTCCAGGAAAACCATTATATTTATAAAAGCTACAAGTTGCACCGTTTTCTTCTATTAATTTAGCAACCATTTCATCTAATGTTAAAATATTAACACCAACTTTTGTTTCTTCTTGAAGTAATTTTTTTGCTTTTTTTCAAATATCAACAGCTTTTTTAATTAATTCTAATTCACTAGTCGATTTTAAGAAAATCATTCTATTTCTTTTTTTTAGAAACTATTTTTTTAATTTTTGTAGCTACAGCTTTTTTTGCATTAGAAACAGCTTTTTTAACTGGTGATGCAACTTTCTTTGAAGGTTTCAAATTTAAAATATTACCAACTTTTTGCATAACATTATCAAAAACAACACCATTAATTGATGAAAGTTTCTTTTGTTTTTTATAAAAATTAATTAGCTTGCTAGTTGTTTCGTTATAAACTTTCAAACGATTTTTTACAGTAGATGGATTATCATCAGCACGTTGTGTTAATTTTTCTCCACATTCATCACAAACATTAGATTTTTTAGGTTTAAATCCTTCTGAATAAACATTAAAAGATGCTTTACATTTAGGACATATTCTTCTTCCGGAAATACGTTTAACTAAAGTAGGTTCATCGACAACTATTTCTATAACAGCATCAATCGGTGAAAGACTATCTAAATATTTAGCTTGTTCAACCGTTCTTGGATATCCATCATAAATAACATTATCAATTTTTTTAGATTTCAAAAAAGCTATTTGTTTCTTCATTAATTGATTAACAATATCATCGTTAACTAAACCACCATTTTTAACAATATCTTTAATTTTATTTCCTAATGCACTTCCGCTTTTAATTTCATCACGAATTAAATCTCCAGCAGAAATTGGATTATAGTTGTGTTTATCTTTTAATTCGGCAGATAATGTTCCTTTTCCGCAACCAGGTGCTCCTAATAAAATAATTTTCATAATTTCATATTTATTATAACTTACAAAATACAAAAATTATTATTTTAAGTATAAAGAAATTAAAAAAACAATAATTACTATAGCACAAACGATAGTAATAATAATAAAAAATCAACTAGTTTCAAAAAATTTTATTTTACTTTTCTCAATTTCAATATTAAAAATTTTTTTATTATGATAAATTCTATTAATTGCAGGTTTGATCAATTTTTCATTAAGAACATCGTCATCGTTAGTTTCGTAGCGAATAATATCATTTAGCAATTCTTGAATATTTTTATACAAAAACGTTTGATCCTTTTGTTGGTACGCTACACATTTAAAAATAATATTGTCAATGCATGGTGGTACATCAGGGATTGTTTCGCTAAGACACGGAACATCATATTTTGCTGGTAACTCGATATCTTCAGCTTTTTCTACATTAAATGGCGTTTCACCAGCTAACATTTCGTACAATATTATTCCTAAAGAAAAAATATCAAATTGATTTACATTTATTTTTTCTTTTCCTGATTTATCAGCTTGACGAAAATGCAATGCATTTGGAGAAATATAATCGTACGTACCAATTAAATCTTTTTCATCAGAAAGTATTTTTTGTTTTTCTCCATCGTTAACAATAATTGTAGATATTCCAAAATCAATAATTTTAATTGTATTAAAATCGCTTGAGATCAAAACGTTTTCAGGTTTTAAATCTCGATGAATGATTTGGTGTTGAAAAACATTATGTAAATCATTTACACCAAGTACTATTTTTTTAAAAAAATACATCGCGTAATCTATTGGAATACCTTTTTCTTTTTCAATAATATCTTTTAACGAGCAACCGTCAATATATTCCATTACAATAGTGATTTTGTCCCCTTCATCTAAAAAGTCAAAAGTACGAATTATGTAATCGTTATCTTTTGTTAGCATATCAGCACGGCAACAAATTTCAACTTCTTTTTTCTTTTTTTCTCAATCGTAATCATCTTTTCCATCTCTTTTTTGCATTATTTTAACAGCAACTAATTCATCGTTGACGTTGTCATCTAAATTTTCTACTATTTTTTTTGCTAAATAAACCGTTGAAGTTCCTCCGCTTCCTAGTTCTTTAATAATGCTATATTTGTCTAATACAATATCATTTTCCTTATATTTAATTTCATTTTCAATAATGTTATCTTTAACATCATTTTTGTTTATTTTTTTAGACATTAAATTTCTTTTATAACAATTGTAGTTATATTATCATTACTTCCGTTTTTGAGAGCTAATTCTATTAATTTATCTGCCACTTTTGAAAAATCCGTTTCTTTATCAATAATTTCGTTGATTTTTGATAATTCTATTCAATTATATAAACCATCGCAACACAAAACTATGATATCATTTTTTTTTATTTTTATATCAAAAGTATCATAATTTTGATATGTTTTTTCGTTACTTTCGAAACTTTTTGTTAACGCTAAGATATTATCTTCGTTTCTTTGAATTATTTCTTCGCGATTTATTTCTAATAATTCAATTTCGTGTTCCGAAGCATTTGCCTTTTTTTTCTCCATTATTAAGCGATCGAATTTATCATTAATTAGATTTAAATAATTGTGATCATTACTAATTTGTTTTCACTTTTTTTCGTTAGAATCAAAATGAAATAATCTAGAATCACCAATATTAAAAACCGTTACTTTTCCCTCATCTATGAAACACGAAATTAATGTTGTACCTATTCTTGCATTTTTGCGAACTTCATTAATTTTTTTATTAATAATTTTTTGCGTATTTTTTAAAGCTTTTGAAAAAAAACGTTTTGGGTTTTTTATTTTTCTTTTTTGCAAAAACAAATGTGCTAAACTAGTTGTTGTATTAGTAGAAACTATTTCGCTATGTAATTGCGAACCAATACCATCACAAATAACAGCGAATAATTGCCCAAAAATATTTTTTTCAAAAGCAAATGCATCTTCATTATTCGGACGTAATCCTTTTGCTGAACCACAAGATACTAAAAAATTTTTTTTAATCATTAATATGTTGATTATATTCTTTCGTATACAAGTTATTTATATTATGTTAAAAATTTAACTAGCAACTACGCTTAAACTAATAGTAGCAGTTGCTGGATAATACCCACGAGAATTAATTGTTATAACTATTGAATAAGTATTTATTGGTGTTGTGCCATAAACACGTATTTGAAGTTTATCTTCAACACTATGGCTATGAGAAACAATGATATATGTATTTGTTTCTGTGTTAGGATCTGGAGTTATAGTATCTTGAATACTATAACTAACATTAGGTGATACAGTATATTGAATAGTATCCCCAACACCGCTAACAACGGTTGGACTTAAATTACCAGAAATAGATAAATTTCCAATGCAATCTTTAATTTCAAAAGTAAAATAAAAATACACTTTTGTGGACTCATCAGTTCCTTGCATGCATGAGATACTAAAATTATTAAAAGTTTGTGGAGCATCAAATGCTGTTCATGAAAAATGTGCTACATTCTCTTCGTATTCAAAATTAATTTTAGGATTAGATTGATAAATTTGTCAATGAAAATCAATTGGTTCTGTTCCGTCAGAATATGTTGCAATAAAACTTTCTCCACCTGGAGCATCAACATATCCAATAACATCTTTTTCACCAGAAATTTCTATTTTTTTACGACTACATCCGAATATCAAACCCAATGTTAATGCTAAAACAAATAATACGGTAACTCCACAAGAAATAAATGATATTATTTTTTTATTTTTCAAAATATATTTCTTTGTTTTTGTTGAAAAAGTTACTTTTTTACTAGTTTTATTCATATGCTTATATTATTATACATAGAAATCATAATACTTATAATGTTTACAAATATAGAAATATGTTTAAAAAAAAAATTTTTAATTTATTTGTTTTTCCATTTTTTGCATCTTTAATATGCGTTTTAAATATCCATTTTTGTGAAGTAAAAAATGAAAAAAAATATGATTTACAATTACCAGTTGAACCAATGACGTTAGATGGCGGTGTTTTATTTTCATGACAACTTTGTGTTGGGGGTACAATTACATTTGATAATTTTGTTTCTACATCTGCTAATACCGCTACATGTAGAATTTCATCGATGTATTTGCCTACCGATACTGATTTAAATATCGATCAATTTAACTATGATGGAATTGATTGAACAGTTAATATCATAAAAAATAGTGCGTTTGCTAATGTTTCAACGTTAAGGGGAGTGTACATTCCGCGTAGTGTAACGAGTATGAATGAAGGAGCGTTCGCTAATTGCACTAATTTAGTAACAGTAAATTTTTCACCAGCATGCCAATTAACAAATATTGGAACAAATTCCGATACAATAGGAATGTTCGAAAATTGTAGTTCTCTAACCAATTTTCTTATTCCACAAACAATTAATATTATTGGAAAAAATGCCTTTAAAAATAATGTTAATTTAGATAGAATTTCAATCCCTAAAAGTGTATCAATAATTGGTTTTGGTTCATTTTCTGGTTGTAATAGTATTAATTCAATTTTTTTTCCTACATCAAATAACAATTTAACAACTATTGATGACGAAGCGTTTCAAGGATGTACACAATTAACGCAAATAAATATTTCTAACATTCCTGGCACAATTTTCACACGTATAGGAAAAAGCGCATTTAAAAATTGCATAAATTTGCAAAATGCAAATTTATCTCTTAGTTCATTAAATATTATTGATGATAGCGCATTTGAAGGTTGTTCAACATTACAAAATTTAAATATTTCTAATGCAACAAATATTACAAAAATAGGTGATAGTGCTTTTAAAAATTGTACAAGTTTACAAAATGTTGATTTATCTAAAATAACAACTAATTTTACATTAGGAGAATTTGCTTTTTCAAATACACAAATAATTAATATAAAATTAGCAAATTCTTTAACAACAATTGGCGATAAAGCGTTTTCCAATTGTTCTTCGTTAGAAGAAATCACAATTTTTAATAGTAACGTAACTTGTTGAGATAATACAAACGATTTATTCGAAAATTCACCATTACTTGTATCAATTTATGTACCGTATGATAGTGTAACTAATTATCAATCAAATGTTCCAACACAATATGTTGATAAAATTTTTGCTATCAAAATGTCAACCATATCAATAATCGGTTCACAAACAATCGATGATAACATAGCTGATTTTTATCAATATAATGCAAATGTAAATTTTGGTGCTGATCCTAGTAATGTCTCATGAAGCATCGCTAACGATTCTACTAATTATATTGTTGTCGATACTACAGGAAAAGTTACTTGAAATGGTATAAATAATGGTCGTTTTATTTTTTCGATAGTAGCAACTTCCACGGTTACACAAAATTTATCAACTTCTTTATTAGTAACATTAACTGTACGCCATTCAATACCAACATCATTAGTTATTACTGGTGGACAAAGTAATATAAATGGAAGATTGTTTGAAACATTAGCTCCAACAGAAAAATACATTTGTAAAACAGATAAAGGCGATGTAGTAAGTGATCCGGTTTTTTCTTATACTGGTGAATTACCAAATGGTATAGAATTTAATCCTTCTAATGGTAGAATGTATGGTACACCACTAGAACTTGATATTCTTGGAACAGAAATAACAATATCCGTTTCTTCTCCATCTTTTCCGGATTTGACTTCAAATATAAAAAAAACTGATATATATATTGACTATCCGTTGCCAATACCTCAACCTCCAGCGAATTTACTCTTAATTTTTACAACAACTGGTATATTAATTTTATTAATCGTACTTGCAGTTGTACTTTTATTTTGGATACTTTAATCAACTACAAAAATAAATAGTTTATAATTATAATAATAATTATGAATTATATTAATGATGTAAAATTATCAGGTGTTATTACGGAAATAAGAACTTCCGAACGTGGTAGTAGATTTTTAATTTTAAAACAAGTTAATGTTCATAGTGATGGTGTTGAACATTCTAGATATCTTGAACTATTTGTTAATGCTGACCGTGATGATATCATCAAACAAATAGTTACTGGTAGAGGAGCGGAAATAACCGGTAAACTCACCACCTTTAAAGCAAAAAAAATAAACATCTATAAAATGATTGTTGAAGTTGAAACATTTAAACTTATTTAAAAAATGTCTATTGTGTTTACTACAAGTAAACTTTATATTTTTAAAAAATAAAGAAAGAAAAATAAAAATGAATATAAATAAAGAATTAAATAAAATATGTAGCATATTACTTGCTAAAACAATAAAGGATTTATACCCCGATTGCACAATAGGTGATGCTTTTATCGGTGATCAACTAGCTAACGAATCAGGTTTTAGTTATTGTTTTAAATTAGAAAAACGTTTATCAATAACTGATTTACCAATGATTTTAAAACAAATGCACAAAAATATTGATCGTGCATTTTTAATAACTTATAAAACTATTTCTAAAAAAGAAGCATTAGAACTATTTAAGGATAATAAATTTAAAATTGAATTAATTAACGATTGCACAAATGATACTATAGAGATAGTATCATTTGGAGATGAATTCAATGATATTTGTGAAAAAACAAGTATTGCAAAATTATCCGCAATAAAACAAATAAAATTGATAAATATCGCTGGTGAATATTGAAAACATAACGCAAAAAACGAACAACTACAAGCGATAACTGGTATTGCGTTTGAAAATGCTAAAGATTTAGAAGAATACGAAGCAATAGCAAAAGATCGTTCAGAACGTGATCATCGTAATATAAATAGCGAAATGGAACTTTTTAGTTTTGATGAACTAGTAGGTCCTGGTTTACCATTTTGAATGCCTAATGGTGCAGCAATAAAATACGAAATTGATGATTATGTTCATAAACTTTTACAACGAAATGGTTATGACTACGTACAAACACCAGTACTAGGAACACAGCAATTGTACGAAACATCTGGACATTGATTTCATTATCGTGAAAATATGTTTTCACCTTTAGAACTTGATAAAGTTGTAGAATTATTAAGACCAATGACATGTCCACATCATATTTTGTGTTATAAAATGAAACCAAAATCATATAAAGAATTACCATTTCGTGTATATGAAGATGCAATATTGCACCGTTATGAATCTTCTGGTTCGTTAACCGGTTTAGAAAGAGTTAGACAAATGCGTTTAATAGATTGCCATATGATTTGTACACCTAATCAAATTAAAAATGTTGTTATGCAACATTACAAAATTATTGAAGAAGCGGCTCAAACATTTAATATTAAACTATCAGGAATTCAATTAGCTCTTCATGATGTTAATAATAAAGAAAAATTTTTTGATAACGAACCGCTTTGACAACAAGCAGAAAATAAAGTTAGAGAAGTATTAAAAAGTATGGGAAAAAAAGAAGGAGTAGATTATTACGAAGCAATTGGAGAAGCAGCATTTTATGGTCCTAAAATTGATATGGAAATCAAAACCGCTTTAGGAAGAAATATTACCGCTTTTACAATCCAATTGGATTTCTTATTACCAGAAAAATTTAACTTAGAATATATAGATGAAAAAGGGAAAATTTCTAGACCAGTATTAGTACATGCATCTGTAATAGGTACTTTAGAACGTTTCATGTCAATTCTTTTAGAACAAAATAAAGGAATATTTCCGTTATGATTAGCACCTCAACAAGTGCAAATAATTCCTGTTGATATAAAAACGCATGGAAAATATTGTGCTAAGTTAGTAAAACGTTTATTAAATGAATTAATTCGTTCAAAATGTGATGAACGTGATGAAAGATTAGCGAAAAAAATTCGTGATGCACAAATTAAAAAAATACCTTACCAATTAGTTATTGGTGATAACGAAATAAAAAATAAAACTATTTCTTTTAGGAAATACGGTTCAGAAAAATCTGAAGAATTAAAATTGTCGAAATTTATTAGTATGCTAAAAAAAGAAGTAAAAATAAAAAAATAATAAGATTTGTAAAAATATAAATTTTTTTCGAAGAAAGAATTGTATATATATTAATATTCTTCACAGAAGTATCTTTTATATATTAATATGTAATTTTTAAAAGAAATACTTAATCAGTGAAGATTATTTACGCTCCGATATAAGTCAAATTAGAATACCAACTAACACTATCATAAGTAATACCACTTGTAATATTAAAATCTATAGTAAGACTATGTGTTCCATCATCTGAATAAATTATCATACTACCATCAAAAAAACTTCCAATATTAGTTCCTTTAAGTTTTACACCATCAACAATTACTGGTACTGATACTAATGGTTGTGCTGGCAAATTATAAGCATAGCAACCAAAAATACCAGGTATATAATCTGTTCTTACTAGAGCTGTTGTAACACTACCATGTAAATTGTTATATCATTCATTACCACTATTATTAAAAGTGCTAATAGTTCCAAAATCTATTATGCTATTAAAAACAGGAGAAATAGGACAATAATAAGTAATGTTGTTATCAACTACATTAAAACTATAGCTGGTAAATGCGGATAATTTTAATAAATCCATTGAATCATCAATATATACCATCGGTATATTTCAACTAGCTACACAATCATTATCATAATCATAATCATCATAAGTAATACCGTGTATATTAGTAGAAGAAAAATCAATATTTTGATTATAAATCGCATTAACAACAGGCAATGAAAAACCACTAAAATAACCATATACATCCGTGGGAAAAATTACTGGAACATTAAACGATTCAAGAGCATAAATAAATTTGTAATCATGGTAGTAATCTGTTGAGTAGTATATTTGAGGAAAAACAAAATCACTTCCACCGTTGTTAAAGTCATAACATTCACATAAAAACACATTACCTATACTTTTAGCTGATGAAGGAAAATTTATTGTTTGATTAAAAGTATAATTAGCATAAAAAATATTAGGAACCTTTTCAAAATCAGGATTTTGATGCGAAACATTAGCGCTTAAAAATTCAAATGGTTGGTTAAATTCAAAATTACAAGAAAAAAAATTCATACCTGAAAATATTGAATTTAAAATAACAGAATAATAGGTATCGACTCAAAAGTAATAATTCTCGGTATCAACGAATTCCGGATCATTTTCAGGAATCAAACTTGTAAATTGGACGTTTATTATTGGATCAGCAAGGTCAACATATCTTGTATCTATTTTTGTATCAATCATATGATCAAAAAAACCTATTATTGGTTGGTTAAAAACATCCATGTAATTAAAACCTTCGTAACAACGGAAATATTTCAAATTATCAATAGTAGTAAAATCCAATGGTTGGTTAAAAGAAGTTAAGTAATTAAAAGCTTGATTACCTCTAAAACCAACAACATAACTAGGAAACACTAATGGTTGGTTAAAAGAAGTTAAACCATAAAACGTTTGGTCTCCAAATAATAAATATTTTTCATCAATATTAGAAATTGTTGCAGGAAATGTAAATGGTTGGTTAAAAGATGCTCAATTACACGGAAACAAATCAAAAAGATGCGTAAAACTATCAACAGTTGTTGGCAATGTAAATGTAGAATTAAAAGAAGAACAACCTTGCATTAATCCAGGATCAATATGTGTAACTGTATTAGGTATTATCATCGATTGATCAAAAGAAGTACAAAATGATAAAAAATTCGCACCAATTCTAGTAAAATTACTAGGAATAGATATTGGTTGGTTAAAATTTTGACTAGATAAGAAATTGTGCGGAATAGCATTACCGATTGTAGTTGGAATAGTAATTGGTTTGTTAAAGGCGTTGCATCCATTCATAAAAGAATTTCCTAATGAAGCAATAGCAACTGGAAAAGTAATTGGTTCATTATATAATTGGCAATAATACATAAAATAATTTCCGATAGTTGTAACAGTATTAGGAATAATAAATGGATTAACAAATTTGGTACAATAATATAAAAAATTATTAGGAATAGTTGTAAGCGGAGAACCACCTATCATACCGTCAGTTGGCAAATTAATACCAATTAATTGATCCTTTCTAAAAGTATGTCCTTCAACTGTAATATTAACGTGACCACCTGAACCATCATTACAAAATTTATTAAATTCAGTTATTGATGTAATATCGTATGTCACTGGATTATTACCAGATGTATCTGTAATTGTAAAATTACAATCTATAGAAATAACTTGTGTTTGAATGATAATACTAAAAGTGATATCGTTGCTATCACAAGTAGAATAAGTTGATGAAGTAACAGAAACTGTATATTCTGTTTCTGATAAATCAGCGGTTGGTGTACCGGTAACTTCACCAGTTGATGAATTGAATGATAAACCATAAGAAGCAAGGTTGTTTGGTGTAATCGAATATACTGCATCTGAAACCGTGAAATTACCAGGATTTGCTTTAGTAGTTAAAACATTACCAGATGTATATGATGTTCCAGTGTAAAAGAAATAATCACTAAAACCAGTAATATCTAATTCTATTGGTGTAGGTGTTGAATCTATTATAAACAAGTGTTTTTGATCTGAACCTGGTGTTACACCAATATACAAAGGATTAGTTGAAGTAACGGTAACGGTAAGTAAAACTCCTTCTGATGGAGTGCCTAAAGTTGGTGTACCAGAAATTACTCCAGTTGCAGTATTAAATGATAAACCATAAGTACTAATATCTGGTGAAATACCATAAATACAATCGCTTTGAGGAACTATAAGATCTGGTGAACCACCTTCAACCATATGATTAGTAGTAGTTCTTAATTCGTTAGTAGGAGTAAGTGCCGTTCCTACTTCACCACTAACTTGATTAAAATTATAAATTTCAAAACGATTTTCTTCAGGTTCAGAAATTTCAATTTTAATTCTACATGTTGGTTCTTTAACATTATTACTAGATTCATGTAAAAGATTTAATAAATGTTGTGATTTAAATTTCGCAGCAATAATAACATTTGACGCATCAATAGGAGTTATTGATGTACCACTTATAACTCCTGTTGTAGCACTTAATGATAAACCTCCTATCATATCACTATTTGGATCAAGATGAAATTCAACATCTGGGTAAGTATAATCAATATCTTCTTTATTATCGTGAACAATTAATTCTGGTGAATCGTTAATTGCTATTTCAGTAGTTCCATTAATATCTTCATGATTCTTAATTACAAAACGTTCTTGTGACGAACAAGAACAAAATCTTAATAATAGTAATAACAAAATAACAAAAACACCAATTGTAATAACAACGATATTAACTCACAAAAAAATTTTTTTAGTTTTGTTATTTTTCTCAACTTCTTTATCTTTCAAAGAAGAATTAGTTTTATTACCCATAAACTTTCTAAATTATACATAAAAAAAAAAAAAAGTGGCTATAAAACGTTTTTGTATCTAATTTTTTGAATGTAAAAATATATGATTATAATTAATATAATGGGTGGGTTAGCCAAGTGGTAAGGTCCGAAGCTGCAACCTTCGTATGCGTCAGTTCAAATCTGTCACCCACCTCCATAATGCGCCTATAGCTCAACTGGATAGAGCATTCGGCTACGAACCGGAAGGTTATGGGTTCGACTCCTATTGGGCGCGCCATATGATATTGTAAGGTTACAATAGCTCCAATAACTAAAATTCTAATAAATATTATTACGTGTTAATGTTCCTTTGATGGAAATTATTTCTTTTTCTATTTTATCTATTCTAGTTTCAATATTATCAATCTTCTTTCCTTGTTCTAATTGGTTAATTTTAATTGCATTAATTTCTTTTCCTTGTTCTACTTGAGTGTTTTCTATCTTATCAAATCTAGTATTAACTTCGCTTCTAAATTCGCCAAATTGTTGAATCAATAAATCAATTTTTGATTGTTTTTGTTGTTTAGGTTTAAATGGTTTATCGTTTGAATTATCAGATTTGTTCATCTTTTCTAATACAATTATATCTTTTTCTAGATTCTTGTTATTTAGAGAAGAAATAATTGTATATTTATTAATATTCTTCATAGAAGTACCTTCTATATATTAATATGCGTTTTTTATAGTTTTTATGATTTTAAATTATTAAGTTTAATAACCGTTTCTAGTTTAGCTTCTATTTTATCGATTCTAGTTTCTATTCTATCGATTCTAGTTTTGATTGCATTAATTTCTTTTCCTTGTTCTTGTTGAATATTTTCAATCTTATCAAACCGAGTATTAACTTCAATTCTAATTTCATTAATATTTTTATTAATTCTTTCTTC
>JAITHU010000033.1 GCA_031279765.1 Mycoplasmataceae bacterium
AAAATTAATATTTATTTGTAATTTTTTATATAATAATTAAAGAATAAAATATAAACGACTTTGCCAACTATAGCACAATTAATAAGACACGGGAGAAGTAAAAAAGTAAAAAAGAATAAAGCGCCAGCTTTATCAAAATCATACAACTCTCTAAAAAATGTTGAAAAAAGGTTGCCGGCACCTTTTAAAAGAGGTGTTTGCACCAGAGTTGGAACAATGACTCCTAAAAAACCTAACTCCGCTTTACGAAAATATGCTAAAGTACGTTTAACAAATCGTCAAGAGATACTTGCATATATTCCTGGTGAAGGTCACAACTTACAAGAACATAGTATTGTTTTAGTTCGTGGTGGTCGTGTTCCTGATCTTCCAGGAATGCGTTACCATATTGTGCGAGGTGTTTTAGATACACAAGGTGTTAATAAACGTAAACAACAACGTTCTCTATATGGTGCTAAGCGTAATGCAGCTGCTAATCAAACAACAAAAAAATAAATATAATTTAATTAACGATGCGTAAGAATAGAGCTACAAAAAGAGAAATACTACCAGATCCATTATTTAATTCAACATTAATTGCAAAATTAATAAATGTAATAATGTGAGAAGGAAAAAAAGTACTAGCACAAAAGATTTTATATAGTGCTTTTGAAAAAGTAGAACAAAAAACTAAGAAAAGTGCAATGGAAGTATTTCAAGCTGCATTAGAAAATATTATGCCGGTTGTAGAATTAAAAGTAAGAAGAATTGCTGGAAGTAACTATCAAGTACCAGTAGAAACAACTCCAGAAAGAAAACTTGAATTAGGATTACGTTGATTAGTACTTTATTCACGTGCAAGAAATGAAAAAACTATGTTTGAAAGATTAGCAGGAGAAATAGTTGATGCTTTTAATGGAATTGGTGGTTCTGTTAAAAAGAAAGATGATACACATAAAATGGCAGAGGCGAACAAAGCTTTCGCACATTTGCGATTTTAAATTATTATGGCTCGTAAATTTCCTCTTGAAAAATTTCGTAACTTTGGTATTATTGCTCATATTGATGCTGGCAAAACAACAACATCAGAACGTGTTCTTTTCCATACCGGAAAAACTCATAAAATTGGTGAAGTACATGATGGTGGAGCAACAATGGATTGAATGGAACAAGAAAAAGAACGTGGAATTACAATTACCGCAGCTGCTACTTACGCCACTTGAAATGGATATCAATTTAATTTAATTGATACACCAGGGCACGTTGATTTTACAGTTGAAGTTAATCGTTCACTACGTGTTCTTGATGGTGCGGTTGTTGTTTTAGACGCACAACAAGGTGTTCAACCGCAAACTGAAACAAATTGACGTTTAGCAGATAACTATAACGTTCCACGAATAGTTTATATTAATAAAATGGATAAAGTTGGAGCGAATTTCGAAATGTCTGTTAATTCTTTAAAAGAAAGATTAGGTGCTAACGGTGTAGCAATTCAATATCCAATTGGTGCTGAAAATGAATTTGTTGGTACGATTGATTTAGTTCAAATGAATGCTAGAATATTCGATGGAAGTAAGGAAGAAAATTTTAAAGTTGTTGAAATTCCTAATGAATGTTTGGAAATGGCAAAAAAATTTCGTGGGATTATGCTTGATGAAGTAGTTAATTACGATGATGAATGTACTAACAAATATTTAAATGGAGAAGAATTAACAGTTGATGAAATAAAAAAATGTATACGTAAAGGTGTATTAACAGGTAAACTTTTTCCTGCGGTATGCGGTTCTTCTTTTAAAAACAAAGGTGTTAAAGCGGTTCTTGACGCGGTTGTTGATTATTTACCCTCACCAGCTGATGTACCTCCAGTTAACGCTAATACTCCGAATGATGCTGAAGTAAAAATATTTCCAAATGATGATGGAAAATTATGTGCTCTTGCATTTAAAGTAGCTACTGATCCATTTGTTGGACGAATTACTTTTATACGTGTTTATTCAGGTGTATTAACTGGTGGTTCTTATATTTATAACACAAACAAAGGAGAAAAAGAACGTGTTTCTCGATTAATTAAAATGCATGCAGCAAATCGTGATGAAATTGATGAAATTCGTGCTGGTGATATTTGTGCGGTAATTGGTTTAAAATCTACCGTAACTGGTGATACAATTACTGTTAATAGTGATTACAATGTAGTATTAGAAGCCATGAAATTTGCTGAACCAGTTATTTCGTTAGCAGTTGAACCTAAAACAAAAGCTGATCAAGAAAAAATGGGTATTGCGTTATCAAAATTAGCAGAAGAAGATCCTACTTTTAAAACACGTTCTGATGAAGAAACTGGTCAAACAATTATTTCTGGTATGGGAGAATTACACTTAGAAATAATTGTTGATCGAATGAAACGTGAATTTAATGTGCAAGTTAATGTTGGTGCACCACAAGTTTCTTACCGTGAAACGTTTACAAAAGTTGGTGAAGCTGAAGGAAAATATATTAAACAAACTGGTGGACATGGTCAATATGGTCATTGTGTTATTAAGTTTGAACCAAATCCTGATAAAGGATATGAATTTGTTAATGGAATCGTTGGTGGAAAAATTCCTCGTGAATATATTAAACCGATTGATGCTGGTTTACAAGAAACAATGAAATCAGGACCATTAGCTGGTTATCAAATGATTGATATAAAAGCTACTGTATACGATGGTTCATACCACGATGTCGATTCATCTGAATTAGCATATAAAATCGCCGCATCTATCGCTTTAAAAGAAGGAGCAAAGAAATGTGGTATTGTTTTATTAGAACCAATAATGGCTGTTGAAGTTACTGTTCCTGATCAATATTTCGGCGATACTATGGGTGATATTTCTTCACGTAGAGGAAACATTGAAGGTACAGAACAAAAAGGTAATGCACAAGTTATTAAGTCGAAAGTTCCGTTAGCAAACATGTTTGGTTATGCAACTGATTTGCGTTCTTTTACTCAAGGAAGAGGAACGTACATTATGGAATTTAGTCATTACGCACAAGCACCAAAAAGTATTGTCGAACAATTAATAGAAACAAAAGCGAAACAAAAAAAATAATTTAATTTATTTTGTTTTAAGAAGTTATATAGTACGTTTCTAGTATAATTAAATAAAATAGTTTTATATGTTATTAGAGCCTGTTCCACGAGAACGTCCAACACTCACTATTATTATTCCGGTTTATGAAAACTATGGAAAAATACATAATTTATTAGCATCGATAAATTTTCGTTATAGAACAATTTTTAACTTTGAAATTTTAGTAATTGACGAAACAAATGATGATCGTTTTCGTGATTATATGGTTGAGTGAACATCACTTTATCCTGATAAAATATATTATTTCAATAGTCAACAATTTTCTTATTCATGAGGAAGTGCAATTGCGTTTGGTATTAAAAAATCATATGGACATTTTATTAAAATAATGGATGTAAATGATACATTTGTTTTTTTTGAATTTACAAATTACATTAAAATTTTAAATTCGTTAATTAGTAATAACAAAACAAAAAAACCAGATTTGATTATATCATCGTTTGAATATTATCATGATGTCGAACATCTTGGAACTAACAAATATTTTCCTGGTGCAAAAAGCAAAAAAACTAAATTTATTGATGGCGAAAAATTAAAATTAAAAGAAAGCATTAGTCATCATGCGTTAACTTTCTCACGAGAAATTTTGCAACATGCAAAAGAAATTCCTAGCGATTTATTTTTTACAGATGCTCCATTAATTCAAGATATTTTACAGCATACAAAAAAAATTGCAATTACTTCAAAAGAATTAATTTTTTTAAAATTTCATATCACTAATAACAAAGTAATTTTTGCAAATTATTTGCATCGTAAACATGAAAATTTAAAAGAAACGTTATTATATATTCTTGATCATATGCATGTAAACAATAAAAATTCTATAAATGTTAGTAATAATATTGTCAAAATAACAGAATCTTTTATTTACACGATGTTTTTATTAATCATTACAAATGAAAAACTTTTCCATGTACAAAAAAAGAATGAAATTAATGACTTGATTTCGTTTATCGAAAAAAAATATAAAAATAAATTTAATATTAAATGAATAAAACATGTAACAAAATTTGGCAGAGAAATAATTAGTACTAACGATAATGAAAAATTAATAAGAATATACAAAAAATTATTAAATGAAATTTATGGCAAAAATTGAAAGTTTTTTAATTTTGAAATTCAAAAAAACATCAACGATTTAAAGAAAAAAAATAATAATATAAAAAATTAAGTTTTCTTTATTTTCTTGAATGTTTTTGGAATAATTATCGGCATCATTATTAAACCTAAAATAGCTGGGATATACATCGAAAATGTACGCCATATCAATATACTATTATCGATTAAGATATCATTAGTTGTATCGATACCACTAATAATTTTATCTTTTAAAAATCCTTGCATAAAATATTCTATTGACATTTCTCCTCCTGGTGTTAAAATAAATTTGTTAGCAGTAAAAACAACATTGGTAATATTAAAAATTTTAAAAACATCAAATTCAATTTTAATATTAATGAATTTCAAAGAAATAAAAACCAAAAAATACAAGTACAATTCATTAATTGTATAAATCAAAATTGTAAGAAGCGTTTTTTTGTAGTCAAATAATAATTCGTTCATTATTTTTTTAAATTTTTTTTCATCAATATATTTTATTTTAATTTCCTCTTTTGTGTGATAAGCAATTTTAAATATTTTTTTTATTTTATTTAAAAAAAGAGAAAGTAAATAATGCGTTTTTAAACTATAACAAAATACTAATAATCAAAATAAAATAAAAAAATCAATAAGAATACCAACAATTGTGAATCAAAAAATGACGTGTATCTCAGTATTATTAATAATTTCTTGATACTGAGTACAAATTATAAAAAATGATGGGATTGTAATTATCATTTGAACGATATGTCATAAAAAAGCATTTAATAATGTAATAGCAACTGCTCTATTTTGAACAACGCCTTTTCTTTTTAAAAAATATGTTGCATATGGGTCACTAACAAAATTCGCTGGTGTAACTGCAACTAAAAAAAATGATGTTAATACAAAAACGAAAGAATCAATGAAACCTAATTTTATATTTTCTTTTTTTAATCTAATAGCATATGGAATTCAAAATAATAAAAATTTTATTACTAAGTAAAAAAATAAAATAAAACTTAAAAAAGCAGCAAATTGAAAATCTTCTTTGAATGTTTGCGCAATAGAGGAGAAAATTTCTTTTACATCAATTTTTAAAACAAAAAACAATGTAAGAAATAAAAAAATTACACTCAAAATTATTGAAAAAGAAATAATCAACATTTTCTTACGATTAAAAATTTGCTTATTGCTATTATTTTTCATGTGAGATATCACTAAGCAAATTGTCTATTTTTTCAAACAACATTAAATTTTGTGGTTCTTCAAAAGAAAGAATATGCATTCCTTCATTTAAAAAAAATAGATTATTAGGAAACAATTTAGAACATTTTTTTCAATTTTTCTCATCAAAGAAAAAATCATCTTTACTTTGAAAAATAAAAAAATTTTTTGGATTATTTTTTAAAATTTTAATAAGTTTTTTTCAACTAGGTCTCATTGATAATCAAACTGATATTATTATTTTAGTACTACTTTTTGTAGGAGCAACAATTTTGTTCATTTTGATCAAAATCTTGTTAGATGAAAGTTTTTCAGTAGAATTAATTGGATGTCTATCATATGTTGGAAGATTAGTTAGCATAGTTCAAATTACTTTCATTCCAAATATCATTTTATGTGATAAAGGTTTTTTCGATGGATCTAATACGATTCTTGGCATATTTCACAAAAAAGCACCAGATATTTTATTAATATTTTTGTAACAATACAATGTTGATAAGCAACTACCTCACGATTCGCCTAATAAAAAAATTTTTTTATTTTTAAATTTTTTTTTGACAAATTCAATTACTAATGCTAATTCGTTAACATATTTTTTATATGATTTGAATGGATTATTTTTATTCTCACCATGTCCAGCTTTTTCATAAGTAAGTAAATATTTATCATCAAAAAAATTGTAATTCATATTTATAGCAAAGTTATTAGTTGAACCAACACCTGAAACAAAAATAAAAACCGAATTAATTTCTTGGTTATTTTTTGGTGAAAAAAAAATAATAGGTATCGGATTCTTAAAACCTTTAATTTTTTCGTTTAATCTATTGATACGATATTCCTCAAATTTTTTCATTATGTGGTAATATGTTATATTATAATTCAATATATAAATGTTTTTAATACGCAAAAAGAAAAAAGTTGCAGATAAAAATGATGAATTGTTACGTGTACTAGACGATAACGGAAATTGATTAGGTTTTTTGGAAAAACGTGGGGTTGTTCATGAAGAAAAAAAATATTACGGAAACGTTGCTATTTGAATAATCGATCGAACAACCGGTGATATTCTAATTGAGAAACGTTCAAGAGAAAAAGCACACAATCCAAGTAAATGAGCATTAATTGGCGGGCATATAGTAAATCACGATACACCAGAGGATACTGTTTTTTCTGAAGTAAAAGAAGAAATTGGCGTAAAATTAAACAAGAAAAGAATTAAAAAATTATGTATTTTAAAACCTGTTAAATCAAATAAATATGGTTTTTCACATCATTTTTATATTATTATTCCATCAAAAATAATTAAATTTAGATTGCAAAAAGAAGAAGTTGAAAAAGTAAAATATATCAACTACAATAAATTTAAAAATAAAATAAAAAGTGCTAATGAAAAATATTCCGGTAATTGAATTCGTTACAAAGATGCATTCACCAAATTAGATAAAATATTATTTGATGCAGGTATTTTGAGAGAAAAGTATGAATATGAAGAGGATGATTAAAATTATTAATTAAAAAAAATTATTACGGAAAATATTTTTGATTACTAAGTAAGCTTTTTTTATATCACGTTTTGCTAATTTTGTAAGTTCGATTTTTTGTTCAATACGTAATTTGCTTTTATTAGGATCTAATTTATCAGCACAGTAAATAATCATTGAGAGTTTACTACATTTTTCACTAGGAATAACATGATTTGCAATAGCATTAAAAATTTGTTTATTTTTAATGTTTAATTCATTACAAACAAAAATTGCTCCTGCTAAACCGTGCGCAGCATTAATAGTTGGGAATTGTTGAATTTTTTCCTTCACTAAAAATTTTATTTTTTGTTGATCAAATTCTTTTGCAATATCATGCAACATCGCTGCTAATCACGCGAAATACAAATTTACATTATTAGTTTTCGCGAAATCAACTGCTAATTTTGCTACTTGTTGTGTGTGCAAAAAACGTCTTGGTGTTTGAAATGATTTGACTATTTTTATAATTTCTTCATTAGATAACATAACTATTCATCAAAGATATTATTTTTTTTAGGAAGAGAAAGAAAAGCGGATAATTTTAATTCTTTAATTTTGTTAAGCGAACTAACTCTACTATCTGAATTGCCAATAACTATATCGCTTCCTTTAATAATATTTCAATGTTCATCGCTATCAATGACGCTAACGTAATCACTTTGATCTATTAAAAGCGCATTTAAAACTACATAAGGATTATTTTTTACTTGTGCAATTAATGATTTTGCTTGATTAGTACGATTTCCAACATAGATTTCACTAATTTTTATTCTCTTTGCACCTTGTGAACAAAATAAAGCAACAAATTGTTTATCGCTATTTTCTTTTATTGAAAAAACACTAACGATTTTTTCATTATTTTTTAAAGATAAGTTTTTAACACCAGCAGCGTTTTTTCCAACAATACTAACTTGATTTATTGGATAAATAATACCGTTGCCTTCATTAGTAAAAACACATAATTTATCTGTTTCATCATTCTTCTCGATAATATCACACGAAACCAATAAATCATCACTTGATAATTTCATTACAACAGTTGCTTTTGTCAATTTTGAAATATCTAAATCTTTTACAAACGTTCTTTTAATACTTCCTTTCGCGGAAGCGAGAACAAGAACTCTTTCATCCTCCACGTTATTTGCATAATTAAATGCTGCGATGATTTTTTCATCATTTTCAAGTGAAATAATATTATTAATATGATTTCCCATTTCTTTTCACTTTGTTTGTTCGATTTTAAATGTAGGAATAGAAATGTATTTTCCTTTAGAAGAAATTAAAATTATTTTATCACGTAAATTTGAAACAAAAATTTTTAATGGTATATCTCCATCTTTTAATTTCAATTCTTCTATTTTTGATGTTGAAAAACTAGCGTTAGACATCGATTTTAAATATCCGTCTCTTGTTACTACAATAATTCTATTAACATTTTCAATTGTATCTGTTTGATCGATAACAATATTTGCGTCTTCTTTTGATAAAACACTACGTCTTTTTGAAGCAAATATTTTTTTATATTCACGTAATTTATTTTTTATGTAATTGTTGCGATGTTCTTTATCTGAAAAAAGTAATTCTAATTCAACAATTATGTTATTTAATTCATTTAATTCTTTATTTAATTCCTCAATATCAGAATTTGATAAACGATATAAACGTAATGTAACGATTGCTTCAGCTTGTTGTTCAGTAAAAGACATTTTATTCATTAAATTTTCTTTTGCATTTGCTTTATCACTAGATTTTCTAATTAATGAAATAACATCATCTAATATTTTTATTGCTTTTATTAAACCGATAACTATTTCTCTTCTACTTTTTGCTTTTTCAAGATCAAATTTTAATTCAGCAACAATTATACGATCAACGTGTTCGATAAAAGAATCGAGAAAAAATAAAATTGACATTAAATGTGGTTTTCTATCTTTAATCACAACCATATTTACACCATAAGAAATTTGTAATTGTGTATTTTTAAATAAAAAATTTTTAATTGTATCAAAATTTTTTGAATTTTTAAATTCAATGCAAATTGAAACACCATTTTTATCAGATTCATCACGTACTTCATTAATATTTAAAAAATCATGAGTATTCGCGAGTTCTTCGATATTTCTAATAATTGATGATTTAGTTGTTTCAAAAGGAATTTCTGTAATATAAGCTTGTTTGTTGTTAACTAATTCAAACTTTGCGCGAATGGTAATTTTTCCTTTACCAGTTTCGTAAATCGATCTCATGTTTTCAGTACCAACTAAAAATCCTCCAGTAGGAAAATCAGGTGCAGGCATTATTTTCATTATTGTATCTAAATGACAATTTGGTGAATCGATTCTTGCAATTATTGCATCAATCACTTCAGTTGGATTAAATGGTGGAATGTTTGTTGCATAACCAGCTGCAATACCACTTGCACCATTAATAAGTACATTCGGCAAAAGACTTGGTAAAACTGTTGGTTCACTTTCAGAACCATCAAAATTATCAATAAATTTAACGGTATTTTTTTTAATATTATTTATCAATGATTGTCCGTAAAGCGATAAACGACATTCTGTATAACGCATTGCAGCAGCAGAATCGCCATCGATCGAACCATTATTACCATGCATATTAACTAATGGAATATTGTTTTTTCATTCTTGAGACATTCGCACAACCGCTTCATAAATTGATGAATCACCATGAGGATGGTATTTTCCAATAACTTCACCAATAACTCTTGCAGATTTTTTATGTGAGCGATCGTGAAATAATTGTAATTCGTTCATTGCGTAAATAATTCTTCGTTGAACAGGTTTTAAGCCGTCACGAATATCAGGTAGAGCACGATCTTGAATAATATATTTTGCATAACGGCCGAAACTATCTGACATTACATCTTCAATTGTTTTTAAATGAATAGTTGATTTATTTTTCTCTGCCATTATTCTTTTTTCTCCTTTTCGTTAATTATTTCTTTTCTATTATCTTCTAATAATTTTTTAACAGTTGGGTTGCCGTGTGTTAGTTTTTTAATAGAAATATCTGTTATTACGTCATCAGATTTAGAAAGTTCGCCTTTAGAATTAATCATATAATCTTTTGTATTTTGGAGATGTTTGATAGTTTGTTGTAATGACGAAATTGTTTTATCGATTTCATCAATACTTTTATCAAATTTTTCTCCAGCTTTTTCAAAATGTTTTTTTCAATTTTCTTTAATTTTATTTAATTTATCTTCAAAATTTTCAATATCGGTAGAAGTATTTTTTGCTTGAATTAGTTGGCGGTTTATATCTTTTGTAGCGTTAAAAACATTGTATTCTGTTCTTCGCAATTGAATCATTATACATTCTAATCATTCTGGTCTAATTACATACATATCATCATATTCTTTTACAAGTTTTATAGTAAATTCTAATTCAGGTTCCATAGTGGTTATAATTACTGAATATTTACATTTTTTTTTCTTTCTATTCATATCAGCTTGATGGTAATGATCAAGTATTTTCTTTTTGCTTTTTGTATTAATTTTTTCATTTTTACATTCAAAAGAAATAGTAAATTCAAAACCATCTTCAGGATTTTTTTCCACATAGATAAAATCACCTTTTGTACCTGTGGTTGATTTTATCCCATCTTCATCAACTTTCGTATTATCTTTTTCAAATTTAGCATTAGGATAATAAGCAAGAATAGCATCAAGCTTATTGCTTATATCATTTTCTAATCCTCCATCAGAAAATCTATCTCAATTTTGATATTTATCTCATTTATTTTTAGATTTTAAAGTGTCAATTTCCTTTTTTAAATCATCTACATTTTTTTTATTTTTTAATGAATTTATTTCTGCATCTTTTTTATAATTTTCTTCTAATGATGAATTCTTTAACTTCATTTCTGTTAGTTCGATATTTAATTTATTTATGATTTCAAAAGTTTCTTTAGCTTTTTGTTCAGAACCTTCTTTTTTAGCAAGTTCAATTTTTGATTCTAGTTTAACTATTTCATTTTTTAAAGGAGTTGAAATTTTTTCAGTTTCAGATTTAACAATTGCTTCTACATGTCTTTTAACTTCTTTTTCAAACGATGGTTCTTTCAAATTTTTAATATAGTTATCTATTGACGAATCGTCAATAGGACAATTTTTAATTTTTTCTAAATCAATAAAATCACCAACACTAGCTTGTTCTGCTAATTCTAATTTTGTTGAAGATATTATTTTAACTTTGATTTCTTTACTCATATTTAATCACCATCAAATTCGAATACAACGTTATTGTCAATTCATTCCTTTCTAATTACAGTATTATCACCCATTAATGTTGTGATACGTCTTTCAGCTAGTGCAGCATCTTCGATAGTTACTTTTACTAATTGCCTTGTTTCAATATTCATTGTTGTTTCTCATAATTGATCAGCGTTCATTTCTCCTAAACCTTTATAACGTTGAACATCAAAATTATTTATTGAATCATGATACTTTTGCATTTCTTTTTCATCTCATATATATTTTGATTCTTTAGTTTTTTTATTTGTTAATTTATAAAGTGGTGGCATTGCAATGAAAATCATATTTTTTTCTATTAATGGTTTCATAAAACGATAAAAAAAAGTTAATAGTAATATTTGAATGTGCGAACCATCGACATCTGCATCAGTCATAATTATTATTTTTCCATAATTTGAATCATTAACATTAAAATCTTGTGCAATTCCTGCACCAATGCATGAAATAATAGTACATATTTCTTCATTTGATAATAAATCACGTAATTTTGCTTTTTCAACATTAATAACTTTTCCTTTTAATGGAAGAATTGCTTGATTTTTTTTATCACGAGAAAGTTTAGCGGTTCCTCCAGCTGAATCACCTTCAACTAAAAATAATTCATTTTCTTTATAATTTTTTGATTGCGCTTGTACTAGTTTACCAGATAATAACAAAGATTGTTTATTAGCGTTTTTTAATTTTTTAACATCTTCTCTAGCTCTCTTTGCAGCTAAACGTGCATCTCGTGAAACAAGCGCTTTTTCAATTATTTTTTCAGCAA
>JAITHU010000011.1 GCA_031279765.1 Mycoplasmataceae bacterium
TCTAATTACACAATCAAAAATAGTTTAAATGGTTTTCCTTATTTATTTTCTTTAAATAATTTAACTCCAATTGTTATTAATGAAAATAATATTGCACAAAATTATTACGTTTTTAAAAAGTAATTTTATTTATGTGTTTTTTCATAATATATTGTTTTTTTGTATCGCAAAAAGAAAACTATTAAAATAATAATTACTATGCAAAGTTCTGCAACAAGTTTTACAAGATTAGGCATAAATAATTCGTTACCTATATTGTTGGTAACATCGATTATTTCTTGTACATAGTGGTAAAGAAACATTGAACAAACAATTATAAAAGATATAAAACAAGGAATATCTAATTTTCAATTTTTTTTGTTGTTTTTTAATTCTAAATTTAATAAACATAAAAAACTAATAGCATACAAACATAATGCCATTGCGCCAGCGGCTTGTGATAATGATGAAACATCAAAAGGTTCTTTTGATAAACTAATAGCTTTAATATGTCCTTCGCGGCTATCACCATAATCATTGTAACAACCTAACGTTTTAAATCCTTGAATAAAATCAGGAATTATTAATAATATAAAATCGAATATTAATATAATTCCAACAAATGTCACAATTGATTTTACTGGTATACCCTTCTTATTAGTAGCGGTTATTTTTTTGCTAAAAAAATTAATTGATGCTAGTGGTGATAAAGTAGCAGCCGAATATAATCCGTCTTGAACGGCTGCGTTAATATACATAAATATTATTGTGAAAATAGACATATATAAACCAATTTGTGACAGAATGTATGGAATCCCGTTTTGAGATCATTCAAAAATATCTGTGTTCGAACTAAACGCATCAAAAGCACATAAAAGTATTAACATAAAAATAATTACTGAAGTAATGCTTACCATCATCGTTAATACAATACCTTTTCCAACATCTTTTTTAGGATTTTCTAGTGATTTTGCTGAAGTAATTAATATTTCGAAACCGCAAAGTAGATAAAATGAAGTGTTAAACGCTTTAACAAATAATCCAAACTCAAGATTTGAATTTTGATATCAAAATGGGATGTTATCTTGACTTTTTGAACATGCAAAATAAATCGCTAATATAATAAATGGTGCGGATGTAACCCACTTAATCAAAGAAGAATAATTCAAAACTTTTTTAAATCATCCAATTCCTTTAATACACACTAACATACAACCACACATTATTGCTATTCCACATAATGATAATATTAAATTAGTAAATGGACCTAAATCTAAAATATTAGTTGGTATTTCTATATTTTGATTATCAGAGAAATTTAAAATAGATGGAGAAAAAACATTTTTAATAATCATATTACTCTGAGTAGCGATGACTATAGGAAACATAAAAAATTGAATTGTTCCAGCAAACACACCGATTCTCTTGTTTTTAAAAGATTTTAGAGAGTACAACATAATTCCACCATCATGATCGGCGTCTTGTAATTTTTCACTTGTTTTTTTAATACAAAATGTGCAAACAAATGCTACACATGCAGCAAGTAAAAATATTCAAATAATATTTAATCCCAAACCGTTTTGACCATTTTCACTCATAACTAGTGATGAAAAATAATTCATAAATGTGATACCGAAAATGTAGTTAAAACCATTTCAAACAAACTGTTTTAAACTTATTTTCTCATTTTTAACCATTATTGTGTATTATATTATTATAATAATAATTACATATTTTACAAAATAAATTATTTATGAAAAACAAAGCAATATTATTAATCATTCCGACAACTAGAACTCGTAATTTGATTATTGATGTTATCAATAGGAATTACACTCCAATTGTTATTTTTCCTAATTATGATGCTTTTCCTGAACTTGCTAATATTGTGCCTAAATGATTAATGGATAATTTCGAAAAAAGTACAATGGAAAATTATGTTAAAAAATATAAAATACCAAGTTTTAAAATTGAAAAGAACATTAAATTATTTTGCGAAAAAATAAGCAAACAATACGATGTAATAGGTGCAATTTCATGTTCGGATTTATCAATTAAATTAGGTGCACAAATTTGCGATGAATTAAAACTAAAAAATTGTTGTAATCCATCGGAATTCGCTAATAATGCAACAGATAAATATTGAGTAAACAAGAAATTAGAAGAAAACGGAAATAGAGCAATAAAAACATTTGTTGTGGAACGCAAATATTCTATTGCAAAAATTGAAGCATATTTTCAAAATAAATATCCATTATATTGTAAACCTGTTTCTGGCGCCGGTGGATTAGGAACGTTCAAAATTAATGAAAAAAAAGAACTTGAAGAAAAACTTAATTTTTTATTTAACGATATGTTTAAAAAACAAACTAGTCAAAAAATTTTAATTCAAGAATTCGTTGATGGAGAATTTTTTATAGTTAACTTTATCTCCATTAATGGTGAACATTTTTTTACTGATGCATGACAACAAAAACGAATGTTAACAAAAAAGAGTGGTTATATTTGAGGGAATGCTAAATATATCACTAACTATTCTACGCCAACAATTATAAGATTGATTCAATATGGTTTTAATGTTCTAAGTTCATGTAACCGCAAGAATGGTGCTTCGCATTTAGAAATGATTATTGATAACGACGGTCCTATTCTTATCGAGGCTAATTGAAGAATAATGGGTTCGAGTATATATTTAGATGATAAATTAATAGGAAGCAAATATTCAATTAATACATGTGCTTTAGAAAGTATTCTTAATCCTGAAAAACTTAAAAAAGATATTAGTATTTTGAATAATAGCTATTATTATTGTAGTACAACTATTAATTCGAAAATAGATAAAACATTAACTTTAATACAATTTAATGTGGATTATATTTTTAAAAATTTAAAAACATTTAACAAAAATATTCCATATTTCAAAAAAAATTCTAAGTTTAATTTTTCTAACAATTTAGAAGATGCACTTAGTGAAATTGAATTTAAAGGGAAAAATGAAAACGAAGTTAAAAAAGATGTTGAATTAGCTGATGATATATTAGAAAATGCATTTGATTTAGTTGTTGAATATAAAGAAAAAGCACCAATTAAACAAACGAAAAACAAACAAGATATTAACGATATTAAAAATTATTTTAAAAA
>JAITHU010000017.1 GCA_031279765.1 Mycoplasmataceae bacterium
TCTAATGGTTTCTACACAAAAAAAAGTTGAGGGAATGAATTTTGATGTTCGTAAAAATTTAATTGATTACGATAGCGTTTTATCTAACCAACGTGAATTGATCTATAAACAACGTGATCAAATTTTGAAAAATTTAGATAATACAAAAATAATTGTTAAGATGTGTGAAAATATCGCACGAATGATCGTTGGAGAAGAAATTGATAACGTTTATGTTGATCACGAAGAAGTTGCTGCGAAATTAAATAAAATTATTTTTAAATCAAACCTTATTTCGCAAGATATTTTCGAAAACAAAACTTTTGATGATGCTATTGAATTAATTATTGAAATTATAGAAACTAGCATTGACAAACGTATTCAAATATTAGGACAAGAACAATCTGCGAAAATTTTACGTGATATTATGGTTCAATGTCTAGATTTGCAATGAATTCACCATATTGATAGAATGGTTAAAATTAGAGAAGGTGTTATGTTGCGTTCGCTAGAACAAATTTCACCATTAAATATTTATGTATTAGAAGCGAATAAAAATTTTGAAAAAATGAAAACAAATGTTGCGATAAATATTGTTGCTACTTTTCATAGTATGTATATTCCTAAAGCAAATGATGAAGTTAAAAAAACATTATCAACTATTATCCCTGGTTCAATTGTTGATGTAATTAACGAAGAAGATAAAAAAATTTTTGTTGAACCAAATGAAAAAATTGAAATAAAAGAAGAAGATTCGAAAGAAAAATTAAAAAAAATATTTTCCGATAAACAAAGTGAAAAAGAATAAATTATTGAATAATAATTTCTTGTTTTTTATTTTTACAAACATAAAGATTGCTTCCTAATCTTTGTTTTGTATTAACTCGCGCACATTCAATAAATTTTTTTACTTGCTCGATTTTCTTTGCAGAAATATTCGGAACATCAAATGTTGAAAGAAAATTGTAAATAACATAATTTTTATCAACATCACAAATTTTTTTTATAAATAACTTTGCTAAAAAATTATTTGTACATCATTCTTTATATAAATGATTTATTTTTTTAATATTTTTTTTATTTTTTTTGTTGTAATTAAAAATTTCTTTTAAAATGGTGTGATATTTTTTATCAGAAAACGTAGTAATTTCTTTTCTAATTTTATTTCGTTCGTAAATTGGTAAAAAATTTGTTTCATCAATTCCAAATTGTATCTTATTTTTTTCACAATATTTTTCTAAATCTTTTTTACGATATTTTAAAAGCGGTCTATATATTTTCAATCATTTATAATTGCTATTTTTTTTTATTCCTAAAAATAAAGTCTTACTCTTTTTATTTTTTTGCATTAATGCAGTTTCTAAAAAATCATCTTCATTATGTGCAACAAGCAATTTATCAATGTTGTATTTTTTTCCTATTTCACAAAAAAAATCATAGCGAATATTTCTTGCTAAATGTTCGAAGTTTTTTTCTTTATATGAATGATATATTTTTTTTGTAACATTTAAAACTTCACATTTTATTTTATTTTCACTACAAAATTTCTTTACTATATTTTCATCTCTTATAGAACTATCACGTTTGTGATAGTTAACATGACAAACAACATAAATTTTTCTTTTGTATTTTGATAGCATTGCCATCGAATCTGGACCACCAGAAACTGCCGCTAAATATTTTTTCATTTTTTATTAAAAAAAATTTTAAGAATGTTCATAAGCAAATAAAAATTAATATTTTTTTATAATTATAATAAATGAGATTTACAAAAAAAATATTAATTTTTCCGATAATTTGTGTTTTAACAATTGTTATATCTCTATCATCGTTTTTTTTATGTTCAAAACCAACTGTAGATAAATTATGAAAACCAACAATTATTCAAAGTTCTAATTCATTTTGTTTAGGTCAAATTAACGAAATAAAATTGTCAATCATTGAATCTTCTATACCATCGTACATTAGCGATGATGCTTTAGTATGAGATAATTACATGTACGTTAACGATCAATACTTAAATGTTAGAACAGGAAATAAATTAGTAACAAAAGATGAACATGCTTATAAATTAGAAACGAACATTGGGTTTAGAAACGAAATAATAGAAAACCAAAATAATTTTTCTTGACAAACAACTACTTTTGAATTTGGAATTAATGTAAATGAGGAATATTTTTACGGTCGACAAAAATGAACAGCATATAGAATAAATTTTAAAATTCTTTCGCATAATCAAAGTTTCTTTTTTAATTTATCCATTAGTGAAAGTACCATTGATTTTCCTAATAACAATGGTGGTCAAGTAACAATTAATTGTTTATCTACTGAAAAAAATGATTTACGGTATAACGTAATTTTTAGTAACCATGATTATGATGATTTATTTACGTTTCAAACTATGAATAGTGATATTTATTCAAATAACATTTTACTCTCTTTCGATATTGATAAAAGTTCGTCCACATATCACGCAGCTTTTTGAAATTCCTTCACATTTCAAATTAGATTTTGAGATGTAGTAAGTATGGAATCTAGTGTAAAAATAGTAACCATTTCTGTTAATTCATTTGATATTAATTCGCACTTAGATTCAATAACTTTAACAAGTAATAAAACGTATATTGATTTTGATAGCGATAATAATGATAGTATATTAATTACATTAAATGGTGGTGTATTAGGATTAGAAAACCTAAATATTCAACCATTAGCATTGCCAAATGAATTTTCTAATATTTTGCAATTAAATTTAATTGATGAAAGTAATAATATTTTAAATTATGAATTATCTTTTAAAAGTACTGCTTCATCGCTTGCGTGAGCTACTACAAATATAAATATTTTATTCCAAGTAAACTATGGAATTAAAACTCTTTCGGTAACTGTTTATAGTCATAGTAATCCGCAAGTACCAACAACAATAAATTTAACTACAAATATTTCAACACTTAATTACGACAATAGAACCACATTAATAAACGCAAATGTTGTACAAGGTGTTGGTTCAACAACTTGAAATGTTCAAAGTGGTTATGAACAATATGTTAATTTTTCAATAGATGGTAATAATTGCACAATAAATTACAATAATTTTGTTAATAATGATTCTAGTATATATATAACAGCTTCTAATAACGGAATAATAGCTGGAATATATATATTATTGGAAAAAAGACCTAATACATCAATAAATTTAACAACAAATAAAACAACTCTTTCAACAATAGGTGAAACATCTACAATTGTAGCGAACATTGCTTACCCAGAAGGTAGTACTACTTTTACTATAAGTGATACAAATAATTTATCATACGAACAAAACGACAATCAATTAGTAATAACATATACATCACACGTAGCTAATAATACAACTATTACAGTTACATGTGAGAATAATAATATTTCATCAACAATTCAAATTACTTTAGAAAAAAATTTAGCTACCAATGTAAGTTTAAGTGCGGATAAATATATCGCATCAAACATTAACGAGGAAATAATCATCACCCCAACAGTTGAAAACCCAGTAGGTGACAACGAATGATTTTTCAATAACGATAATATTTTCTCTGTTATTTCTCAAACAAACAATCAATTAAAAATAAAGTATATTAATTGAGTAACAAACCAAAGAAGTATTCAATTTTCTGTTAGAAATAACGGAATAATGGCAAGTATTAATATTACATTCAAACCAGAACCAATAACAGAAATAACATCAACAATTTCTCAAACGGCATTTACATCAACTAATCAAACAATAACAATTAATTATTCAATAATAAACCCTGTTGGTAATACAGAATTTATTATTGATGATCAAGCAAATATATATTGGCAAAATAATGAAGTTAGCGCGAACAATTACATCGCAACAATTAGATATGACACTTACGTTGCTATTGCGAAAACAATTAACATTACAATTAGTAATAATAACGTTGTAAAACAATATGCGATTTCATTATGTACCAATCCTAATCCAGAATATACAGTTACTTTTTCAAGTACAGGAACCGTTTTGAATAAAAATGGTACAACAAGTATAACGATAACTGCTGTTGTTTTAAAAGATAATGTTGTTGATACAGGACATCAAAATTTATTTTCATGGGATAGTGATTTTCCAATTCCAAGTAACATTTATAAATTATCAAACTACAATACAATATTAGAAAAAAATATTACTGTTTCGCAAACTAATAGCACATGTAAAATTAGCATTAAAAATAGTAATCTTCCTACATGAGGATGACTAGGAAGTAGTTTTCAATTCGGTGGCACGTTATCAAACAATTCTTCAGTTATTAAAAAAGCAAGTATCAACTTAAATGAATATCAATTATCTAACGACTCATATTATCAATATATTTTTGATAGAACATTTGCTATAGCGCAATGACGTGCTTCGGAATGTGCAATGGGAACTGCGTGAATATACAAAAGAATTAGCAATTATAAATATAGAATATTTACTAATATACACGTGCGCAAAGGATTAGAAGAAGTTAGAGATGACGCACCATTTATTGATGTTTTTGGTACAGCTAGCTTATATACTTCAAATGCAAATATTAATGATACAAATAGTAGAACACCAGGTAATTATCCAGCTGGAAGTTATTATGCATTTCAAAATAAAGAAATTGTTTGAAGATGATCATCAAAATCCGGCAACTACGCGTTAGGAGATTTCGCTTGTGGCGATGTTGATTTTGGTTCTAGTCCAAGTGCCGATATGAAATCACGTTTAGATGCTATAAATAGTAATTTCGGTACCAATCCATGTATTTCATTTAGACAAGTACCTATTAAACAAAACGAATTTTCATATTCATATCAAAGAATGTGAGCAGCAGGTTATCCGTTTATTTACGATGGTGGGGATACAACACATTTTACAAAAAAATGTGCAGAAATAGACCATATTAATTTACATACATCTGCTAATGTTGGACATAACACAGACGATGGCAACGATATCGCTGATGAATATGTTGCAAAAACTGGTCAAATGGATATAGGTCCGGGAGCGTCAGGTAGTATGGTAATCGATCGTTTTGGAGAAGTAATTGGAATATACTGAGGAAAATATTACAATAGTTCAAACAATTGAGGTGCAGCAGATATTTTAATATCCGATGGTTTTGGATCACATTCATCATATAACATTATCGATAACAATCCGTATAAATAGAATTTATATTTATTTTAAAATTAAATATAAACCGATAAGTGTTCATGTAGCATTTAATGCATCAAAAATTCCAACAAATAATATTGGAGCAGCAAAGAAATTTAGCAGAAAAAAAGTTATTGATACAATAGAAAAAAAATATCTAGCAATAATTGTTCATAAAATTAAATAAATGTTAAATGGTGCTAATAAAATAGCAACATATCCTAAACCAATAATAAATGCTAACGCACCAAATAATCTAATTCAATTGTCATAATATAATTTTGAATTAAAAATTATTTCAAATATGTTAGGAACAAATGTTAATAATATGCCCGATATAATCATATAACACGATCAAAAAATCATTGAAAGTCAAAGAACTAACATATTCTTGTTATTAATTTTACTTTTGCCGTGTTTTTTCTCCGCGTTTCCAAATAGCATACAGAAAACTTTATCTATATTATAATTAGCATTCAATCATAATGTTTTTATTTTATAAAATATAATTTATTTAATGGAAATATCAAAAAATAAATTACCAAATATTAAAAAAGCAAAAAAAAGAAATATTAAAAAAAAAATCATTACTTTTTGTTATGATAAAAAATTTAACAATTTAGGAAAAAATAAAAAATATTTTATTAGAACATATGGTTGTCAATCAAACATTAGAGATAGTGAAATAATTTCTGGAATATTAAAACAACTTTCTTATGTACCAACAACAAATATTGAGAATGCAAATTTGGTAATTTTAAACACATGTGCTATTAGAGAAAATGCAGAATTAAAGGTGTTTAGTGAAATAGGATTATTAAAAAAATTAAAAGAAAAAAATGATGTTAAGTTCGGAATTTGTGGTTGTATGGCACAAGAAGAAGGTGTTGTTGAAAAAATAATTAAAAAAATACCGCATGTTGATTTTATTTTCGGTACAAACGATATAAATGAAATACCAAGAATACTTTATGATTTGTATAACACAAAAAAAAGGGTAATCTCAGTTTCTTCTAATCTAAATTATATATACGAAAATTTACCTTCAATTCGTGATAACAAGATTAAAGCATTTGTTAATATCATGTATGGGTGTGATAAATTTTGTAGTTATTGCATTGTGCCATATACTAGAGGTCCATTACGTAGTAGAAAAAGTGAAGATATTTTACAAGAAGTCAATGAATTAATAAAAAAAGGATACAAAGAAGTTACATTAATTGGGCAAAATGTAAATTCTTACGGATTAGATTTTAAAAAAAATTATTATTTTAAAAATTTATTAGAAGATGTTGCGAAAACAAATATAGAAAGAGTACGTTTTACAACTAGTAATCCATGAAATTTTACAAAAGACATTGTTGATGTTATGTCGAAATATAAAAATATCATGCCACATATTCATTTACCGATCCAATCAGGTGATGAAGCGATTTTAGAAGCGATGAATAGAAAAATGAAAATAGAAAAATATTTAGAGTTGATATCGTATATTAAAGAAAAAATACCAAATTGTTCAATAACAACTGATATAATCGTTGGTTTTCCTAACGAAAGTAGCAAACAGTTTTCCAATACAATTAAACTATACGATACAGTAAAATTTGATAACGCTTACACTTTTATTTTTTCTAAAAGAATCGGAACACCTGCCGCTTTAATAAAAGATAAAATTTTAGATGAAACAAAAAAACAACGATTGGAAATGTTAAATGAAATCGTACGCAAATATGCAAAAGAAAATTGTGAAAAATGAGTAGGAAAAATAATTGATGTTTTAGTCGAAGGTTCTTCAAAAAAAGAAAAAAAAGTACTTACCGGTTACTCCCCACAATGAAAAGTTGTTAATTTTATCGGTAAAGCAAAAGAAGGACAAATTGTAAAAGTAAAAATAACAAGTGCGTCACGTTTTTCGTTAAACGGCAATCAAATATAAAAAAAATTAAATTTTTAATTTTTAAAATAGATAATAAATATATATAAATGAAAAATACAACAAATAAAAATTATACAACTATCGAAAAATTAAAAATCGATTTAATATCTTTTTGATTTTTTTTTATGATATCTTTCATTTGGGATAATTCACGTTCGTGAATACCATTTAGTGATTATTTATATGAGTTTATCGCATCTGTGATAAACTGTTTTTTGATTGTTATATATTTTATTCCATTCTGTTTTTTTTATCACCACTTAAAAATAAATAAAAATCTTGATTACCAACTAATAAAGTTGTTACGAATAATTGCTTTTTTTTCATTAATTGCTATAATTTTAAAATTAATTTACGCAATAATAGAAACATCGTTAGTTTTAGTTAATTATCTCAAAATAGCACCAGTTGATTTTGAAATAAGTACATTAAATGATACGATGATGTACATGATTTTTTTTAGCTGAATTTTGTTCATATTTGGAATAATTATTTCTGCAATTGTGTTTGGAATTAAAAAAGATTAATTACTCTTCTTTTTCGATAAATGTTACATTGTCTTTGTATCATTTTGGCTCAGCTGTACATGATTTTTTATCATTACGTCAATCTCATGTAATTTTTGAATTAGAAACAGTTGTTGCAACAAGAACTTCTTTAAAATCTTCATCGAAATTAACTTTTTTCTCAAAACAAATTGAATTTCAAAAATTTTTCATTCGAACATGAAAATCTCAATTGCCAGATCCGTCAACTATTCAATCTTTTCCTACACGTTCATCCTCATTAAAATAACGTGGTTGTCCGTCATCTAATATTTTTATTTGTTTAATATCGTTATCAAATCATGAAGCGATCGGTCAATCCGTACCAATATAATCGTTACGTCCACAAGAAATGTATGATCCGTTAGTTAACTTCATATACGGAATAGGAATATCCGTATCTTTAAATACTCCTAATGAATCAAGTTCAAAAATTGTATATTTCTTTCCTGATTCAAGTTTGTCTAAAACAAGTGCGTTATAAGAAAAATAAATAGAAAAACTTTTAATTGCCATTTCTCATTTTCCATAACAACCACCTAAACTAGCATCTTCAAAAATTGCTTGTTCTTTAAAACCAAGAAAATAATCTTCTGGTTTTTTGTTTTCATTTTTTGGATCATAAGCATCAGCGGTTCCGCATGCATTAAATTGACTTTCGACATCAACATTAAATGTTCTTGCAACAAAATCATACGTTATTAATACTTCCCCAGTAATTTTTGGAGAAGGAATAAAATCATTTGCTTTAACTAAAAATTGAATTGTTTTCCCTTTTAAAAAATCATAACCTATTTCAGAAGGAGTTTTTAGTAATGTTATCGAATAAATATCGTTTAATTCTGTTAATGGGTTTATTTCGTTTTTAATGGTTTCTAAAATTGTATCTTGCAAACCGTTTTTCTTGCAATCGCGAATATTGTTTGAAAACTCTTCATTAGTAATTTTTTTTGATGTTCAAGCGAAAAAAGAATAATTACCAATATTTCTATTAGCTAAAACGGAAATATTTGGTAAATAATTTTTATTATCATATTCTGCTTTAGCTTTAATCGGAACTGTTGTTTCACCAATGATTTTTTCCGCTGTCAAACTAGGAGAAACAACAATCGCTAAAAAACGTTCTTTAGAAAAATTCAAATCAAAAATATCGTTAGTCTTTATTTCGACGCTAATATCACTTGCTTTTATTTGAATATGTTTTTGACTATATATTTTATCAATGATAGCGTATCTTAATTCCAACATAATATCAGTTTTTTCAAAATTAGTATAAGAAAAAATGTCATCAACATCAATGCATTCAGGTTTTTGAGAATAAAAATGTAACATTTTCGAAAAATTAATACTCCCTAATTCGTTTAAATTAAATACACTAATCGCTTTAAAATGTGCTTTTACTTTAAACTGATATTGACCAGTAACAACTAAACTACTAGAACCAGCGGTAACGAAAATTGTTAAAAATTCTCCTTTTTTAATTTTTGATTTAGTAACATCGGTTGATAGCACAACATCGTTCGGTAAAATATCAAGTCCTGTATTATTGAAAAAAGTATTCTTAACAAATGAAACAATTTTACTATTAGTTAAGATTTGATTAGAAATATCATTGATAGTTAAAATATCGTATTCTCCGTTAAGTTCAATATCAATATCATCTATAGTATTTATTGTTCATGTTTCACTATTCGACATATCAATTCTATCATCTCTTGGAGCATTCATTTTATAGTTAAGTTGGTTAAGTATTCCCATTGCAATAGGTATAGAAGCACCAACGGTTGTTGTTAAAATTGTTCCAGTTCAAAAAAATACCTTTTTAGCTCCCATAATTATCCTTTCACATTAAATGTATTTTCATTATTTGTATCTTTAGAAAAATTTATTCCAGCATAATTATCCAATGCTGAAACATATACTCTGAATGAAGCTATATCATTAAATTTTGTTCTAAGCATATTATTATCATCAACGAATAACTCAATGTTATCTCAAAAATAATCAGCATTAAGTCTTCTATCAACATGGTTATTAGTATCAGTTATTCAAGCGGAAGCAACGTTAGGAGCTGGCGTTGCTTGCGGTGTTGTAATTGGAAATTGATAATTTTTATCAATAAAACCACCATTTTTTCGATGACCAAAAAAATAATTTTCGCCATAGGGAATGTTTTTGAAAGAATTTTTATCATCAAGTTGTGTCTTTTCGTCTTTTAATCCAGCAGCATGGGCGATATCATCCAATACAACATTAACGTATGTGTTATTTTTTCAGTTAACCGAAATATTAGTTATGTATTTTTTTGAAAAAAGTTCTGACAATTTATAAACTTCTCCTTGTTTAGGAAAATTTTTCGGAACTTGTCAAGAAAAACTTAATTCTAGACCAGAAATTACTAAATTAACATCAGCGTGTCCGCCACCAACACTAAAGTGTTTATTAAAATTAGAACTATACGAAACTGAATAAGAACCTTCAATTGTTTCTTCGTGAACAAATAAATTAATATTAAAAGAAAAACTACCTTCAATAATTTTTGTTTTTTCAGAGGCAGAAACGTTTATTGTCGCTTGTTTAGAAAAAGTATCATTATCAAAATTTCCAGCAATAGAAGTATCAATAGCTAAAACAAAATCATTTGTTTTAGCTATTGGAGCAACTTTCCGTATTTCTTTTAATATTTCCACAGCGAAGCTGTTATCACTTTCGATACTTTTCAATTCTTCTACCGTTACATCCGTTAAATCATTTACCAAAATATCTAAACTATATTTGTTTGAATCAATAGTGATATCATCAATCGGAACAGTAACAACAGTATCTTTTTTAAAATCAATAACGCATTTAGTTGCAAAAGAACCTTCGATTATATTGCTATCTTTTTTAGCGTTTATATTGAAATCTAAAGTATATATTGTTGTTCCCGTTTCGTGAGAAAAATTATTTGCATATTTTATTTCGAAATCATTTAGTGAAATTTCTTTTTCTGCATCAGTGCTAATTTTTATAGCACTTAAAACAGAATAAGAAAACGAAAAATCTTCTTCAATTAACTGTGCTTCACTTTTAATATCGTTATTGTCGAATGTATCAGGATCAGAAGCAGTGTTTATTGTAAAATTTGTTATATCTTCGTTTAATTTAACATTGCTAATGTTATCTTTTTTATTTCAAACAGAAATATTTATTGGGAGAATAAATTTACTATTTTCTAATAATTTACGTTCTTGTCTAAAATCAGCTGCCGTTACTACTATTGAAGCAAATTGTCCTTTTTCATCGTATACACAATCAGAAGCAGCTTCAACATTAATACGATATTCATTTTCTGAAACACCACCAATATAATTCCCAATAATTTTTTTAATATCGTTTTTTATGATTTCTTGATTAGAAATTGTATTTATTTCTTCAACTGTCACACAAGATTTATTAGCAACAGTAATAGAAACGTTTTTTCTTTTTCCTCAAATAGAAGCTGTAGATGAAGAAGAAACATCAATAGAAGAAAAATCAAATAATTCTACGTTAGAAAAATCATTACAACTAGTTAATAACGGTATAGAAGGAACGAAAAAAAATGGTGCAGTAGCTAGTAAGTTAAATTTTAACTTAATATTACTATGTTTTTTCATATGCGTATTAGACTTCTTCATACCTATATTAAAATTATAAACTTTTTATAAAACTATTTGTTGTTTTCTGCTTTAAAAAAATCATCTATTTTGATTGTATTTTTTTTTAACTTATTTTTTTCAATAAATTCTTCAATGCAATTTTTACTATTAATATCGAAATCTACACAACTAATACGTTTATTATCGACATTTTGTTGCAGATTGATAATTGTTCCATTATCTAAATTATTTTCTAGTTGTAAATTGTTAATTGAATAAAAAATACCGATATATTTTTTCTCTTCAAATGATGTAACTGTTATTTTTTTAATTAATGTCGCAATATTGCGAAAATTATTGCAAAAAAAATTTTTAAATTGATCAAATATTAAAATTTGATTTTCATCACGCGAAAATTCAAAATCAACTAAAATGTTTGTAGCGTTTGATGTTTTTTCGTTTGAAAATAAGTCTTTATTTTTTAAAACTTTTTCTTCGATATTTTCGTTATTAAAATAAAAAAATGAAAAATATTTATTATTGTTGATGAAATTAACCAAATCAGCGAAATTTGATTTACGATAATCTGACACAATAACAAATTCAGAAAGTGTATGAATTAAATTTTTTATTGTAGTATTTGTTGCTTCGAATAAACTTTTTTTTTCATCTTTGTTATTCGTAGAAGCATTTTCAATATCGTTAATAACACACAGCGAATCAACATATGTATCGATTTCTTCTAAACTTTTTTTTGCGTTTTGACAAATTATTGTTCCTTCTATTTTATTAGGCATAGTTAGTATTGCGATTGTTTTTCTTTCTTGTTCTTGAGCAATTTTTGCAATAACTGGAGTTGCTCCTGAACCAGTTCCCTTGCCAAGACATGAAACGATAACACATAAATCACAATTACTAATAATTTCAGATATTTTTTTTGTATCATTTATTGCAGCTTGTTCACCATTTTTAAAATTACATCCAGCACCATTACCATAGAGTAAATCGTATCCTAAAGTTCACGTGTTAACTTTACCATAAAGCTTTCTTATATTAGAACTATCGCTACTAATTGCATATGAAATTATATTTTCACTATCAAAATTTGTATTTTTTGTATTATCGGAATATATACTTTCTAAAATATTACAAGCTCCACTACCAATATAAATTATTTTAATTTTTGGTTTTTTTTGTTCTTTAATCAAACTACTAGTACTTTTGTTACTAGTAGTTTCTTCAACAAGAAGACTATTTAAAATATTTTTTAACATTTATTCACCACCAATTTTTGCCGCTCACGCAGTTGTTAAAATTCCTATAGAAGTAAAAAAGTTATTTTTAATATGTTTGTTAGCAACTTTTTGATTAACGTAAGGTATGATGCTATATTCTTTAACATCTTTTGATTTGTTTTCTTTTTCAACAAAATCACACGCTTTTAATAAGTTACAAACAATATTCCCTTCTAACCCAACTACCGCTTCTTCTTCAAAGAAAGTAGCGTTATTTAAACGAAATAATTCATTATCATTAGCGTATGTAAAATACTTTATAGATTCATCAAAAAGTGTAATTATTTTTTTAGAAACATCTTTTTTTTGTTCGAATAGCTTAATGAAAAAGTTTGTGTTTAATTCTCGAAGTAATAAAAACAAAATCTCACAATTTATTTCTGAATATGATAAAAAATTAGAATTAGAAAAAACATTTACTAAAGGAATATTTTTTAGTAAAGCAAAGTCAGTTTTTTTAATCAAATTATTGATTTTTGATAATTTATTTAAAAATGAGCAATCAGTTATTTTAATTTTTTCTTCAAAAAAATTTATTATTTTATTTTCAATTTCTTTATAACCACCAATAAATGTATCAATGTTAGTTAAGTTTTTATTATTATCATATTTATAAAATATTGTGTCATTTGCGTTAATATTTACAATTGTAGTGTTGTTGATATCTTCTGACCCGATTTGCGATAAAGCGTTAGTAGTAAAACGAATAATACTTTTATCAACTTTTTTATCATTAAACACTAGCTTTAGAATTTCTTCGTAAGCATTAATAATTTTTTTATCGCATGAATATAAAAAATATTTTTCAATTAATATTTTTCCTTTTATTTCTGGAAGAATATTATTAATTATTTT
>JAITHU010000031.1 GCA_031279765.1 Mycoplasmataceae bacterium
TACTAGAAGGTGTTGAACTTATTGGAAAAAATTCATTTTGTAATTGTGACAAAATAGCTGGTACATTATCAATTCCTAATAGTGTTATAACTATTGGAGAATACGCTTTTAATAATTGCTCAAGTATTACTGGTGATTTGGTATTCCCAAAGAACGATAGTTTAACTATACATAGGAGTGCTTTTTATTCATGTGATATTAATTGTATTTATTTTCCATCACAAACCTTTGTTGATGGTGGAACTGTTTTTAGTAACTGTTTATCTTTGACAAGGATTGTGTTTGATGGTTTTAGCGCTGTACCTTCTGATTGATGAAGTGCTACTATATTTACAAGTGCTTCAGAAATCGGAACTGTTTACTCACAAAATTCAGATGTTCCTAGTTCAACATTTCTAAGTTTTGCTAAAAGCAAAGGTTTGCCTAACGGTTGAACAACTGAATAATATTAGCATACAATTAGAAACTAATTATTATAATTATGATAATAAAGATATTTTTGTATGTTTAAATTTAGTAAAAAAAAATTATTCGCTTTTTCATTAATAGCTTTAGTGCCATCTATTGTGTTTTTTTCAACATCTTGCGGAGCGTGAACATCTGTTTATCCGAAAAAGATTAATGTTTTTGGAAACAAATATGGTGAACTTAACGATTGCGGAAAAAATATACGTAGCTTATTATATGGAGGAAAAGATTTTAACAATGGGAATTATATTTTAATTGTTGGTACAGCAACAAATGAAAAATTAGTTAATTTGTTAACTGGAACACAAGGTTCTACTAATAATATTAATGATTGTGTTATTTCGGATACTATTATAAAAACAGCAATTGATGATACTATTTTTTCAACTCATGTTGATTCAATTGCTGTTGCTTCATACATTGTTAATGATCGTGAAGTACCAGACAAAAAAGATAGTGCTCCTGGTAATTTATATGATCCTTTTATAAAATGAACGCATGATGATATGCATGATCACGATAACAAAAGCGATAAAGACAATTGACAAAATAATCATAAAGAAGATGAATATGCTAGAAACGATACAGATGCTAAGAATTATAGAGATATTTATGATGTAATTAACATTGTTCAAGGAAGTACGGTTTTTTCTTCATCAGATGATAAAGGAAGAACGTTTGCCGTAATTGGATGACATGATGGTTTTCCGTATTCTACATACTTTAATTACGCTAATAGCATTAATACATCATCGTTTTCAGAATGATTGACCGCTTGTTTTACTTGAAAACATTCATAAAATTTTTTTATTTTTTAAAAATTTAAATAGTAAAATAATTGTATGAATAAAAAGATAAAAATATTTAAATGTGATAAGTGTGGCAATATTATCATAAAATTAAATGATTGTGGTAATGATGATTTTTTTTGTTGTAATCAATTAATGGAATTTTTAGAACCAAATCGTACAGAAATTGGTTCGGAAAAACACATTCCATTTATTGCAAAAAAGACAACTAACAAAAACACCACTAATATATCTGTAAGGATTGGTGAAATTGAACATCCTTTTAGCAATTCACATTATATTGAATGAATTGGAAATTTTTCTGACCACGAATGAACAATTAAATGAATGAAAAGTTTTAGTGAAAAACCAGAAAAAAATATAAGCATTGATAAAGATTCTGAAATTAATTTATATAGTTATTGCAATGTGCATGGTCTTTGAAAAAAATAAAACATAACATATATTTCGCTTATAATTATGGAAATAAATAATTTCTAGAAAGTAGGTGAAATAAATGGCAAAAATTGTTGTAAAAAATGGACAAATAAACGAAGCATTAAAAAGCTTTTCTCGAATTACTAATGAAACTAGACGTACTGCTAAGAAATATGAATACTATCTTCGCCCAGGAAGAAAAGCTGTAGAAAAATCTAAAGAAGCAAGAAAATTTCAAAAAAAGAAAAAATAAATAATTATGGCTGATAGAAAATTTAACGATCAAGAAATAGCTAAAAGAAAAAAATTAGCTAAGATGTGCGAAAATGGAGATAATCCATTTTTAATACAAAAATTCGATAGAACACATACTACAAATTCTTTTAAAGAAGAATTTAACAAATTTTCAAAAGAGGAGTTACACGATAACAAAACAGATGTAAAAATTTGTGGTCGTGTAATGGCTATTCGCCAAACATTTGGAGTAATTTTAGATTTTTACGGAAAATTGCAATTCTATATTAATAAAAAAAACGTTGATGAAAAAGTTAATAAAACTTTTGATGAATGTCTTGATATAGGCGATATTGTTGGCTTAGAAGGAACACCTATGAAAACAAATACTGGTGAAATTACACTTAATGTAACCAACATAACTATCCTTTCAAAGTCGCTTAAACCATTACCCGAAAAATATCATGGTTTGCAAGATGAAGAAATGCGTGCTAGACATCGTTATGTTGATCTATTTATGAATGATGAATCAATGAAAACTTTTGTTACGAGAAGTATGATCATTAGTGAAATACGTCGCTTTATGGATAGCCAGGATTTTTTTGAAGTAGAAACACCAATATTACAACCAATTTTAGGCGGCGCTGCCGCTCGTCCATTTGTTACTTACCATAATACTTTAAAAAGAAATTTTTATTTACGTGTAGCTCCAGAATTGCCACTTAAAAAGTTGATCGTTGGTGGTTTTGAAAAAGTATACGAAATCGGAAGAGTGTTTAGAAATGAAGGCATGGATACAACACATAATCCTGAATTTACTACAATTGAAGCATATTGAGCATATGTTTCAATGTATGAAATAATGGATTTAACTGAAAATATTTTTAAAGTAGTAGCAAAAAAATTAAATATGAGTAAAATTACTTGAAAAGGAATAGAAATAGATTTTTCAAAACCATTTGATAGAAAAAATATTGTTGATTTTATCAAAGAAGAAACGGGAGTTGATTTTAATAATGAAATAAAAGATGACAATGCTGCGATAGCAATCGCTAAGAAACATCACATAGAATTATTGCCTCATCAAATGAACCGTGGCCATGTTATTAATTTATTTTTTGAAGAGTTTTGCGAAAAAAAATGTATTTTACCAACTTTTGTATATGGACACCCTGTGGAAGTTTCTCCATTAGCGAAGAAAAATAAAAAAGATCCACGTTATACCGATCGTTTTGAATTATTTATCGGTACAAAAGAATTTGCTAATGCATTTAGTGAGTTAAATGATCCAATCGATCAATTAGAAAGATTTGAAGAACAATTAAAAGAAAAAGAACATGGAAATGATGAAGCTAATGAAATGGATATGGATTTTATTGAAGCATTAGAATATGGTTTGCCACCGACAGGTGGTTTAGGAATCGGAATTGATAGATTAGTAATGCTTTTTACTAATAATGAAACTATTAGAAATGTATTATTATTTCCGCACATGAAAGAAGAATAATGATTTTTTTTAGACACATATATAATTAAGTTGTTATGAAAAAAAATAATTATAAATATTTAACTCTATGTTTTGTTCCGTTAGCAACAATTCCTTTGATCACAACTGTTTCTTGTGGTTGTAGTGCCACAACTATTACATTAACTGAATTTAAATATGGTAATGTAACTATTGATAAAGATGTTGATACAGATTTAGATGAAATAGTTTTTGGTGCTGCTGACGATAACGATTATGTAGTATGCCATTCGTCTTCTACTATATCAGCCAATATAAAATGTGATGAGAATTTTGCTATTTCTTATAAAGGAAATTCTATGGTATTTTTTATGAACGACGAACAATATGCAGGTTTAAACGAATGTGATAACGATACTGCGAAGATATATTATTGTACGATGACTAGCGGACCAGCTTTAAGCGGTTCTCCTATAATGAATAAACTTTCAAATAGTGATGGTTCTGCAACGTATCCTTTGCCTACTCCATCACCTGGAGAAGAAATAAAAGTAGATTCTAGTTTCTTTTGTTTAACTATCAACGGTTCTAACGAATTTATTGGTAGAAATATTTTTACTTGCTATATAATCGATATGTCTTTTACTTTGGATAATCCGCTTGCCGATCCTACAAACACCAGTTTTTCGTGTAAACCTACTAATAGTAAGTTTATTATTGATTTAGTAGAGTAATATTTTTCAATATATATATATATATGTATGTATATATGTATAATATATTTTAGTAATATAAAATGTGAAAAAAAACGTTCTCTCTTCTTTCTTTTAGTGCAATAATGCCTTTTTTTATTACCTCATGTAGTTGCTCGCCGTCACGTGTTATTGATGGTGATTGAACATTTGAAGTTACAGGAATAACATCAGGTAATTGTAGTGTTCAAAACAACGATGATATTACAACTATAAATTTTAGTGGTGCTCGTTCTAATGATAATTATGTTGTAATACATACTGAAAATTTTGCAGATAATAGAAAAGGTGTTGGTACAAATGTTAAACGAGATCATGAAAATACTTTATATACTAACACAATGTATATGTATTTCGCAACCGATGAACAAATAAGTACATTACAAAATTGTTCTAGTGCTACTGAATTGATTGCACTTTTTTTAAATATATCTACTAGATGCCCAACTACTATTTGTTTAACAAATAATGATGGTACAGAAGAATTAGATACATCAAGCATCGCCTCTCCTCCTATTGGAGTAGAAGAATCTATATTGTCTGAATATTTTAGGTTTGGTTTAGGTGTATCTTACGATTCTAATAATCAAGTAGTAGTATATAACGTTGTAGTTATAAATTTAATAACTATTAATAGTAACATTTTTAATGCGGTTTTTAATTATACGATAACAAACAATAAAATAGCAGTTGGTTGATATAACTAATTTTTTTTCAAAATGTATATATAATTAAATTGTTATGAAAAAAAATAATTATAAATATTTAACTCTATGTTTTGCCCCTTTAATAGCAGTTCCTTTCATCGCGACTGCTTGTGGTGTAACAAGCGTTACATTAACTGAATTTAAATATGGCAATGTGGAAGTTAGCAAGGATGCAGATACTGGTTTTGATAAAATAGTGTTTGCACAAGCTTTACCATCTAACTATGTTATATGTCACTCTTCTACTACAATAAAATCACATATGGAATTAGATGGTGAAGGTAATTCAAAAGCAATTGCTACTACTATAGCATTTATGACTAACGATCAATATCAAGGGTTGAATGATTGTACTTCTCCTGCTGAAAAAATTGGATATATGGTTGGTTTATCTAGCGCTTTACCAGAAATTCTTGAACTTTCTAACGAAGATGGTTCTGAAACATATCCTATTGAACCACCAACAGATCCAAATACTTCTATTGATGTTAGTTCTAATTATTTTTCATTAGGTATTCATGATGCTTATGCTGGTACAGATACATATACTTGTTATTTAATTAGTTATACTCTTTCTTTAGTTGATGAATCTATTAATAAATTTTCGTGTGATGCTACTAATAATAAATTTATTATTTCGTTGCAATAATAAACATATAAGTAGTAACTTTAATTAATATGATTAATGCATTTTTAATTGCATATATAATTAAGTTGTTATGAAAAAAAATAATTATAAATATTTAACTCTATGTTTTATTCCACTAGCAACAATTCCTTTGATTGCGACTATTTCTTGTGGTACTACATGCGTTACATTAACAGGATATAAATATGGTAATGTTAATTATTGAAAAGATGTTAATACAGATTTATACAAGATTGTTTATGAAGACACCGAACCTACTAGTAACGTTATTTGTTACTCTTCTACTACAATTTATGTAAAAATTTCAAAACCAAGTGCTGAAGATAATTTTATTACAGAAACAACTACTTTGTTATTGTTAAATGATAGTCAATTTGCTGGTATAAGCGATTATAACGATGATTTGAGCAAACTACAATATGTTATTGGATTAGCGGATGTTATACCAAAACTTTGTTATCTAACTAATTACAATGGAACAGAAATATATCCTGTTGAACCCCCTGAAACAGCAGGTGATAAAATAGAAGTAAAATCTAATTATTTTTCCATGATTATTCCATATTCATACGTTGGTACAGATACATTTAATTGTTATTTGCTTAGTTATACATTCAATAGCAACGAAACAGATAAAACAAAATTTTCATGTATTCCTACTAGTAGTAAGTTTATTGTTTCTTTAGAAAATAATTAATTTACTTTTTTAAATTTATTTTTAACACATAAATAATAAGAAATTATTCTTCAATATCCTTTTGGTTTAGTAATAGTTAGATTGTGTTCTTTTAAAATTTGCATAAATTTTTGTTTAGTATCTTCTCATAATTCTTTTTCTGGTTTTTCGTATTTATAAAATTTTGGAAAAATAAAATATACACAAACAAAATACATCGCTACAACATAAATAAAGTTTTTTATAAAAAAGTCAATATCTTTTTTATTTTCATTTATATTTTTAATATCATTTAAAAAGCATTCTGTTTGTTTTAAAGCGGTACTAATATTTTTTAATTTCGATGTTTTTGAATTAGATAATGAGTTTTCGTTGTAACAATAAGCATATGTTTTATATTTGCATACCCCAATTTTTTTTCTATTAATATTTGCAAATAGTAATGTTCCACAAACATTATCCTCCATAAAATCTAACCTTGGTGTTCACTTAATATTTGTTTTTCTAAAATAATCTGTATTAATTAATATGTTTCATAAAAATGGTTGATTTAATTTCAAATATGAACGACCAGACATATTTTTGTGAATATGAGAATTTAATCACCAAATACGATGTTTTTTTTTATTTTCAAAGTAACGTGTAGATTTACTAACAGTTACAATAAATTTTCCATTTTTAGAAGCATTAACAATACGTTTAAATGCTTTTGGCAAAAAAAAATCATCAGAATCCAAAAACATAAAAAATGTAGTAGTAACGTGGGATAGCAAGTTTTGTCGAGTTTTTGCTAATCCTTCATTTTCTTGTGAATAAATTTCAAATATGCTATCGTACTTTTTTTTATATTTTTGTAGTATTTGTAATGTATTATCAGTACTTCCGTCATTTATACAAATAATTTTAATTTTTTTTAAGTTATATTCTTGATCAATAATAGAATCAAGACAACGTTCAATAGTTGAAGATGAATTATAACAAGGAACCAATATACTAATATCTATATTTTTACTATTTGATATCATTTTAATTTAATTATAATATTTAGTTAAAAAGTTATTTTGTTTATTCAATTTTTCGTTTACTATTATTTTTGTTATGAGATTGCGTAGATCATATATTTTAAATGTTTTCAATATATTGTAAACAAATTTTTTTTTTTTTTTAAGAAATATTAGATACATTATGTTATAATTACGCTAAGAAATGGGTTTTTTAGGCAAAAAAAATAATAAGCAACAAGCGATTATTCCAGAAGCGGTTTTAGAAACTAAAAAAAATATTAAAGGTTTATCTAACCACGATAAAGCGGTTGAGTTTTTAAAGATGTTTCAAAATAGAATCGTTTCAAATTCATATACTTCGCAACTTTTTTTTACTAATTTAGAAGATAGTAAAAATGCTCGTAAAATGTTTAATTTGAATTTATTAAAATCACCATTTGACGGTTACAATTTCTTGCAAGCTGTACTTTCTGGTGAAGAATTACAATTTAATCCAAGAAATAATGACGATCCTCAAACAATCGAAATGCTAAATGCGTTATTTTTAGCTAATTTAAATTTTAAAAAAGAATCTGGTATTGATTCACTTTACATTGGGTGACCGTATTGTTTTGGTACTACAAAAAATGAATTAGTTGTTGAACCTAACGATGATGGAACTATGCCAACAATTGATGAATTTAAAGAAAAACAAAAACAATTTATTTTTTGTGGGCCATTGCTTTTATGAAAAATTAAAGTTGTTGCTGATGAATTAACAGGTATAGTTACATTGCAATTAGTTGTAGATGATGATGAAAAACCGATAGTTAATATTAATTCAGAAATATTTATCCGCTGTCTTGCACAAAATTCTAGTAATCGTGTAGATGTTAATATGAACGCTGGTACTAATTTTTCTGACGTTACTATTTTTGCTAAAAAAATATTTGATGTTTATGCATCTGCTGGTTTTAAAATACCAGCAACAGAAGCGGAAAGATTAGTAGAAATATTACAAAGTTTTTCATTTTCGGATTATATGCAAATCAATGTTATTGATAATTTGCAAGCATTGAATGGTTTTAATTTTATGATTTCTGATTCAGCGATCATAGGATTATTTACCCCATCATCTGCATCAGGAAATATATATTTTGATTACAACGAAATGTTAGCAACTGATGGACCTAAATTTATGAGCGATTTACATAATTCTGTTTGTGATGCGTTGAAGCTTTCAAAAGAAAGTAGTAAATTGTTTCCTGAAGCAATGGTAAAAGAAATAATTCCTTTAGATTATTCTCAAAAGAAAGCTGCTCACATTGCGATAAACAACTCGATAGTTATTCAAGGTCCACCTGGTACTGGAAAGTCCCAAACTATTTCTAATATAATTGCAAATTATATAAACTTGTGTCGTTCTTGTTTATTTGTTACCGAAAAAAAAACTGCCGCTGGTGTTGTTTATAACCGTTTAAATCGTTTGCGTGCATATTGTTTGCGTTTCTATGAAGTTGACTCTGATACCATAGATGTTACGCGTCAATTACAAATTGGTATGCAACGTATTCGTCAACTTTATGGTGCTAGTGCTATAAATGATACTACACTTCTTTTGGAATCATCATCTACACATTTAGATGACATATTTAAAAAATTACAACAATTTAATGTTGCAATGCATTCATCTGAAGGTTCTCGTTTTCCTGAATTTGTTCGTAAATTTAATGATAATTGAGTAAGTTTGTATGGTGGTTTAAGATTTGTTCGTGATATTATTCCATCTTTTACAACTGCTCGTGATTTTTGGTCATTTATTAAAAAAACAGTTGATGATTCAACAATTTTTAATACACTTAAGGGTATTCAAACATCATTAGGAATGACAGACAAGCAATTTACTATGTTAATTGATCTTGCACCAATATACGATGGCACACCAGATAAAGTCGTTAAAAGTATTCCATATTATTTAAAATATAACGAGATACTAGAAGATGTTGCTGAGATGGCTGATGAAGTTAAGCCTCGTAAATTTAAAAAAAATCAAGATTACAAAATTTTAGTTGAAGCATTTAATAAAATTGATGAATATACAATTTTTACACTTTGTACAAAAGATGCTGAATGATATAAAAAATTTAGTACTTTTTCAACACAACCAATTTACGCAAATGTTATTGAATTTGATAAAAGATATGATGCAGAAAATTTCGATTTTGATTTAGCTTGCGATTTGCCTAAACTAACAAGTTTTTTAAATCAAAATGTTGAATCGATTTCATGTGATAATTATGTTTGAACAAAAGAAATTGATAACCTTTTGGAAGAAAAACAAAGAGATGATTTAATTACATGTGAAACTAATTTCATTCGTAATTTAATTAAAGTTCTTGATACTAATAATGATTTGTACAACCAATTTAATGAATTATATGCATATGTTAATAGTGTTGATCGCATTAAAAATTTACAATTAATTTTGCAAAAATATAACCCAATAATCGCTTTATGCTTCCCAGTTATTATTTCTTCACCTCATGCCGCTAGTATGTTACTTCCTACTCGTTGAGGTTTATTTGATTATGTTGTTGTTGATGAAGCTTCGCAATTATCAATTGAAAAAGCGATTCCGATTATTTATCGTGGTAAACGTTTTGCTGTTTTAGGAGATAGGAAACAAACTCCACCAGTTGATACATATGAAGATAAAGCTACTAGTTCAATTGATTACGATAAAAAGAAAATAAAAACAGTTGATGATAAGATAGAATACGAGCTATTAGTTCAAGTTAAATCATTAATTGATTATGCAATGCAAAAAGTACAAACAACAACTCTTGATTTTCACTATCGTTCAACTAAAAAAGAGTTAATTAATTTTTCGAATATGGTTTTTTACAATGGACGTCTTAATGTGTGCGATGCCCCAATTAAAAGTGCACCAGCATTACATTTATACAATATTGATGGAGCATATTTACAAGACGGAGTAAATTTTCTTGAAGCAAATAAAGTAATGGAATTAGTTACTGAAATTTGTGAAACACATGGTCATGGTAGTATTGGTATAATAACTTTCTCTCAACAACAATGTGATTACATTACTTATTTGTTAAGGAATAGTTCTTCGCGTTTTGTTTTAAACGAATTACATCGTTTTGATTCAGATACCGGTCAAGATCAATCGTTATTTGTTAAAACTGTTGAAGATGTTCAAGGAGAAGAACGAGATAATATTATTATTACAGTTGGATGATGTAAAGGTATTCAAAATAAAATTACATCAGGATTTGGTCCGATATCTGGTTCATATGGTGCTAACCGTATTAACGTTATGGCTTCACGTTCTAAAAATAATATGACAATTATTAAGTCGTTTATGTCAGAAGATATTGATACAGATTTGCCAAGTGTACTTATTTTTAAAAAATATCTTGAATATATTGAACAATTCGATATTATTAGGGATGTAAATTCTCCAGAAATTACTAATATGTTTTCTGAATATACAATTGGTATTGTTAATATTGAGAACGATATTTCTAGTAAAGGCAGTAATTCACTTGCAAAAAGTATTGGCGAAGAATTAGAACCTATGTTACCAGATGTTTTTTCTTGTAAATATGCGCATCGCGAAGGTAATTTCAAAATTGGTATAGTTATCGAAGATAAACGAACTGGTTCATTTCCGTTAGGCGTTATTTGTGACGAATTTGATTTTGATCCTTCTATACCTGCTCAACAACGTGATTATTATGCGCAACATTTTTTAGAATTAAAAGGATGAAAATTTATTCGTGTTTCAATTCTTCAATGATGTAAAATTATTAATCGTGATGTTATTATTCAAAATATTCTTCGTGCCTTGAAACATGAATTAATTATTACTTTACCGGAATATATTGCTGGTACATTGCCTCGTCATAAACTAGAATTCGAAGAATTACCATCTAATAATGAGTTCTTTAAGAAAGGTGACGATTCTGAAATTGAAAAACGTAATCAAGAAATGCGTGAAGATGGAAAGAAAAAATTACCATTGGTTACTTGAGATGATTTGGGACTATATGTATTGAATCAAACTAACAACAATAACGTTAGTCTTGCGGATGCGTTTGAACGTCATGAACAAGAAGTAATTGCTAACGAACAAGGTGCTCCTCGTAGTAATTTCATTCAGCCTCAATACTTCAACCAAGTTCAACAACCTCAGCCTCAATACTTCAACCAAGTTCAACAACCTCAACCTCAATACTTCAACCAAGTTCAACAACCTCAACCTCAATACTTCAACCAAGTTCAACAACCTCAACCTCAATACTTCAACCAAGTTCAACAACCTCAACAACAAAATAGTAACGAAACAATTCCGTTCTTCACTATTCCGAAAGGAGCGAAAGGATAAAAATGAATATAGAGTTTTCTCCATTACAATTTTTAATATTAATAATTGTTTTTGTTGCAGTTTGTTTAATTAGTACTGTTCTATCTGCAGTAGTAATTATTAATTACTATCGTGCTATTAGGAGATCACCTAAAGAAGTTGTTGAAATTTCTCGTGATGGTTTCGTATATAAATTAGCTACTGGTGAAGTTGTTTCTGTATATAAAATGAAAAAACGTATTTTACATGGATACATATTTTGAGTTGGAACAAAGGATAATGTTTTACGTTATGATGATATTAAAGGAAAAGTTTCAAATGCGTTGGAATTTGAGGATGGTGCATTTAATCCTGATCCTTATTGAAAAACACTTAAATTCAAAGTTAATAATACACACGCTTAAGTTATGGTAAGAAGAGCAGAAGAGTCATATCGTCAAAGGTTATTAAAGAGACAATTAATTGTTCTTATGATTTCACTTGCTAGTATTGTAGTATGAACTGTTATTTATTTTTTTATTTCACTATTGGTTGTTCCGCTAATTGACGGAACTTATGATGGATGATTTTTTTCACGTTCATTAATTACAGGAAATTACACAATTTCGTTATTAATGGAAATATTTATGATTGTTTTTATAGCGATGACACTTATTTCTATACTTACATGTGTAGAATATGCTAGAGAGTTAAAAATTCTTCATAAAGGGTATACAAGAAAAACAGAAGAATTTCAACGTTTACGCGAATTGCGAGATATGCATAAAAATGGTTATTCTTTTGAATCAATGATGCTTTCCGAGAAAGAAGCTAAAAAATTAAAGAAACACCGCAAAATTGTTGCTAAAAATATTTATGGCGAAGATGTTAAAAGTAAATTCTTTTCTAATCCGAATATTAAAAAACAAGTAAAAGCAGCCGTTGAAAGTGCGAAAAGAAACGTATTTTAATTTCTTTATATTTTAATATAAATAATTTTTTTGTAGTTTTTTTTTTTTTTTAGTGTTATAAAGATAATGTAATATGTCTTCAGTTAAAAAAGTTAAGACAACTAATTCTAGTAAAACAAAAAATTTATGCTTATTAGCAGTTGGTGGAACATTAGGATTAGCATGTTTTATGGGTGCTGGTTTTGGCATTGCAGCTTTAATTTGGAAACATAACGAAAACGTTCCAGCGATAGAATTTTTTGATGATGATCCATATTGATGAGATTTAAAAGCTTTTGATAGTTTTTACACATGAGAATACGCTACAACAAAGAGCGGAATTGATCCGATTACTAAAAATCGTAGTTCTTCAACAATTCAATACAATATAGCTGGTACAAGAATTAGACCAGATTATAAATTTTCTTATTTGAAAAGTGCTGGTGGATTTGCTACTATAGGTAACGAGTTATTAAACTTTATGAAACCTAGTCAAAGTATTCCAAATTATCCAGAAGAAGAAACTGATACTATTTCTTATGGTTATTATCTTGAAAAATTTTCTTACATTTATGATGAAACAAGCAAAATTTATAGCGACGGAACGCTTGTTGAAACTAATTCAAATCCTTATTGTGTATTTCAATATCTAACTAGTGAATTGTATATTGATAATGATACTGGTTGAATGGATGACGGAACTGTTTATGTTGATCGTCATATACAAAAATTAATTGTATCGCCATCTTTTATATGCGATGATCGTTTTTCTATTGAAACATTAAAAATTGCACATATCGATGAACGCATTAACGAAAATTCTCCTGAAAATAAAATTGAATATTCATATCAAATTGAAACAAAATTATCAGAGAATATCGAAAATAGTAATGGTTTCGAAATTAAATTATCTGGGAAAGCTAGTCAATTATTTAATTCGGTTGCAGGATGAAATAACGTTAGTGCTAGTGTTGTTGATACTAGCAAT
>JAITHU010000012.1 GCA_031279765.1 Mycoplasmataceae bacterium
TATATCCATCAATATAAGAACCAGTTTCTCTAATCCATTTTTTTTCTAATTCAGTAATTTCATCCAATGAATCACAAGGAATATATGAAATTAAAATACTATTAATATCCGTCTGCGGAAAACGACTATTTTTTGTTACTCCTAACTTCCAATCAACATGATTTTTTTGTCTTTTTATTAATTCTCTTGTTTGTCCAACATAATATTTAATTACAAACAATCAAGTTTTTGTACTTATTGTTGAGCAAGCAAATCATGGCTGAATTTCTTATTGTTATAAGGAAGGTATCGAAACCTTATATTACAATGATGAAAAATTTAACTTTTTTACTAATTTACACTAAATATAGCTTTTGCAACAATCATTAAACATTGCGTTGATTTGTTGAGCAAAGCTTAACTTAGATGATTGTTTACACCAACTGACCCATTGCACATATTTATCTAAGTATTTATTAGATACTCCACGGGTTCTTCTAATCATTTTTTTTGTATTAATATTGTTTGTATTAATATTGTATAATATTACAAGAACATGAATAAAACATTAGAAAACCAAATTCAAACTGAAGAAAAAAAACATAAACATAAAAAGTTTTTACTATTATTTTTACTATTACTTTTATTTTTATCATCCGTTGGAGCTTTAAGTTTTGTTTTCATTAGAATTTTATCACCAAATACAACAAAAATTGATATTAAAACTATTTTTGAAGATGATACTTCTCATTGAAACGATGATGTAAGTACTATAACATCTAGCGCTTTTACAGGTGATGGATGAGTATATAACGATGCTTCTTCCCCTATAAGTGGAGCGTCTACTGGAGATGTACTAACATGATTAAAAAATTACTCTGATACTACTGGTGATACTGCTACAGTTGTTGATTGAATTGACATTGATATTATTACTACTCAGACAAACAATACATGAATACAAGTAAGTATTGATGCTAACCCATATTCTAGAGCATATGAAGGTAGTTTTTTTGTTTATTTTTATTTGCAAAATGGTGATCAAGGTAGTTTAGCTATTGATTTTACTAATACAAACATTGATTTGACTAGTGAAAATACTTCAGGTTATTCTATTAGTGAATTGTTTAATGCAATTAAAAGCGCAACTGGTAATAATGATTTAGATGTAAATGCTATTAAATTGCAAGTAGATACAGATCCTACAGCTGGAACTACATGAGTAGATTATTCGGCTGATGCATTTGGGATTACTTCCACAACACCAGCACAAACATTATTAGCATGGGACATTAGTTCTGATAAATATATTAATATTAGATTAGCACCAGGAGGTGTAAATCCCACATATTATTCTTCATCATCTCCAATAACATTTACTTTAAAATTGTTTAGAAATGAAATCGCTTGAGAAACTGGATGAAAAACTGGATGAAATGGAGCGTTCTACGTTACTCCTGATAATTCAAGTTTATTATCTAGATTTGATGAAATATATAGTGGTACTAATTTATATGACGGTAGATTGGATGGAGAATATTTAGAAACATATAATTTTGATAATATAGATGGTGATTCAGCGAATTTTGTAATTTCTGGAAATCCATTTTATGATACACATTCTTCTGCTGTTTCTGATTACGAATTTAGTTGAGGTTATGTTGCTAAGGTAAATGTTAGTACTTTAATGATAGATGGCACATCTTCTCCGATTACTACTTTAGGTACCATATTCTACGCAACTCCAAATATATATGATGTTATATATGTTTTGAAACAAGTTATCAACCCTTCTATTGTTAATACAATTTCTTGAAACCAAATTGAAATTAATATTCTTTCAGGTTCAGGAGGTGGTGATATTACGTTAGCAGGAATGTCTAGTTCTATATCATATACCACTACAATTTATACAATTTCTTACGCACTAATTGACTAGTTAAATGCAAAACAAGAATAAAAAATCTTTAAAATTATTTTTTATTTTAATTGTAATTGTCCCAACAATTTTCCTTGTGTTATTTTGAGGTTCTAATGCTAATAAACATTTACGTAATGAAAATGTTTTGCATACCGAAAATGTGACGTTGAATAGAATTGATATATCTACTATTATTGGTCCTACATCTACATTTAATTGTCCAGATACAACATTATCAGAAGATGATGCTAAAAGTTTTATAGGAAGCATAGTTGATCCACAATATAGTGATATAGTAAATTACGTTCATGTAGATACTATTTCTAGTGGAACATGTGAGTTTAGTTGCGATTCCCGCAAATATTTCGGTAATGCTAGTTTTGAATACACATTATTTAATAAAATATCTTTAGCAAGTATATTTAGCGTTAGTGGCACTGGTCAAGTTGCTAGTATAAATTCTACATTCGACTACACAATAACACAATGTAATACTTTTTCTAAATTTTTAAATTGTCTAAAAGTAAAATATCCAACGGTAAATATTAATCAATTACAATTAGTTGGTTCGTATTCTACTGTAAAGAACAATGATACTAATATGTATACTGTAAAAATTTCTCCTGTTGCTAATTCATATTATTATTTGGAAGATGCAACTTTTAATGTTTCGTTACAATTTGATGGAAGAACATTCAACAATTTCACATTAGGTAATGGAAATTTTAATTGTCAATATAACAAAACATATAGTTCTACTGTATCTATTTCCAATCAACCAACAACTGGTGTAACATATTCTTGATCAATTACTACTAGTTATAGTTTTATTACTATTAATTCTACTAGTGGTCAAGTATCATGTGCTTCTGGTAATGGACTTACTTATGGAAACGGAAGTAATTTGAATTATACAGCTATTTGCACCATAAGCAAATCAGGATATACTTCTAAACAAATTAGCACTACATTTACCGTTAGTATAGTAAAAAATACAGATACAAATTGAGCAAGTATTAGTAGTATTAATCAAAGCAATAGTAATTTGATTAATAAAAATTTTAGCATTGGAAGAATTGCTAGTACTTCGTGTACATTATCCGCTACATGATCAGGTTTTTCTACTAATACTACTATAAGTTATGAATTAGCTTCTAATCCTAATAGTGTGATGAGTTTATCTGGTACTACTTTAAGTATCAATACCGCGTGTGCTACAAAAGGATTGAAAACATACGCTATCAAAGCTACTTTATCAAATCCTAATTACACGAATGTTATTTCTTTAACTAGTACATGACAAGTTAGATTAGGAGCTAAACTTAGTTTAAATTTATCTAGCGATCAAGGAGGATATTGAAATGCAGCTGCAGTAAATTATTATTCTGGATATGATGCTTATAAAGCTTTTGATAGCAATACTACTGGAACTTCACATTGTTTTCAATTTGAAAATCCATCAGGATATTTGTGAGTTGGTTTTTATCCTGATGCTGTTCAAGATTTATATATAACAGGATTTGAATTTATCGGATATCAAGGAGGCAATTACTATGGACCTTCTGGTATAAGATTAGATGCTACTAGAAATGCTAGCACATCAGGTACTGGTCAAACTACTATTTATAATACTACAACAAGTGGACTTCCAACATCTCAAACAACATGATATGGTGCATTAAATACTTGAGGTTTGAATTATTGCACTATGTGATTCTATATTACTAGATTAAACAATTGATTAGGATTGGCAAATTTTCAAGTATACGAGGGGTAATTAATAATAAAAATTTTAGTATAATTATTGTAATATGAGCACTTCCAAGAATAATCATACACATCATCACACTTCTTCGCATCATCATTTTAATAAGATAAAAAATCCTCAAGCAAATAAAAGAATAATTGTTTCTATTTTCATATTTATTTTTTCAATACTTGCTATTATTTCAATGTTTTTATTATTTACTAATCCGATAATTGATGAGATTAATCTAACTAGTGCATGTCTTGCTTTTTCCTCATTTACTATATTATTATTTTTACTTGTTTATAATTACTATTTTACAAATGTAACAATAATAAAAATTTTCTTTTTAGCAGCAACAGTAATTAATTTTATATTATTTATTCTTTATGGTTTTTATTTTGTAGGAGTAATTCTTTATTGAACTGGAAACGCATCCGCTCTTTGATTATTAAAACCGGTACTTTATGGAACAATTCCTGGAACTGATATGGGGTACACTTACGATATCGTTTTTATTATTCTTGCAGTTGTAATTCTAGTATCAGCAATTGTTAGTATGGCGGAAGAAGTACATTTTCTTCGTATTGGAAAAAAAGTTTAATTCAACTATAATATATATAAGTAAAATGTTTTGTTATCGCTCGGGTGGCGGAATGGCAAACGCAGTAGACTCAAAATCTACCGAGGGCAACTTCTTAAGGGTTCAAGTCCCTTTCCGAGCACCAAATTTTATCATTAATTAATTAGAAACAACAATTGTCTTGCCTATCTTCAATTGTTGATTTCGTATAAACATAAAAAACCACTGATTAATATCAGTGGTTTTTGCATTTTAATTAAGTTTCGTCTATTCGACTAACTTAATCACCTCATCAAAGTTAAGATGTGAATGCTCATCAGGTGTATTTTTTGGCACCCCAATCGACATTTGTGCAATAAGTTTTCAATTTTTTGGAATATTGAATTTCTTTATTGCCTCTTTAACTAATGAATTGTAGTGTTGGATATTCGCGCCATATCCAGCATATGAAACACCAGCTCATATTGCATATTGAACCATTGCATTTGTTTGCAATGATCATGATTCAAAATTTTCTAATGGCATCGCATAATCACTTGATGCTTTTTTTGTAACACTTGTGTCATCGAAAAATAATATTGTAGCATACGCTTCCTTGCAACTATTCAATTCAGTAACAACAATTTCTGGTATAGGTTTTTCTAAGTTATTTAAAACATGTTCTCAAAGAGTTTTATGTTTTTTATCTTTTAATATTACCATTCTTGTTGACTGAACATTGAAAGCTGATGGTGCGTAATAGAAACAATTATAAATAAAACTAAATAATTTATCGTCTTCTAATAATGTCTTATTAGTTAATGAATAATTGCTATGACGTTTTTCAATGACAGCAAGATAATTTTTAAATTGTGTTTGACAATCTTTTTTATTCATTTTCTCTCCTTTCCGCGCATATTATATATAAAAAAAATATGTAATATTAAATTAAAAAAAATATTTTTATTTACATATAATAGTAGCAACTATGAATATACTAAAAAATAATATCAAAAATGAGGAAACAAAAAAGATTGCATTAAAGAATAAAGTACCTGGAGTAGAAAATATTTTTAAAAATATTAAAGGGTACTATAATTCTTGCGGTAACTATGAAGCGTTTGCTAAACCTCGTAAAGTTGTTGATGCTGATAAGAAAAAAGTTTATTTAATTGGTGGTGGAATTGCTTCGTTATCAGCAGCTGTTTTTTTAATAAGAGATGCGCAAATTCCAGGAAAAAATATTACTATTTTTGAAGCTGATAAAATTTCTGGTGGTGCAATGGATGGAAGAAAACATGAAAATTTAGGTTTTATTGTTCGTGGTGGGAGAGAATTAGAAGACCATTACGAATGCATGTGAGATTTATTAAAATCAATTCCTTCGTTAGAGGATAAAAAATTTTCAGTTTTAGATGAATTTTTTTGATTAAATAAAGACGATCCATGTATTTCGTTGTGTAGAACATCAAAAAATTGCGGTAAAGATGGTGAAACGAAAGGAAAATTTACTTTATCCCCAAAAGCAATGAAAGAAATAGTAAAACTAATGATGAGTAACGAGGATAAATTAAATGATTTAAGAATTAATCAAGTTTTAGGAAAAGATTTTTTTTCTAGTAACTTTTGATTATATTGAAGAACAATGTTCGCTTTTCAAGAATGGCATAGTGCTATTGAAATGCGAAGATATCTATTAAGATTTATTCATCATATTGACGGAATCGCCGATCTTACCGCACTTAAATTCACTAGATACAACCAATATGATTCTATTATTTTGCCAATAATCGATTATTTAAAAAATAATGGTGTTAATTTTCAATACGATAGTTTGGTTACTAACGTTAAATTTAAAAAAAATGGTAATACTAAAACCGCAACAAATATTGAATTAATCGTTAGCAAGAAAAAGAAAAATATTGTTTTACGTTCTAAAGATGATTTAGTTTTCATTACAAATGGAAGTTGTGTTGAAAATTCTACTTTCGGAAACAATGAAAAACCTGCAATTATGAATACAACAATTGGACCAGTTTGACAACTTTGAAAAAATATTGCTAAACAAGATAAAGCTTTTGGAAACCCTGATAAATTTATTAATAATTTCGATCAAACACATTGAATTTCTGCAACCGCAACTACTTCTAATGATAAAGTAATAAAATGTATTGAAAAAATTGTTAAACGTGGAATGTTTACGGGAAGTTATGTAACTGGTGGTCCTTTAACAATAAAAGATTCTAATTGATTATTAGGGTATTCTATTTCGCGTTATCCACATTTTAAAAACCAAGGAAAAAACCAAGGTGTTGTTTGAATTTATGGTTTACTAACAGACAAAATCGGAAACTATATCAAAAAACCAATGAAAGAATGTTCTGGACAAGAAATTACTAAGGAGTGATTGTATCATATCGGAATTGCTAAAAACGAAATTGATATCATTGCGAAAGATGTTAATTGTATACCGTGTATGATGCCATATATTACTTCTTTTTTTATGCCAAGAAATAAAACAGATCGACCAAAAGTAGTCGTTGATGGAGCAACTAATTTTGCTTTCTTAGGACAATGAACAGAAGTACCTGATGATTGTGTTTTCACTGTTGAATATTCAGTAAGAACTGCAATGATTGCTGTTTATACATTACTTAATGTAGAACGTGGAGTTCCTGAAACCTTCGGTTCACGTTATGATATGCGTTGTTTATTGAGGAGTTTGTATTATTTGCATGATAAGAAAAAAATCACTGATTGAGAAATGCCATTTATAAAAAAAATAATTATTAAAAAAGCGATTAAAAAACTTGATGGTACATGAATTGGTGATATTTTTAAAGAATTAGATTTAATTTAAATTTTTATTTAAATCACTTATTTTAACACGATCTTTATTTGTCCAAAAAGCAGCCCCTTGATATGCACCAGATTTATTTGCTTTACCTATTTTAGTTAAAATCTCCTTCGTTAAAGAAGATAATTTATAATTTTTTTGATTATATTCTACGTTACGTTCATCGATAATTTTAGCTGTTTTTTTATCATCGTAGATGAAAAAAATTTCTTCACCGGGTTTAAATATGTCTAAAAAATTAATAAGTTTTCCACGTTGTTTTTTGATTTTATTAATTTCTTTTTGTTTTTTAACATCATCATTTGAATAAATAATTTCTCCTTCAAAAGAAAGTAACAAATCTTTTGCAATATTACAATCGAGCGCGAATAACTCACTTTTGCCAATTCTATGTTTAGAAAATACTTCATGTAATAATTTTTCTTTTTCTTTGTAATTATTTAATTCAATAGCAAAAAATATTTTTAATCCAGAAACGTTAAAGTATCCATTTTTTTCTAAATTTTGTCATCGTTTTTCGTGTTTTGATGATTGACCGATTTTTATTAAGTCATTCACCGCTGTTGTCATTATATAAATAACACCTTTATTTTGTTTGTTTGTTTGTTTGTTTGTTTGTTTGTTTGTTTGTTTCATGCTTTATTCATTATAAACCTTTTACAATTATTATTGTTAAAGTGGTGGGAGTATTTTTTATTAATTTAGTTTATTTTTATGTAATAAAAGTATTTTTGTGTATAATAAGTGTAGTAAAGTGGGATAAAGTGGAAGTATGATATTTCTAGGAACATTTATACATAATTTAGATGATAAAAATAGAATAGTTTTGCCAGCAAAACTATTAGTAAAATTAACTAAAAAAATCGTTATTAGTAAAGGATTTGATGGTTGTTTAGAACTAAGAAATGAAGGAGATTTTGAACAATACGCTAATTCATTAATGAAATTAACACAAACAAAAAAAGATTCGCGTATTGTAATACGTCAACTATTAGCTAATGCATGTGATTTAGAAATTGACACATCTAAAAGAATATTAATTCCCAATAACTTATTAGTAGAAGCAAATATTAATAAAGAAATTATTATTATTGGTGTTGGTGACAAAATAGAACTTTGAGATAAAGAAACTTATAACAAATTTAAAAAAGATACAGATAAAACATTTGAAAAAATTGCTGAAAATTTAGAAAAGGAGTAATGCAATATGGTAAATTTTTCACATAAACCAGTAATGTTAAATGAGGCAATTAATTTATTAAATATTAAACCTAATGGTGTATATGTTGATTGTACAGCTGGAAGAGGCGGACATTCTAGAGTTATATTAGAAAAACTTAACAATATCGGTAAGTTAATCTGTATTGATAATGATTTAGAAGCATGTAATTATTTAAAAACAATGTTTACTAACGATAAACGTGTTACAATATTTCATACTAATTTTTCGTGTATAGAAGAATTACTAGAATCATTACAAATAAAAAAAATAGATGGGGCATTATTAGATTTAGGAGTTTCTAGTCCAATGTTAGATGATATGCAACGTGGTTTTAGTTACCACCAAGAAGCGATATTAGATATGAGAATGAATCTCGAACAAGATTTAGATGCAAAATATGTGTTAAACAATTATTCAATAGATAAATTACGTAAAGTTTTTAAAGAATACGGTGAAATTAATGATTGTGAGAAAACGATTCAATTAATTATTAAATCTCGACCTATTGAAACGACTAAACAACTTGTTGATTTAATTAAAAAAAGTATTCCTAAATATCAATTAAACTCACAAAAACACCCAGCGAAAAAATTTTTTCAAGCAATACGTATTGAAGTAAATGATGAAATTAATTCATTAAAAAAAGTGTTAGAAGTATTACCAAAGTTATTGAATAACGATGGAAGAATAGTTGTAATAAGTTTCCATTCATTAGAAGATAGGATAGTAAAAACATCATTTGCTAGTTTAATAATGAGTAAAGTGCCAAAAGAAATACCTATTGCAAATGAATATATTCCATATGAGTTATTAAATAAAAAACCCATTACTCCTAATGAAGAAGAATTATTAGCAAACCAACGTAGTCACTCAGCAAAAATGAGAGGAGTTAAAAAAAAATAAAATGTACAATCTTAAAGAAGTTTATGCCGTTCTTTCGTTTGAAGAAAAAGCAATTAAGCTTTTAGTTGTTGATCGCAAAAACAAAAGAAATAATTGTTTGTTTTTTAAAAAAATTACTCTTGATTATTGCAACGATAATTTATTAATAGAAGAAACGAAGAAAAAAGAAACAGTTAATGTTGTTCGTACATTAATTAAAGAAGCTGATATATTTTTAGGAATAATCATCGAAAAATATATTATTAATATTGCACAAATGCCGTTATATATTGAAAATGATGAAAAAAGTTGCAAATTACTTTATAACGAAATACCATCAAATATTTTATTATCAAACGAGAAACAAATTATTGAAAACTACAATAGTCGTACAAAACACGTGCTTAAAATTGTTCCGTACGAATGAAGTTTAGATAATAAAATAATTAATAATA
>JAITHU010000025.1 GCA_031279765.1 Mycoplasmataceae bacterium
CATCTATAAAATTGAATGGTCTATTTTTTGATGAAAACGATAATGTAACAATGCTACTATTAATATTTTTCAATATATTTAATAAATTTTTTGCATTAACAGATACACTTATATTTTCTCCATCATAGTTATTTAACAATAATAATTCATCGTATGTTTTCCCAATTTCTGAACTAGAACATATTATTTCAATGATATTTTTTTTAAAATTTAATTGAGTAATTGGTTTTTTTTCGTTTGCGTTAATTATTATCGAACGTTCGATAATATCAATTGCTTCTTTTTTATTAAATTTTAAAAAAAATATTTGTTCTTCATCTATTATTTTGTTTACTGATGGAAAATCTCCATCAATTAATTTACATTTTATTAAAATATTTTTATTATCTAAAATAACATTTTTCTCTTTTAAATATAAATCAACTTTTGTATCTTTATTTTGCTCGTACATATTCATAATAATTGCAATCATTTCTATAGTAAAAATACTTTTAAACTTTTCGCCAACATACTTTTCTTTAATGTATGCTAATTGTGCATAATCTGAAGCAACAACTTCTATTTGATTATCAATTCTTGTACTATCAAATAAAATTCCATTTAATGGTGAAATATTGCTCATTGTTTTTTCACTAAAAGAAATTAATTTATTTGATATTATTTTTAATAATTCTAACGGTATAATTATTTTTTTATATCCATTTTTGTCAAAATCTACTATTGGATACGCCTCAACATCGAATAAATTAATGTTCGCTGTAAATTTAGCGCTAGTTATTTTAAGTATTGAACTGTCGATTTGTTCAATTTTTACGTTACTATTTGAAATTTTGTTTATTGTATCGTATAAAATTTTTGCTTTGATTAAAATTTTCCCTGAAGAGATATCGGTTATATTTTCTTTTCCTATTGTAATTTTAAGAGAATTATTTTGGTTTGAAGTTTCGATAACTAGGTTTTCGTTTTTAATTTCTATTTTAAAACTAGACAAAACGAAGTTTGAAGAACTTTGATCGTTTATGTTCAAAGCGAATTTTAAAGCTGTTAAAAAAATATTTTTTTCTATAGAAAATTTAAGCATCTTATCTTTATTTTAATTATAGTTTAACTTTTAGTTTATTTTATATTATTAAAAGGTTAATTTTATGTAGGATTGTAGGATTTTTAAATTGTTTCAATGTTTTTACTTATGTAATCTTTTAAATTGCTATCTTTACTAAAGATTTTTTTTGCTTTTTCTATTCCTTCCATCACGGTAACATGTGAACGATTAGAAAAAAGATTACCTATTTGTGCATACGTCATATTTGTTTTTTGTCGTATCATAAGCATACAAATATGACGTACTTCAGAATTTTTTTTAATTTTATTATTTGAAATAACTGATTTTTGATCAACATTTAATAAAGAGCATATCTTACTAATAATAATTTCTGGTTTTATATTAAAATTATCGTTTGATTCTATATCCAAATATTTTTTTATTATATCTACAGTAATATTTTTTATTTTTTCGTTTTCAATATTGAAAAATATTGTCTTTAAAAAACCACATAATTTTCTAATATCACCATCACTTCTATTAGACATATATTCTAACGCTTCATCGCTTATGGAACATAAATCGTTATATTCGTATTCAATTTTTTTTTTAATTATTTTTTTTATTGCATCAGATGAATATTTTTCAATTTTAATAACTAATCCACTTGAAAATCGTGATTTCATTCTTTCTTCAAAAGAATTTAGTTTATCTATTTGTGTATCAGAAGCCATAATGATGAATTTTTCTTTTTCGATTAGTTTGTTAAAAATATAAAAAAATATCTCATTAGTTTTTTCTTTTTTACTTAAAAATTGTATATCATCAATAAGTAATATATCTAAATTTAAATAATCATCTTTTAGTTTTTCTGTTGTTTGTGTTGAAAATGAATTCAAAACATCTCTAACAAAATCTTCTGATTCAATGTATTTTATTTTTTTATTAGGAAATTTATTGTTGTATTCATTTGCAATTGCATACAATAAATGTGTTTTTCCTGAACCAACATTTCCAACAAATAAGATAGGATTTAAATTAAAATTATTTTCAAATATTTTTTTTGCAATAGTAAATGATTTTTCGTTTGATTCGTTTACTATAAAATTTTCAAATGTAAATTTTTTATTAAATATGTTATTTTCTTTTACATCTACACTTTTTTTTTCATTAGATGTTACAATAATAACATTGTAATTTGCATTTAATTCTTCATTTATAAAAAAAGTTATTTTTTTTAAATAATTATTGATTATCTCTTTTGAAAAACTATTTTGACAAAGTATATAAATATTATTATTTTCAACGCTATCCAATTTCATTTTTGAAATTATGTTTTCATATATCGTTTGATCTTCTACAATATCTTTTAAATTTTTGACAACTTTATCAAAAGATTTTAATATTTTTTCTAAATCCATTTTAAATTAAATATATAGTTGATTATAAAGTATTCATTTATAATATAATTAACACAATGAAAAGAACTTATCAACCTAACAAACTTAAAAGAGCACGTAAATTTGGTTTTTTATTTAGAAACTCAACAAGTAACGGAAAAAAAATAATTAAGAGAAGAAGACAAAAAGGAAGAAAAAAATTATCATCTTCTGATGAATAAAATTTTTTTTTGTTCTTTAAAATCGAAAAAAGATATTGGTAATATTTTTTTGGAAAAAAATGTAGTTAGTAATAAAATATATCTATTTAGATATAGATATAATGATATTAAAAAGTTAAGATACGCTTTTTCAACAAAAAAAAATATTTTTAAAACAGCGGTAATTCGTAATAAAATTAAAAGACAATTAAGAATGATTATGAATGGAATAGAAAAAATAAAAAATATAGATATTTTAATAATAGTAAAGCAAGAGTATAATATAAATGAATGAAATAATAATAAAAAATTGTTTTTGTCATTGTATGAAAAAATAAAATAATAATGGTATTATTAAGCACGAAATTACTATTTGGTAATCAATCACATTTACATAAGAAATCAGATATTCCAAATCCGTTTTGAATTAGACCTGATAGAAAGAAATCAAATTTTAAAAAAATATTAAAACGAATTTGAAAATGAAGCAAATTAGCTATTTTTATATTTTTTATGAGTATTGGTTTATGAGGATGTTTTCAAACCATGTGAGATTCAACTGTAGCAACAAGCAACACAATTGGTAGTGGTTTAGAATTTGGATACGCGTTTGGTTCAACAGGTGATTATAATTATGATCTTTCATCAACGTACGGTTATAGTTATTTTACATTTGATACATTTACAATGGATTATGGAATATTTTATGCAATATTTGTATATCCTACAGCAATATTAGGAATTTCTTTAATGTATGCAACGCGTTGAATGTGAGGTGGGGTAAATGCTTTATTAACTATTTTTGTTTTATTGTTAATAGTTCGTACTTTTTCATTGTTAGTAACATTACGTTCTACTATACAAAACGAAAAAATGAGCGAGGTACAAGGAAAAGTTGCTGAAATAAATGCAAAATATAAAGATTTAAAAGACATGGAATCTAGACAAAAAAAGCAGCAAGAAATAATGGCAATTTATAGAAAACATAAAATTAAACCGTTTGCTGCTTTAGAACAAATGGCAATTACTTTACCAATATTTATGGTTATTTATCGATTTGTAACGATTACACGTCCATTTAAAGCAGTTGATTTGTTTGGAATTTGATCATTCACTGCATCTCCTGGTGGTGAAATAATGTCAAATCTTACTAATGGCGGTTGATTATATATTTTTTTAGTATTAATAATTGTGCCAATTCAGTTTATTTCTATGGTTTTTCCACAAAAATGAGCAAAAACAAGAAATAGAAACGCTACTGCAATTACACAAAAGGGTAATGCTCAGTATAAAAAAACCAAGATGACCCAATATATTTTTGCTGGTTTTATGTGCTTTTTAGTTGTTGTATATGCTACCGGTGTTGGAGTATATTGATTTTTAAATAGTTTATTTAGTTTAGCACAATCATATTTTTTACATAAAATGATATTGCGTAGTAGAAAAAAACACGGTTCATTAGAAGCTAGATTAAAAAAACTAGGTATTGAATAAATGAATGATTTATCTTTGATAAATACTTTTTTTAAAGAAAACAATTTTAATCCTTCAAAAAAAATGGGTCAAAATTTTTTAATAAATAAAAATATCTGTATGCAAATGGTTAGTAAGATTGAAATAAATATTACTAGTAATATAAGTAGTATTATTGAAATTGGTCCTGGTCTTGGTGCACTAACGGAATTATTAATTAATAAGTGCAATAGGTTAACAGTTATTGAATTAGATAAACGTCTTGCTGATTTCATAAAAAGAAAATATGGAAATATTGAAGTGATTAATAACGATATATTGAATGTTGATTTGGATAAAATTTCAACTAATAATACAATATTAGTGTCAAATTTACCATATTCTATTTCGTCATTAGTGTTCATCAAATTTTTAAAAAGTAAACTTAATGTATTTTATTGTATGATTCAAAAAGAAATGGCTGATAGAATATTAGCTAAACCATCATCAAAAAAATTTAATTCTTTTACAGTAATAATTAATTATTGTTGTGCTGTTGAACGTTTGTTAAATGTTAACCGTAATAATTTTTTCCCATCACCTAATGTTGATTCAGTAGTAATAAAATTAATTAAAAAAAATAATTATGATAAATTATTTGATAATTTTATTTCGTTATGTTTTGCTTCTAAAAGACAAACACTATACAATAATTTAAAAAAAAAATATGATAAAGAAAAAATATCAAATATTTTATTTAAATTTAATTTGGATCAAAAAATTCGTGCAGAAGCAATTGATATAAATACATTACACAATATTTTTTGTTATCTTGTTATTAAATAATTTATTAACAATAAAAATTTTGCTTATATCTGAAAGAATAATAAATGTTAATATTGAAGCAAATAAACCAAAAATTATTTCTCAATTAATATATTGTATACTAGAGTATCAAAAATCAGTATCAACAACTTGCAAACCAGGTATAAGCGATATAAACAATAAAAAGATAGTTGCTAATGAATAATAATTGAGTTTTTTATAATTATAATTTTTATTAAAAAAATAATTTATGAATAATGGTTTTTGAATTGTATATGAACTTAATACTCTAC
>JAITHU010000027.1 GCA_031279765.1 Mycoplasmataceae bacterium
CGTTAACTTTAAATATGAAAGTAATTTTTTTGGACCTGGACCATTATTATCTACTTCTAATGTAAAATACATCGTTGATGATGATGGTACATGAACTGTAAAAAACGATCAAAATGGTAACGATTTATTAATTTCGAAACGTTTCACTGAAGATCAAGATGATATTTGCTACCCTAATCAATTCGGCGAACAAATTGATGATTGAACATCACAATATATTAGCGCTCAAACAGCAAGTGTTGAAAATCCAAGCGGTTTACAAGCTGTACGCTCAATACCGATATTGATTCGTCCTAATAATGTTAATTTTAAATACTATAACCCAACAAAAGAAAAAATTTTCATACCAAACGAATGATACATTCACGATTTGCAAGAAGTTAATAATCAAGTAAATAAATCGAACGCGTGAAAAAATTTAAATAAAAAAACTGGTCAAGATTCTCATGCAACTACACTAGGATATAATGTAAATCTTTCTTCATCAAATGCATCGTATGATTCTGTTAATTTACAATCAATATTTCCAAAATTCGGTGATGCTGATATTACAATTAAAGATCTTGATGGTAATAATCAAACTGCTTCTATTGAATACGCAATAAAATCTTTATACGTTGATTGAAATAATTCTATTGGTAGTTCGATTCAATACAAAAACATCAACTCTTCTGATTTTATTGCATTTGCTGATTATGCACCATATACACCAAAAGGTGATTTTGATGATAAAATAAATTTGCCAATAGGTGATGGGGTATCTTATGGAAGAAAAGTTCCTATTTTTCGTTCGATAGAAATGGATTCAGTATTCCCTGTTTGACTTTTATTTAACATTGATGATAATGGAGAAGTTGTTTTTGACTATTCGTTATTTTCATCAGATCAAATTAAAAATGTAGAAGGAATTTCAACTTTTCCATATTCACCTAAAGGAAAAATGGTTGATGATCAATTTGAAAACGTTATTGCATATCTTGATAAAAGTAAGTTATTAAAAAAATATAATAAATTTACTAATTTTTTATCGAAAATAATTGATAATGAATCTTTACCACAAGATGGGCAAGAAGAAAAATATTTTAGTTATATTTTTCAAATGTTATTGGGGGATTTTTTAACTAACCAAACAACCGATTTAGATATCTCTAATAAAATTATTCCATTAATTAACGATGATAACAACTAATATTTATGCAAATTAATGTAAAAACTAATTGACATAATATTATCATAAACGAAACGAAAAAATCATATTGAACAAAATTAGAAAAATTAGTAGACGAAGCGTATAAAAACGGGATAGTTTTTCCTGAAAGTGACAAAATATTTTCATGTTTTAATTTTTTTGATTTTGAAAATACAAAAGTTGTTATCATCGGTCAAGATCCATACTATAAACCAAGACAAGCAAATGGATTATGTTTCAGCGTTAATAATAACATACCATTGCCAAAATCTTTACAAAATATTTTCCGTGAATTATTTAATGATTTGCACATTAAAAGAAATAATGGAAACTTAGAAGATTGAGCAAAACAAGGAGTACTACTTTTGAATAATACATTAACTGTTGATGCCGAAAAACCTAACTCACATTTTCTTTTTGGTTGAGAAAATTTTGTTAATGATATTATTGAATTATTAGATGATAAAATATCCGGTGTAATTTTTGTATTATGAGGAAAATTTGCTCAGCAAAAAATAAAATTCATTAATAAGAATAAGCAATTTGTTATTTGTTCAGCACATCCTTCGCCACTAAGTGCATCAACTGGTTTTTTTAATTCAAAACCATTTTCTAAAATTAATAAATTGTTATTAAAAAACAACAAAAAAATAATTGTGTGATAATGATAAAAGTATTATTAATGAGCGATTGTCATCAAAACTCAATGGCATTTTATCCAGAAAGAATGTTTTCCGAAGAACAAAGTGATGAAATAATATACAACAACAAACCTGATATTTTAATACATCTTGGTGATATAGAAAACATCAATTGATTGGATAAAATAAAAAATGAATATTCAAAAATGATAATATATGCAGTTGATGGAAATTGAGAAAAACCAAAAAAAATAACTTCTTTAAGTTTCAAAATATTGAATTGAAATTTTTACATCAACCATGGAGATAACGGTTATTATTCATTTGACAATTTTAAAAAAAAATTTATTTGTAATGAAGAAAAAATAATGAAAGAATTAAATTATGTACCAGATATCATTTGTCTAGGACATACACATTTTCAACAACATAGTATTTTGAAAAAACCATATTTTTTTAATCCTGGATCTACAAATTATTTTTTACATGGCAATGTTGAAGAAAAACAATACAATATCGATAACAAAACATTTAAAGGAAAAAAAATAGGTAGTTATGACATAATGTTGATACAAGAAAAAATAATGAAAATCGAAGAATGATCGATAATCCGTGAATCATTAACGAATGAAACACATTATTTGCTTGAAGAGCATCACGTTTTTACGATAAAAAATAAATAATTATTTTGCTTTATTTTTTTTAATAAAAGATTGTCTAATTTTTTGTTCAATAAATTCATGACGTACTTTTTGTTTTATTTTATGAATTTCTTTTTTGATAATTTTTTTGTAACATGGTTTAATTTTTTTTGAATTTTTTTGAATGATTTGCTTTACTAAATTATTAGTTTTATCATCTAATTTAATTTTTGATTTATGAATTATACGCAACGGTTTTTCAATTAAATCTCCATTTTTTTCTAGTAAAAAATATTCTATTTTAATTTTCCTATTAATTAATCTATTTATTTTATTATCAATACCATTTTGATAAATAATATATGAATTTCCCGATGTCCCTCCGCGTCCAACTCTCCCTGAACGATGAATATATCAAATATTTTCATCTGGTAAACCATAAGAAATTACAACATCCGCACCTTCGACATCAATACCTCTTGATGCTAAATCTGTAGCGACTAAATATTGATAATTATTTTTATTAATATCTCGAAAAATATTTTTACGTTCTCTACTCGTTAATTCTTTGTGCAATTTTCCAATACGATAACCATTATGAGATAAAAAATTATGAATTGTATCAACTTCTTTAATTGTATTAGCAAAAATAATACAAAAATATGGATTAATTTTTTTTAAAAAATTCATTAATGTACCCAATGAATTAGAATTGTCACGTGCATAAATTAATTTATGTTTAATATTGTCGTTTTGCCAAATTGATTCCGATGAACTAACAACTATTGTATTACCTAAATAATTTTTAAACTGATTTGCTAATGAAGTATGAATAGTTGCTGAACACGCTATTTTTTGTAACTTGAACGAATTAATAGAAGCAAATATTTGACTAACTTGTTTACCAAATCCTAAGTCTAACAACATATCAGCTTCGTCTATTACAAAAAAACTAATATCACGATTAATAATTTTTTTATTAATTAAATCTAATGTTCTCGTTACTGTTCCAACAATTATTTGTGGCGGATTTGATTTAACATTTTGTATTTGTTTATTAATATCCATATTGCCAATTAATAATGTTGCTTTTAATCTTTCTTCATTTTTTTTAAAATCAATAATTTTTGTATAGACTTGTCTCGCTAATTCTTTAGTAGGTAGAAGAATTATTGCTTGTATTTTTTTAATACTAAAATCAATTCCGTTTAATATTGGCAATAAATAACAATAAGTTTTTCCTGATCCTGTACATGATGTAATGATTAAACTTTTTCCTTTAATTAAATAAGGTAATGTTTTTTCTTGTATCTCGGTCGCTTTAGAAATTGACAATGTTGATAAAGTTTTTTTTATGAATGGTTCAAGATTAAAGCCAGAAAAATACATATATTATTAATATAATATAAATAATAAAAATAATTCGTATAAATTTATTCGAAAACAAACATTAAAATGAATATAAAAAAAAAAATAGTAATTTTTGGTGTAACTGGTGATTTATCAAAAAGAATGTTGCTTCCATCGCTTGATAAATTGATGAGAGAAAAATTAATTGATGATGTAGAAATTATTGGTATATCGCGTAGAATATTTAATCCTAATGATATTATTAATAATTCAGCAATCATTGATAAAAGCAATACACCTATAAAATTAATCAACTATACTATCGAAACAAACAACAATGATGAATATATAAAATTTAAGAATTTTTTAAATATTGATAAAGAAACAGAAGTTTTAATTTATTTATCTGTTCCTCCAACATCTTCACTTGAATATGTTGAAATGTTAGGAAAAAATAATTTAAATTCAAATAATATAAAGTTACTAATTGAAAAACCATTTGGTTGAGATTTAGATTCAGCGAATAAATATTTTTCAGAAATGGAAAAATATTTTAATAGTAATCAAATATTATGCATAGATCATTATCTTTTAAAAAATTCTGTAGAAAATTTTATTAATCTTAGAAAAGAAAAAAAATATATTAACAAATGAAATAGTCAAAGTATTAAGTCTATAGAAGTTTTAGGGTTGGAAAAAATAGGCATTGAAGGAAGAACTGTTTTTTACGAACAAACTGGTGCTTTACGTGATTTCGTTCAAAATCACTTAATACAATTATTAACATTAACTATTGTTAATATTGATAATTCTTTTGAATTGAAAAATTTAATTAAAGAAAAAAATGAAGTGATAAAAAATCTTAAAATTTCTAATATCAAAAATTGTATTAGAGGACAATATAAAAAATATCGCGAAGAAGTGAAAAATGATAGTAGTATTATTGAAACATTTACAAATATTCCATTGGAATCATCAGATTCGACATGATTAAATACAAAATTTTATTTAATCACTGGAAAATCTTTGAATGAAAAAAAATCAGCAATTGTTATTTATTTTAAAGATGGTACAATAATCGATTTTGATGTTAATAAAAATTTTTCAAAAATAATTAATAAAAAAGAATACATTTTAAGTGCGTATGAATCAGTTTTTTTAAACGCTTTAAATAATAATAAAACTTTTTTTGCAAATAAAGATGAAATTATTAAAAGTTGAGAAATATTTCAACCGTTAATAGATTATTGAAAAGAAGATCATAATGACATTGTTTTTTACAACGAAAACGAGAAATATGATAATATTAAACCGCTAAAAACTATAAATAATTAGCAATATAATTGTAACCACCATTATATGAACTTCATAATATCGAAGTAGAAAAAAAAGTTCTTGATATAGTATCTTCGAATAATCCTCAATAAATAGCACGAATATATATTAATGTTTTTTCATTATTTAAAGCAACAACCATAGAACCACTAGCACCACCAGAAAGTCATCAGTTTGGATAATTCGGTTGAAAAACATATTGAAGTGATGCATCTAAAATTGAATTCGAATCATTGATTCAATGAGTTACTTCGCTTTGATCACTAAAAATTTGACGTTCATTCAATTTATGTTCTTCTCAATGAGCAACTTTATTATTATAATTTGCTGATGGATAACCACAAATATATTCATCGCCTAAATTAGTAGATAAATCATCTATCTGTTCAAAAAGATTAATATTACTATTTTGTTCATAACAAACATTTAAAAAATCAAGTTTGTCTTTTGTTTCACTAGGTTGCAAATCACCGAAATTAACTTTTGCAACAAAAAAATCAATTGCATTTAATGGATTATTATTTTTCATAAAATTAGTTTCTTGTTCTCAAATAAAATTAGAAAAACTGTAATACTCTTTTACACCATCAGTTCCTCTATTAAACGAATATTTTTTCGTTCCGTTTAAACTATCAAAACCACATTTAACATGCCAATTGGTTGCTAATCAATATTCATATTTTTCATTAGAATCTGTTTTGTTTAATATCCATCCTGTTCCTTTAGTTCAACCAAAATTTGCAAATGAACCAATCGAAAATGTTCTATCATATATATAATCGTATACTTCTTCGTCGGAAATTGTAATATTATTTTGCAATGTTAAAGTTTGTTGAAAATTTTGATTTTCAACAATGACATTAAAAATAATATTAGTAGATTCAGCGACCGCGTTATTATAGTTAATAGTTCAACGCATTTCGTTTTCGTTAAAGTTGCTAATACTAATGAAATTAGAATAATTAGTATCATAATCAACACTAACATTACTTGTTTTCTTGTTATAAACGCTCAAAAAAGTGATAGTTGTTTCACTAGGACGATATAATTTTTTTTTTGAAAAAGAAACTTCTACACTTTTTTGTGCATTCAACATATTTATTAAAAAAAATATAACCGGAATAATGCAAGCTGCAACAACAATAATAATACAAAAAAAATTAAATTTTTTGAAAGTACCCATTGTTTATTTTAAAAAGTAAGTAAGTTATAAGAAGATGTTTTCAATGCTGTTCCCATACCACGTAATCAAGTACCACTAGACGAGTTATAATATCCACCTCAATATATACCAACAACTTTATATTTTCAATCGTCATTTGTTGTTGTAATAATCATTGAACCAGAAGAACCACCATGCAAATTTGCGGCAGATGTTAATTCTAAATCATATGAGTTAATTGTAGAAAACGCTCCAATATCATCAATTGTATGTTGATTAGAATAAACGTTTACTATTCTATCATTTATTTTATTTCATTTTACACATTGCATTCCACCATCAAATGGATAACCCGGATATCCAGCAACTCAAACTGGTGAATTTTTAACATCTGTATTTATTAACGGAGCATCCATAGCATATCCTCCATGCAATTCACAATATGTATTAACAATATCAAGCTTTTGTTGTGCTACTGGATTCGGAGAAGAACCAAAATTAACTTTTAAAATTTGCGCATCTATACGTGTACTACTTGCTAATGTTCCACTATAGTTAAACATTATTGAACTTGTTGAAAAGGAAGTATATGAATTGCTAAGATTTATTAGATTTTGTGGATCATTCAAATCATATAAATACGCATTAGAAGGCAACGTAGCGTACATTAATGATGAGAATGAATATTCACTAGTAGTGTTATTTGTTGCGGGTGATACTCATGGATATGTAACATGTCAATTTGTTAACATATAGTATTGATAACCAGATATACGTTTATAAATCCATCCAGTACCATAATAAGTACCAGTAGAAGTGTAATTATTTGCTCTAATTGAAAAAGTACGATCACCAATAAATTTATAAGGATTTTCACGTTCTTGATTTGTTGATAGTTTTATAGTAAACACCGGAAATATTGTAGAAGCAACAGTTACTTGAAAACGTAATCATGAAGTTTGCAAAACTTCATTAGTATATTGAATACTTTTTTTTTGCGTTTCTCCAACAACCGGAGAAATACTAATATATGAAGAATATTGAACATCTTCATCAATTAATTTAATACTTAATGTTGAAGTTTTTTTCTTAGGTGAAACAATGATTTCATCTCCTAAATCATTAAGTGAATAATTTCCTAAATCATCTGGTGTAGCATTTTCTATTGTATAGTTTTCTTTTTCTCCAAAAAAAATATCACATGATGTAACGAAAATAGTTGAAAAAATCCCAATGATCGCTAATACAATTGGAAAAAAAATATTAGAAGTACGTTTTATTTTCATTGAATATGCTTTTATTATATAATAAACAATAGTATGCGTTCAACAAATAAAAAAAAAAAATTCTTTCTAAACAAAAAGATGGAAAATATATTGTTTCTGGTGAAAAAGAACCAGTAAGCAAAGATACTATTGCAAAAAACATTAAAAATGGTGAACATTATTATGTTAAAAAAGAACAAAATGAAGTAATTGCTGTAAACAAAAATTCTTCTACATATATTCGAACAAAACCAGATAATACTATAAAAGATAATTTATCTCACCTAAACGAAAAAAATAAAAAGAACATCTTTTTATTTTTTTCTTCAATTATGACTTTAATTATTATTGGAGCATGCATATTGTTGGGTATATTGTTTTTTTGTAGTAATGGAAAAAAATTATCTATTGAAACATTTGATTCTTCATCTGCATCTAAAATTGATATGCCTCAAAATTTGATAGGTAGTAAAACATATGTTGCAAAA
>JAITHU010000036.1 GCA_031279765.1 Mycoplasmataceae bacterium
TTAAAATTAATTTTTAATAAATCAATTTTAGTACCATTTTTATTTATTTTTTGCAAAATATTATTTATTATTGTCAAATTAGAAAGACTTAATAAATCTATTTTTATAACTCCTAGTTCTTCAAGGTATTCCATAGAATATTGTGTAGTAAAAATATCACCGCTATTATTTAATTGAATTGGAACAATATTATACAATTCGGTATTGACAATTACCATTCCCGCTGCATGTAAACCAATTTGTCTAGGAAAATTTATCAATTTGCTTGCTATCGTAAATAGCTCTGGAAATTTTTTTGAATACTCTTTAATATTTTTATTTTTTTCAATTGCTAAGTTAATGTTTTCGTCATATTCTGATGAAAATAATTTACTTATTAAATTAATAATTTCTAATTTAATATTTAAAATTCTTCCTACATCTCGTATTGCCATTTTTGATTTCATGCGTTGAAAAGTAATAATGTGTGCAACTTTATTCATTGAATATTTTTTAATTAAATATTCAATTATTTCGTTTTTTCTTGTATCCATAAAATCTATATCAATATCTGGGAAACCTACTCTTTCAGGATTTAAAAATCGTTCAAAATATAAATTATTTTCAATTGGATCTATTTCTGTTATCCCTAACGAATATGAAACAAGTGAACCACACGCCGAACCACGTCCAGGACCAACAAAAATACCTTCTCTTTTTGCAAATTCAACATAATCTTGAACAACTAAGAAATAATCATTAAAATTCTTATTGTTAATGATTTCTAATTCGTATTTTAATCGTTCAATATATGTTGTTGGTATATTTTCCATTTTTTTTTTAAGACCATTAATACACGATTCGTATATTAATTCATTAGAATTAATTGCATTATTATATTTAACAAAATTATTTTCTCCATCAGTAATTTTTTCTAAATCAATTGATGAAATTAATTTTTCGAGATTATTTAATGCTTCTTTAGAAAAAAAAGTTAATGCTTCATTTTCTTTTAACATATATTTGTTCTCAAAACTATTTATATTTATATTTTCGAACAATTCGTCATTTTTAATAGCGAATATTGCTTTTAAAATTGAAATGTCATTTTTTTCTTTGTAAAAACAATCGCGTATCGCTACTTTATTTTTGCCATTTACAGTATAAAAATCATTACGATTTTCGTTAAATCATTTAGGAATTGTTGTATCAAAAATCACTATTATTGAATTTAAAAATAATTTTAATTCATATTTTTTTTTTATCATGATAAACGATGAAATTTTAACAATATTTAAATAACCTTCATAATTTTTAGCTATTAAAATTATTTTTTCGTTTTCGTAATTTATTTGCAACCCAATTATTGGAACTAAATTATTTTTTTTAGCTTTATTATAAAATTCAATAGTTCCATACATTGTGTTTATATCTATTAATGATACATATTTTTGATTATTATCAATAGCAAATTTAATAATATCATCAATTGTTATTGTTGATTGCAACAATGAATAATTTGAATGAACATTTATATTAATAAACATTATTTATTTTTTTGTTTTAAAATAAGTTTAATTTTTTTGATAATTAATGGATCTTTTTCAACAAAATTCAAACGGTACTCTAATTCATCTTTAGTTAACTTATTTAGTTCACTATTAATTTCATTAATTTTTTCTATTTCATTATCAAAATTAACATTATTAACACTAATTATTTTAGTCATTGGAACTTTAACTCTTTCAATATTAAATGTATCTTTTTTGTTTATCTTTTTTGTTTTATTATTATTTTTTCCGAACATTTTGATAACTATATATATTATATATATTTATTTTTTTTGATGCCAAATAATTCTATTGAGTTTTTAAATAATATTTTGCTAATTTTTTCATATTCAATATCTAATACATTTCCAACTTCCTTAATTATTCCATCACCAAGTAAAAAAATTGGTTTATTTATTTCTTTTTTATGTGTTCTTGGTGAAAGCCATGGGCAATCAGTTTCAACTAATATTTTTTTTAAATTTACAACCGACAATGCTTCACGCACATCGTTTGAGTTTTGGTAAGTTATTTTCCCGCCAAAGGAAACATAAAAATTTAAATCGTTGTATTTTTTTGCAACTTCTGTTGTTGAATCAAAACAATGAATTATTACTTTTAATTTTTTTGTACTGCTAGATAATAAATCCATCGTTTCCCGATGTGCCTCTCTAATATGCAAAACAATAGGCAATTTGTATTTTTTTGCTAACGAAACATGCATCAAAAAAAATTTTTTCTGCAATAAAAAATTATCTTTTTTATAATGAAAATCAAAACCAGTTTCACCAATTGCAATAATTTTGTTTTTTTTTATATTTGATAACATTTTTTCTAATTCAACACGCGCTTTATCTATTTCGATATTTTCGATATCACACGGATGTATTCCGATTGTTGCAAACACATTAGCGTATTTTTTTGCTTGTTTAATTGCTAATTTTGATGTTTCAATATTTGTTCCAACATTATTAATTAAAATTCCAAAAGAATTAGATTCGTTTATTATTTCATCAATATTTTTTGCAAGTGGTTCATGATTTACGTGCGCGTGCGTATCGAAATATTTGTATTTTATCATTTTATTTAAATTCAAAAAAATTTGTAAATATATATAATTTTTCTCCAGTAAAATTATATATGCCACTTGCGTTTTTGAAATTAACTATCGAGTTTTTTGCATCGTGTATTTTTGTTTCTCCATTTAATATAACTCCGATTATTGGTTCGTGATTTGATAATATTGTGATTTTTCCACATATCGTTGGCAACACCGCGCTATTTATATATTCATCAAATTGTTTTCCATCAGGAGTTGTAATAATAATTGAATAACCCATCGTTAAATATTCTTGCTTTTTTTATATTCGTTTTCAACTTCCTCAATTGTCCCTTTATACAAAAAAAAGTTTTCATGAATATCATCAACTTCTCCATTCAATATTTTCTCAAAACCGTTAATCGTATCATCTAAATTAACACTTACGCCAGGTTTGTTTAAAAATTTTTCCGTTACAAAAAATGGTTGTGTAAAAAAATTTCGTATTTTTCGTGCGCGTAGCACAATTTTTTTATCTTCGTCAGAAAGTTCGTTTATTCCCATTATTGCGATAATATCTTGGAGTGAATTAAATTTTTGTAATATTTGGATAACTTCTTTAGCGATCTTATAATGATGCAATCCTAATATTTTTTTATCAAGTGCTTTTGAAAAAGATTCTAATGGATTAATTGCTGGATACATTCCTAATGATGCGATTTTTCTATCTAATACAATTTTTGCATCAAGATGTGCGAACGTTGCCACTGGTGCTGGATCTGTAATATCATCAGCTGGAACGTATACTGCTTGTATAGATGTTATTGCTCCATCTTTTGTGGATGTAATTCTTTCTTGCAATTGACTCATCTCAAAATCGAGTGTTGGTTGATATCCAGAAACAGAAGGAATTCTTCCTAACAATGCAGATACTTCACATCCAGCTTGACTAAAACGAAAAATATTATCAATGAACAAAAGAACGTCTTGTTTTTTAAAATCTCGAAAATATTCAGCCATCGTTAAACCAGTTAACGCAACACGTAAACGTGCTCCTGGAGGTTCATTCATTTGTCCAAAAATTAATGCAGTCTTGTTTATTACACCACTTTCTGTCATTTCGTTGTACAAATCCGTTCCTTCTCTAATTCTCTCTCCAACACCAGTGAAAATTGATACAATATCTTGTTTAGAAATGCAATGTATCATTTCTTGTACTAATACACTTTTTCCAACACCGGCACCTCCGAATAAACCAATTTTACCACCGCGAACAAAAGGAATTAATAAATCGATTATTTTTATACCAGTATGCAAAATTTCAAGATTAGCAGATTGCTCAATTAATTTTGGTGAATCACGATATATTGACATATATTTTTTTGAATTAAATTTTTTGTTATCAATTACTTCACCTAGTACATTAAATACTCTACCCAAAATTTCTTCACCAACAGGTACTTTAATTGGCGAGCCAGTATTGTACACTGTTTGCCCACGATATATTCCATCTGTATTTCCTAGCGCGATGCATCTAACAACGTTATCACCAATGATTTGTGAAACTTCTAGAAAAATATTTATATTATTTTTTTGTGTTATTTTTAAAGCATCATTGATACGTGGGATATTTTTTTCAAATTTTACATCAATTACACTACTAATTGCTTGAATTACTTTTCCGTTATTTGATAGGTTATCTTTTTTTTTGTTTAATTTCATTTAATTTCCTCCATTAATAATCTCAAAAATTTCATTAGTAATTTTTTCTTGACGAATAACATTGTATTCTAATGTTAGATAATCATTCATTTTATCGCAATTGTTTTCAATTGCACGTGAATACTCAATAAGATTTGTCTGCCCACATATTTGTGTTTCTAGTATTGATAATTGTAACACAATTGAAATAAATAAAGGGATCGCGTTTAAAAAAATTTTTTCAGAGTTAGGCTCAAAAATAATAATTTTTCCATTATTTAAATTATTACTTATGTTTTTGCTATTTTCTAATCCAAATGTAGATTCATCAATTGGTAATATTTTTTTAATTCTAATTTCATAATTTAAACGTGTAAGCTGATGAGCGTATATTATTTTTATATTTGGATATTTATTATTTTGAAAATAATTTATTATATACGTCGAAATTGGCAATACTTGAAAATGTTGTAATTCGTTAATTTTAAAATCAAAATTTTCGATCACATTTTTCGAAAAAGTTTGTTTTTTTAAAAGTTCATGCATTTTTGTAGAAATCGTTATAATTTCATCATTTTCTTTTATTTCGTTGTTAATTTTTTTTAAAAACATATTTTTAAACGAACCATTCATTTTATCTTTTAAACCTATTATTACTCACAATGTTTTATTGTTTTTATTATTAAAAAAAATATTTTTTTTATTTTCTAATTCTAATGAATTAATAATTTTATGCATTGTTGCATAAAATTGAACATAGTATGTATTAATAGTTTCAAGAAAATTAATATTTTTTTTTCTTTTAATTGATTGAACTTGCAAATTTGTTCTAGAAATTTTTTTTATTTCACGTACTAAATTAATTTGTCGTTTTATATTTAAAAGATTTTTCATTATTCTTTATCACTTTCTTCAAAATAATTACTAATATCATATCCAGGGATATCACTAACATATTTTTTAATATATAATCTTAAATCGTTGAATAATATATTTTCATCTTCATTAGAAATATCTTTCTTTTTATTAATTTTAATAATTGTTTCGTTATTAATAAATTCGTTTAATAATTTTTCATTAAAATCTAATATATTATTAAGTGGAATAAAATCAATAAGTTTACTTTTAATTGCGAAGAGCATAATTATTTCTTCTATTTGAGAATAATATGTATCGTTATTTTGTTTTAATAAAATCATTATACGTTTTCCGTGTTCAATAATTTTTAATGTATGTTCATCAATATCATCGTCGAATTTATTAAATGCGACTACATCAAGGAATTGTGCTATATCTATTTTAATATTTGATGCGGTTTTTTTAATACTTTTTATCTGTGCTGCAGATCCTATACGCGATACTGATAAACTTACATCAATTGCTGGTTTTTGTCCTTCATTAAATAAACTTCTTTGAGTAAATAGTTGTCCATCAGTAATAGAAATTAAATTAGTTGGTATATAAGCACTGATTTCTCCAGCTTGTGTTTCTATTATTGGCAAACAAGTAATTGAGCCACCTTTTTTTTCTTCGTTTAATTTACAACTTCTTTCTAATAAACGTGAATGAAGATAAAAAATATCACCAGGAAACGCCTCGCGTCCAGGAGACCTTTTTAGTAATAATGAAATTGTTCTATATGAAGATGCATGTTTTGATAAATCATCATAAATTATTAAAACATTTTTTCCGGCGTGCATTCATTCTTCTGCAATCGTAATTCCTACAAACGGAGCGATATATTTTAAAGATGGTAAATCCGATGCACTAGCACTAACAATTGTTGTATATTCGAGCGCGTTATTTTCGCTGAGTTTATTTATTATTCGTGCTAAGGAAGATTTTTTTTGTCCAATTGACACATATATGCAATTAATATTTTTTCCTCTTTGATTTATTATTGTATTAATTGCTATTGTTGTTTTGCCCGTTTGTGAATCACCTATTATCAATTCGCGTTGTCCTAGTCCTATAGGAAAAATTGTGTCAATCAAAAAGATTCCGGTTTCTAATGGTGTATCAATTTTTGCACGTTCAAAAATACTATGTGCATTTTGTTCTATTGGAGATGTTTTTTTTGTATTGATATTTCCTTTTCCGTCAATTGGGTTACACAAGGGATCGATTACTCTACCTAATAATTCATCACCAACTAATGCGTTAATAATTTTTTTTGTTCTTTTTATTACGCTTCCTTCGTTTATGTTGCTATATTCACCTAATAATACAACACTTACGCTATCAATGTTTAAATTAAATACAACTCCATATGTACCGTTTTCAAATTGTACTAATTCGTTTAACATAACATCATCAGCACCAGAAATAACCGCTATACCATCATAAACAGATATTACACAACCTTTTTCATACACTTCATTGGTATTGATATATTTTTCTATTCGCGCTTTAATTAAAGGGTTTATTAATGTATTATTTTTACTCATTTTCTTTTTCAATTATTGTTTTTTTAATTAAATTAATTTTATTTGAAAAAGTTGTATCAATAACAATGTCGTTAAAAACAATCTTTATACCACCAATAATTTCATTGTTTATTAAATTACTAGCAATAAATTTTTTTTTGTATTTTTTTTCAAGTGTTGAACAAATTTTTTTTACTTGTATGCTTTCCAATGGGAAAGCGGATATTATCTTTACCGACGTAATATCATTTTTAGTATTACATTTTTCTATAAAATTATTTAAAATTTCTTCTAGCGAATCAATACAATTAAAATCGATAATTGTTAAAATAATACTAATAAATTCGTTATTTATTATCCCGGAAAATATTTTTTTAATTTTATCTTTTTTAATATCGTTGCTAAAAGAAAAATTATTTAAAAAAATATTAAATAATTTATTTATTTTAGTTAAATTTATTAGCATTTTAGAAAATTCAATATATTCTAATGCGCTATTGTTTTTATCGCTATATTCTAACAATAAATCAACAAAATTAATTATGTTTTCTTTTTTATTATTATAAGTTGTCATCATTTTCGATGTTATTTTCGTTAATAATATTAACTATTTCATCAACAAAAGCATTATTATTTTTTTTACTAATTTTCTTATGCAAAAAAGTTTCTGCAATTGTTGATGCTAATTGGACAACATCATTTTCGTAGTTTTTATAAATATTGGATTTAATTTTGTTTGCTTCATCATCGTTATTTTTTTTTATTTCTTCTAACTCCTTTAGCGTGCGTGCTTTACTATTGCTATAAATTTTATTTGATTCTTCGATAGCGTTTGCGATAATTTTTTTCGCTTCTTCGCGTGATTTTTTTTTAATTTCTGCACATTCGAGAAGTTTTGTTGTTAATTCAATATTTTTTTTTTCAGCAGTTGATATTTCGTTAGCAATATACTCCTGTTTTTTATTGAGAAATTTTTTTGTTGGTTTTCATAATAAATAAAGAGTTATTAAAAATGTAAAGCAACAAGCAATTATATTTGTAATAAAAATTCACAAATCAGGTATTAAAGAATTTGTAATATCATCTGAATTTATTGGCGAACACGAAGAAATAACTATAATACTATTCAAAATGATTAGTGCACAACAAAATAATTTAAAAATTTTTTTTAAAAACATATTATTTAGATAGTTATAATTGTTTTTATTTAGGTGCTGCGACAAAAATTAAAAGAATCGCGATTATTAAACCATAAATACAAGATGTTTCAGCGATTGCACAACCAACAATCATCATATTACGTATTTTTGATTCTGCTTCAGGATTTCTTGCGACTGCTTCGCATGCTTTCGCACAAGCTATCGCTTCCCCTAAACCAGTAGCACCAGCAGAAAGTATCGCTATACCAGCACCTATATAACAACCAATTGATGCATTTCCATTTACTTCATCAGCAATTTGAAACATGTAGCTTAAAATATTACTTCACATATTATTTTAATTATATGTTAAATTATTTTTATTTTTTTAAACTATTGAGTTTTACAAAGATACCCAGCAATAAGAAAAAAATGAAAAAAATGCATATTATATATTTGGGTGTAAGAAAAAAATGGAAGATTTTAAAAAAATAAAAAAATTTGCAGATGAAATTTTTAGTAGATATAGGATATATCGCTTTAAGTGTGATAATATTGCAAATAAATATGTGTGTTCTGAAAAAGATAAAATATATGAAATACATAATTTTTGCGAAACAATAGAAAATATTCTAAGTAAAATGAAACGAGAGTATGCTACGCTTTTAAGAAAATTTAATATTGATTTAGTGGATCGTTATGAATTAGGTTATGCTGGCTCAACATTTTATTACAAGTACCGTGCAGCGGTTAATAATTTTTTGGAGTATTTCAATGCAAGCAATTAATAATGTAAATTTTGATAATAATTACTATATCAAAAAAATAACTTCTAATCCATATAACACAAATAGTTATATTTACGTAGATGCAATTGATGGTGTAGTAACTATTAAAAATAATAAATGATTTTTTGATTTGAATTTTTGAATTCAAACTATTAGCAAAATGCCAATTAATACTTATATCGTCGATATTGAACATCCGTTTGCTATCTATAAAAATATTTATCTAATTGAACAAGATGCACACATCTTTCCGAATTTTTTAGATACAACTAATTTTTGCAAATTATATCGTGCAAGTTTCACATTAGATTTTTCTGAAATAGATATTTCAAAAGAAGAAATAATAAATTTTAATGCTTTTTTAAATTTTAAATTAAGATTTAACGAAGATGTATTGGGTAGTTTTGCAATAGATGGAACGCAAGATGATTTGGATTTTTTTATTAATGAATTGAATAATGAAAATAAATGGACTTCATTCAATTATAGTAATTGTTTTTATTCAAATGAATTATTTGGCTCATTCGAAATACCAAACAAATTTTATTTGAATACTAAAAATAAAAATGATGATGTTATCGATAACAATGTTTTGTATTATGCACAAAATGAGGAAACAGACAATTTATCTAAACCGTTAATAAATTTTGTTGATATATTTCTAAATAATAGTTTTATTGTGAGACGCATTACTTATAATTTTTATTATTCTTTTTACAATCAAATTGATATTAAAAAAATTAGTTATATAGAGGAAAAAAATTTATACGCGTTTAATAGTTATCAAGTTACTTTTGAAAAAAATATGTTGTTCGATGAAGAAACTGGTGAATTATATATTTCTTTGGATGGTGTTAAAGGACTTTATATTCCGAAGGATGCCATCGGCTATTATGAAATAAAAGTAACAATAGAAAATGATGAAAACACAAAAGTTTATTGTTTTAGAAATAATTTTAGTTTTGCTAACGAAAATAACGTTGAAATAACTTGTAAATTAATAACTATTAATAATATTGAGAATTATGAAAGAATGGAGTTTAATGGATAAAAAAATATGTAAAATTGCTTGTGGGATAGGAGGAGCATGTATTGTTGGCACAACAATCATTACTTCAATCGCAATTACCAACACAACTATTGATGAATATTCACCACAAAAGCCATTGGATAGAGGTGAAAATTATGAATATTGAAGTATTGCTAATAAAATTAGTAAAAATAATTTAAAAAAATTACTTATTCCAGAACAAAATGGTGATAATTTACGTTTTGTGATTGACTATGCTAATTTTAAAAGCAAATTTAAAAATATTTTATTAGAAACTTTTAGCAAAATTGATAAATTTAAAAATCAATTAAATTCTTATAAATTTTTAATAAATTATCATTTCAATAATGATAAAACAGTTGTAAATGTAGATATCGTTTGAAATTCTAATGATTATTATTTATATTATTACGATCAATTTATGATATGTTTTAGATAGCAAGTATGTTATTTATTGTTATAGTATAATATTTATGTAATTCTATGAAGAAAGAAGAAATAATTAAAATTATTAAAAAAATAATTGAAAAAGAAAATATTAGTTTTGATTTTAATAGTAAAAATTTAGATTTAACATTGAAACAAGTTGGTATTGACTCATTGCAAGTAATGAGCATTGTTGTTGCTATAGAAGAAGAATTAAACGTAACTATTCCAGATGATCAATTAACTAAAATAAAAAATTTAAATAATTTGATTGATATTTTTTATTTATTAACAAACAAATAATTTATTTAAATTATTAAACATTAAACAAAAAAAGTACTCGTTTGCGAGTACTTTTAGTGGTGTTGTCTTTTTTGTAGAAAGGAAAGAACTTTTTCAAAAATGAAGATAAAAAAGTAAGACTCACCCACCTTTTAGATTATATATTATGTGTATTATAATTTTTTTAAATGAACATAAAAAAATCAGATAAATGGGATGAAGTTTTGCGAGTAATTGATAGAAACGGTAAGTGAACCGGCAAATACATAAATAGAAAAGAAGCAAGCGAAAGACGGAATATATACTTTAATACTGCTTTTGTATGGATTTATGATAGGAAAAAAGACAAAGTGTTGTTAGAAAAACGTAGTTTAAATAAAAAATATAATCCAGGAAAACTAGGATTAGTTGGTGGACATGTAACGAATGATGAAGTTCCAATAAAAACAGCAATTATTGAAACAAAGGAAGAAATTAATTTAGATATTTCTAATGAAAAAATATATTTTATCGGTGTAGCAAAACCTGATGGTGTTTACAAATCGTTTGCGTATCAATTTTTGGTATTTGCTAATCCATCTATTAAATTGTTGAAAATACAAGAAGCGGAAGTTGAAAAATTAATTTATGTATCGTATAAAAAAATTTACAATGATGTTGTTAACGGTAGTGATAATTATTCATTAACATATCCTCGTTTTAAAAATATTTTTAAAAAAATTAATTATATATTAAAAAAACCATCATAATATATGATGGTTTTTGAAATTTATATTGGGGCGGATAATGGGGCTCGAACCCATGAAAATGCTTGATTCACAATCAAGTGCGTTAACCAACTTCGCCATATCCGCCATATATTTTAATTGTTTGATGGCAAAATGTTTTGGCAATACCCTTAACATTTTATGGAGGAGATGATGGGAATCGAACCCACGTCTCGACCTTGGCAAGGTTGCGTTCTACCATTGAACTACATCTCCGCTTAATAATTATAATATATTTATCATTGTATTATGTTTGTTAAAAAAATAAAAAAAGGCGATTATTCCGAAGTAGTCGATTGAATAATTAATGGGAAAGCGATAATCATGGAAACAGATACAGTAATGGGTATTTTAGCTAAGAACGTTGATATTATTTATAAAATAAAACAACGTCCAATTCAAAAAAAAATAGTTTTATTTGTAAATTCGTATAATTCGATACCGAATTTAACCGAAAAAGAAAAAAAAATTTTAGATAAATATTGGCCAGGTGCATTAACGGTAGTTAAAAATGGTATCAGTTATCGTATGCCAAATCATCATGATGTTCTTCAATTACTAACAATTGTAGGACCGTTGTATTCTTCATCGGCGAATATTTCTGGTGAAGAAACAATTATCGATTCTAACGAAGCGTTGAAAGTTTTTTCAAATTGTGATGATTTGTTATTAATAATAGAAGGAAAAAATTTAACAAATACTCCATCAACCGTATTTGATTTTGATAAATTTTTATGTCTTAGAGAAGGAATGATATCTTCTGAAGATATAATAAATACTTTTAAATCATTATAAAAGTGGTTTATAAATGTTCAAAAATCAAATAAGTATTTTTATTCTTAATTTTGACAAGTATTTATCAACGTATTTATATTCCATTAATTTGGTATTTTGTAAGTCGATTTCGAAAATCTTTTTAATACTATTTGAAACACTTTCCGATTTAATGAAAATGCAATTTTCAAAATTAATAAAAAACGATCTAAAATCCATATTGTTTGAACCTATTTGAACATATTTATTATCAACGATAATATATTTTGAATGAATAAATCCATCGTATTCGTATACTTCGCAACCATATTTTAATAATTTAATATAACAATCTCTATTCATCGGAATAACAAAGTCTTTATTATCGCGTCTACCTGGTACTATAATTTTTACTTTAATTTTTTTAGATAAAGCGATTACTAAAGCAGAAATTAATTCGTTTGGTAAAACAAGATAAGGTGTAACTATAATTATTTCTTCTTTCGCAGAAATGAACAATATAGTAGTTGTAGATAAAATTGATAATTCGTTATCAAAATTTGGAGTACATGTAATTAATTGCGAAATATTTTTTTCGTTAGTATTTGTATCAATAATTAAAATTTCGTTCAAACTATTAATTAATTTTTTTTTATTAATGTCGCTTAATGAATTTTTAGTAAAATCGTATCAATCTATACAAAAATTTATGTTTAATGAGTTTACAATTTCACCATGTATTTTTATATTTAAGTCACGCCAATAATTATCCTTCGTTGAAAGAGCTATGTATTCATCAGAAATATTGGCACTTGTGTATAAAGCGGTTGTGTTATCAACAATTAATGTTTTTTTATGTGAACGGTAATTTGTTGACCCCTTAAACATATTAATTCCCGATGGATTGAACTGTGCTACTTCAATATTATTTTTTTTCATAACGGTTAAATATTTTCTATTAAATTTTTTAAACGAACCTACTCAATCGTACAAAAAACGTATTTTTATTCCTTCTTTTGCTTTTTTAATTAACTCACTTATCAATAAAAAAATAAATACACCATCTTTGATTAAATAAACTTGTAAATGTATATGTTTTTTTGCACTTCTAATCAAATTAATATATTCACTAAAAATCATTTCATTACTTTTAATAACTTCATATTTATTAAATTCATACACTGGTTTTAATTGATTTAAATAGATACAATTAAAAACCATGCCGATTTCATCATCAATATTTTTTGAATTAATTAGTTTATTTGTAAATTCATAATTTTCATATTTTAAAAATTTTTTTTCCAATAAATCGTTCTCCTCTCATTTTTTATTTTTAAATGATTTAGTACCAAAAATTAAAAAAATAAGTACTCCTATTAATGGTACTGATGAAATAAAAAAAATTCAAGATGCTCTAGTTTCAACTAGCCTATTTTTTGAATTTAAAATAAAAATTCCAAATGAAATATTTAATGATAGCGTAAAAAAAATTATGCACAATAATACAATAGTATTACTTGCATAAGTTATTAATAAAGAAATTACAATAATTATTAACGCAAGGAATAATGTTATTATTGAATTTATAAATGTTTTTCATGTGTTTTTCATAATTATTTTTTTACTATATATACAACATTATGTATTTTATTTTGAAATGAAACAAAAGTTTCTATGTGATCTAGGTACAAGTTACTTAATTTATTTTTTTTGATATCCTTTAATTCCTCATTAATTTTTATAGATTTTGGTTCAATAATTACTCCTCCTTTTTTACAATATGGTTCAGAAAGAGGAACTATTTTATTTAATTTCGCTACGGCACGCGAAGTAACAACATCGAAATGATTATATTCATTTTTTTCAACACATTCTGCACGTTTATGTAAAATATTTATATTGTTTATATTTAGATTTTTTACTAATATTTTAAGAAAATTAATCTTCTTATTATTCGATTCAATTACTGTTAATTTAATGTGAGGATACAATAAAATAATTGGTATTCCTGGTATTCCTGAACCAGTACCAATATCTAATAATGTTTTAACATTTTTTAAATCGGCATTTTTGTAAGGTATTAATGATTCGTAAAAATAATCACCAAATATTTTTTCTTCATTATCGAGTTTTGTTAAATTTGTTGTTTTATTATAATTTTGGAGTATTTTTTTATAAATTAATATTTTATTAAAAAAAGAAATATCAAAATTTTTAAATTCTTTTTTTATATTTGATTTAAATTCTTCGAAATTCATATTATCTTATTTAAAATTATAATTTAAATAATATGTTGCTGAATAATATAGTAATACTAAATATAATATGAGTGTATTAAATACAAACAATGTTGATAGGAAAAAAAGCACTAATAAATTGCATAGAGAATGGTGAAAAGATTAAAAATGTTATTCTTAATATTGAAAATAAAAATATAATTGGTTTGCTTAAGAAAAATAAAATTAATTATAAAATTAATAATTTATATTTTAAAAAAATTAATAACGTTAACCATCAAGGGGTTATTTTTTTTATTGATGATAGCAATATTAATTCTAATTCTTCACTTGAAAAATTTCTTACTAAAAAAACAGAAACATCAATTGTTTTAATGTTAGATAGTATACTTGATCCTCATAATTTTGGTGCTATTTTGCGTACGTGTGATGCTTTTGGAGTTGATGCAGTCATATACAAAAAAGATAATCAAGCTCAAATAAACGAACATGTAATAAAAACTAGTATGGGTGCTACTAAATATTTAAATTTATTTAGAGTTAATAATTTGTCACAAACAATTGATTTATTTAAAAAAAATGATTATTGAATTTTTTCTTCAGCGTTATCCGCTAATGCTATTGATTATTCAAAAATAAAATATGATAAAAAAATTGTGGTTATTGTTGGGAATGAAGAAAATGGGATATGTCAAAATTTACTTAAGAAATCAGATCATATTATTAAAATACCTATGTTTGGAAATGTGCAATCCTTAAATGTTTCTGTTTCAACAGGGATTTTGCTTTCTAAAATTATTAATGGATAAAAGTTAGACATTTTTTAAAAATAATTTGAATTATTTTTAAAAAAATACGAGTTTATTTCTTATATAAAATATTATATGAAAGACAAGGAATTAATTTATTTATGGCGTACTGAAGGTGTTGAATACGCAAAATTAGAGCTGATTAAAAGACATTATGCGAATGTATGCGCGTACGCAGATAAAATAACAGGAAAATATATTGGAAGTGATAAATTTCGTGACAAAGGTGAATTTAATAGTATGTTATATTTAAATTTAATTAATACAATTAAAAAATTTGATATTAAACAAGTAAAATTTAATTTTGGGCAAGCAATTTGCACGATTGCTTTTACGGAATTAAGTAAAAATTTTAGAAAAGAGAACAGTTTAAAAAATAAAATATTAAAATCTGCTTTATCGTTAGATGATAATTCTTTATATTCGAATAATACTAAGGATATTTCTTACGAATATGATTATGCGGCAGATTTTGAAATTAATTTTAAAAGAGAGAAATTAAATACTTTTCTTCTAAACGAAAATAAAACTATTAAAAAAATAATATATTTAAAATCAAAAGGTTATAGAACCGAACAAATTAGTAAAATGATGAAAATATCAATTAAAAATATTAGTAATACATTTACCAATTTTGTTAAAAGATTTAGAAGAGAAATGAAAAAAAATGATAATTTGCAATAAAACTATATAATTTGATTAGTAGTTAAAATTATGGGAATTTTTACAATTATAATGGCTATTTTATCTATAATTTGTTTAGTTATTGGTCTTTTGTTATCTGGTTCAGGAACAACAAGTGGTTTAACAGTTGTTGTTGGACAAGATTTGGAATTATTCAAAAAAACTAAAGATCGTGGTTTAATTAAAATATTGCAAATGATTATGTTTTTATTAATGATTGTTTTATTTGTTCTTTCACTAATTTCAATGATCTTATCCTAGTTTAAAGAACTATGGAAAAAAAAGAAAAAGATAATTCTTTAATAAATAAAATTGAAAAAGAATTAATAAACATATTGGTGAACGAAAATAATCGTCCAATTCCGAAAAAAATATTAATAAATAAACTTTTAAAAAATAAATTTTATGATTTAAGAATAATACATAACGTGTTAGATGATTTATTGAATAAAAATAAAATAAAATATTTAAAGAATGGTAATATTGTTATTGACTACCTTATTGAAGAAATTGACAACAAAATCTATATTGGTGTAATATCTAAAAAATCAAATGGTAACGGTTTTATTACGAAAATAGATAATTTGGCAAATGAAAAACCATTTTTTGTTTCAAAAAATAACACTATCGATTCAATGGATGGAGATGTAGTAAAATTTTCGTTAGTAAAAAAAAAAATAATTAACCCCAAAGATATTTTAAGTGATGCGATAGTAATTGAAGTTGTTGAACGTGCAAAAAAATTTTTAGTTGCTAAAATTGAAATTTTAAATGATAGTTATAAAATAATACCTGATGATGAAACGATTTTATTCGATGTAGTTTTAGATGCAATAAACGGTCTTGTTAATGGAGATAAAATATTAATAAAAATTAAAATTATAGAAAATAATACTATTTTTGGTTCTGTGATAAAAAATATTGGAAATATTTCTGATCCAGGCGTTGATATTTTATCAATATTGATCGAAAATGGTATTGAACCAGAATTTTCAGATGAAATCATTAATTTAACAAGTAAATTAAAATTTAATATTGACGATTACCAAAAAAAAATTCGTACCAATCTTACTGAATTGCCTTTCGTTACTATCGATCCAACAGAGTCAAAAGATTTTGACGATGCTTTTTGTGTAAAAAAAATGTCTGATGGTACTTTTTATTTATCGGTATCAATAGCAGATGTTAGCCATTATATTGATATGAAATCTGAATTAGATAAAACAGCTTTTAAAAGAGGATGTTCGATATATTTAATTGATCGTGTTGTTCCAATGTTACCACATATCATTTCTGATGACATTTGTTCAATAAATCCGAATGTTGAAAGATTATGTATAACATGCGATATTATGATTGATGCTATTGGAGATTTTAAAAAAATAAATATATATCCATCTATTATTAAAAGTCACAGAAGGTTTGCTTATGATGAAGTAAATGATTTTTTTGAAAATAATTCTTCAATAAATGATTCTGAAGAAATAAAAAATATGTTATTACAGTCTTTTGAATTACACAATATTTTAAATAATAAAAAAAATAAAAATGGGTATATAAACTTTAATCTTCCAGAACCTATGATAAAAGTTGATGAAAACGGTATACCGTTAGAAATAAAATTAAAAAAAAGTGGAAATGCCCAACAAATGATAGAGGATTTTATGATTGCTGCTAATATTGCTGTCACTATACACGCAGATCATAACAAGTGACCATTTATATATCGTGTTCATGACAATCCATCTATAGAAAAAATAAAAAAATTTACTATTGAAGCAAAAAAAATGAATTTTAAACCACTAGAAATTGATAATATTCAAAAAATAAATTCTTTATTTATATCTAAATGATTAAAAAATAATGAAAATAATGAAAATATTAGCTTAATTAATACAATTTTATTGCGAACAATGGCAAAAGCAGAATATAGTACGAAAAATATAGGGCATTTCGGATTATCTTGTGAACAATATACTCATTTTACATCACCTATTAGACGTTATGCAGATTTAATAGTTCATCGAATATTTTGAATGTATGAATTCGAAAAGAATAAATACACTGATGCTCAAAGACAAGAATTAGCAAGCAAATTAGAAAACATTTGTGATGTAACATCAAAAAATGAGGTTGTAGCAACAAAATGCGAAAGGGATGTAAATGCAATGAAATTTGCAGAATATATGGAAAAATTTATTGGCAATGAATTTTGCGGATTAGTTACCGGAATATCGTCTTTTGGAGTATTTGTACAATTAGAAAATACAATTGAAGGAATAATACGGATGAGTAATTTAAAAAAAGATTATTTTGTTTATAACGAAAATAATAATGAATTGTTAGGGCAAAATACTGGTATGAGAATTAATATTGGTGATAAAGTAAAAATAAAGTTAATTTTTTCTTCAAAGTACAATAGGAAAATTGAATTTGAATTACTTTAATTTTTTTTCTTGATAAAAATAAAATATGTTATTATTAAAGCAAATATTATAAAAGAAGTTGAAACAATCGCGATAATTATTGTATTTATTTTTATTTCTTCATTAAATGAATAATAATATTGCAAATTAATTTCTTTATGAGTATAAAAATCAATATAATTTATTTTTGCTATTAAATTATTTTTATTGTCATCAGAAAATAAATTAATATTTAATTCATTTTTATTTGCAAAATCATCCGAAATATTTAAGAATTCATTTTTAAATATATTGGTTGTTATACTTGACGGTTTTAAATTTAAAATATTATTTGGCATATCTTCTTTTTTTGAAATAAAATATGGTAGCATATTTTTTATTTTAAATATTTGGTTAGTATAAATATCATTTTCATCATTAATTACTTTTATTTTTGCTTCTCCTGAAATGCAATCGATATTTTCTATACTATATACCAAAACACTTGTAAGCATATTATCATATCCATTTTCTACTAAACATTCATTAATTAATGAATTATTAATATCGCATGGATTTATTTGTTTTCTAATTATTTGGCAATCAATATCCTCGATTGTTTTATTTGGTTTTTTAAAACCGTCAACTATTTTATCAAAAATTGTGCCATTTAAATTTATTCTAATTATTGCATTAGCGTTAATTTCATCGCGTATTACTTTTATGTTATCATGATCTACGTCATTGTATTTATATACTTCATATTTTTCATCAAACAAAATAACATTATCATCTACTATTTCTTCATCAGTGTAAAAAGATAAATAATTATTATATTCATAACTAGGGTCTTTATAATTTATGTGTTCTATTTTTGAATTTACCAATTTTATGAAACCGTCATCTGTTTCAATAATATTTTTTATATTTAATTTTATATTTTTTGTTGATGAACCTTGAATATAATAATCATCATTATTTATTTCTTCCGAAACAATATTTTTTATTTTAAATTTATATTCATTATTTTCGTTAGGATTTAAAAATAATTTCTTATTATTTTTAAAATTAATTATTTTATTGATCGTTTTGTGCGGATTTTTAGGATCACTTATTTCACATTCAATATTTATATTAGAGTTTTCTAAAATAAAATTAAATGTATCGAGGATATTTAAACCAATTTGATAAATTTCTGTTTGTTCACAATATTTTTTGTGCATTTCGTCTTCAATAGTTTTTAAATAATCTTTAATTGTAATTGCTAAACCTGCGTAATATAAAAGACAGCCAGCGCCGGTTTTAATAGGAATTTTATCGTAAATTTCTTGTATTATAGAAAGCGTTTCTTTATCTAATAACATATTAGGATAATAATATTTTTCCAACATATCAATTAACAAACTATCTAGTGTATTTTCTTTATTCAATGTTTTCTTGAAATTGTACCATTCATTTAAATCATGTACCATTTTACTCAAATTGTTATTTATACCGAATTCTATATATTTTTCATTTCCCTTGCAAGAACTATTATCAATAGATAATAAATTATTTAAGGAATACGTACTAGTTTCTATTTTTCTTTCAAAAAAGTCGTTTCAACCTTCGATGCGGCTTTTGATATTTATTAATTTTTCATTATGCATATTGTTATCGTTATTCAAAGTGTAAAGATACCTATCTACTCAATTTCAAATAAGAATACTTCCACTTGATTCTTTTAAAAATGTAAAAGGCAACCCATATACATCGTAACTTGTATTATTGAAATTTCTATCACTGCCCATGTTAAAAATTATTTGTTCTCCATCTTTAAAGATATAACCTTTTTCACCATTTTTTTCGAACATTGTTGGTGCTATAATTCCATCTTGGTTTGTATTTTTCTTTCAAACCATCGTGTTGTTTAAAAAATAATCTCCTTTGTGTCAACCTCATGTGTTTATAGTTTTATCGTTAGAAATAGCTAGTGATAAATTATCGCATAACATGTTTGTTCAATTTTGTGTACGTTTACATAGATCGTAGTCACCATCGTGATTTGAGTATGAACCATAATTATCCACGATATCGTAATTTGTTTCTTGGGTTAGTTCTTTGATAAAAAAATTACTTTTTACACTTGCGTTTGCATTGCTTAAAAAAACTTTTTTTATTTTTGTATTAAAATCAATTGTTTTTTTATAAACATCATCAAAAGAAGTATCAATATCTGCATTATCCTTGTATGTTATTTGCATCGCTTGCGATTGGTAAGAAAGTTTTTTGTCATCAAAAACACTACTATTTTTTATTCGTGAATCAGTTATTTCATTATATTGATTTGTATTAAACATTAGTACCAAAAATATTAGCATGTTTATTGGTATTATTAAAATTAATAAATTTATTATTTTTTTCATTATTGCTTATTACTCCTTCAAATATAAATATGCATTTTTTTATTAAAAAACTTTTTTGCATTAAATTATTTTATTGTTTTGAGAGTAATATAATGATGATAATAGTATTTTATATGGGAAAAAAAATTAAAATAATTAAATTCGATGTTAATTATTGCGAAGATGAAAACGAGAGGATTTGAAATATTAATGAAATAGTTAATGAAATCGAGGAAAATAATTCCATTTTTTATTATGGTGATGAAAAAAATATCGCTATCATTGTACATTCTGAAAATGGCGAATACATAAAATTTTCTTCCGATGGAAGCACAATACATGATACTAATTTTATTAATAAAAAACAACCATTAAAAATTTTAAAATATAAAATAAATATTGCTATTATTACTAGTATTGTTTTATTTTTTTCTAGCATGCTAGCGATATTTATTTTATCAATAAATAAATTTAATTTCATTCCAAAGATTGATTCTTATTTCGAACAATCAAAAGAAAAAGATTGTTACATAGGTGAACAATTAACTATTAAATGTGATGCATCAAATATTATGAATATTGATTGAAAAATAGAAGGTTTAATAGATGGAATAGACAGTTCGTTAAGTGTTGATAAATTAAATTTATATCTTACTAACGATTTTGTTGAAAGCACTGACGATGCTATAACACTTACTGTTTATGCAATTAATTCAAATATGCAATCTAATTGCATTGGTTTAGTTTTTCATTATCAAACACGACCAATATAAAAAATTATTGACGTTTGCATCAACCGATTAAATATGCTTCAATAGCAGCGTAAAGAATAGGAGATCCCTTACCTTTTGGTAAATTATATTGACTTTCAATGGCACGACACATTTCTATATATTCGCTTTTTTTTCCATTTCATGTGTAACTACGCGAGTTATCTTCTGGGTTTACAATAACATTTAGTGATGTTAGAATATTTTTAAAATAAGGTACTTTTGAAGCGTTTTCAACACGTTCTCTACGTCTAATCATACTTGCTAACGTGCGTTTAGTATGTGTATCAAATTTATTTCCCGATGAATCTTGACCTGCTTCATATATTTTTCTTATTTCAGAAGACGGTTTGAAATTTAATTGTTCGATAATAGCTTTGTAATTTTCCTTCAATTCTTGAGGATGTTTTTCAATACGTGCTATTTTTTTAGCTTTTGTTGGAAACTTTCTACCCATATTTTACGACAATTTATTTTGTTTTTTTAGTGTTTTTAATGTTTTAGCGGAAACTTTAACGCGTTTTTTGTTACCTTTTTTATCTTTGATACAAACTTTTTGTAAATTTAAATTTCATCTGCGTCGAGAATGGTTTTTTGCGTGTGAACGTGTATTTCCGAATGATGGTCCCTTACCAGTTATATAATCTTTTTTACTCATTTGTTAATATTTTAATTATACATTAACGAAGTAAAAATTAGCCAATAATTGATTGTACTATTCCTCCTCCAAGGCAAATATCCTTTTTGTAGAAAACAGCAAACTGTCCAGGTGTTACGGATAATGTTTTTTTATAGATTAGAATTGTTTGTTTTTTGTTTGTAATAATTTTTCCAGGAACTAGTTGTTGACGATGTCTAAATCGTATATCAATTTTATTTGTTTTAGGTTTTTTTTTATTGATTCAATTAATTTTTTTTACAATACATTTTGTAGATGATAAATATTTTTCTTTGTTTTTTTCGTTACATACATATAAAATATTCTTCTTAATATTTTTTTTGCACACAAAGTATTTTTCATGTTGTCCACCCAAACCAATTCCTTTATTTTGACCGATAGTGAAAAACATCATTCCTTGATGTTTGCCAATTTTTTTATTTGTAACTATATCATATATGTCACCATTTTTGTATGGAATGTAGTTATTTAAAAATTCTTTGAATTTTCTTTCACCTATGAAACATACACCTGTAGAATTATCGCGATTTCAAGTTGGAATATTCTGTTTTTTTGCTATTTCTCGTACTTTTGTTTTTGTTAGCATTCCAATAGGAAAAACAACATTGTTTATTTGTTCTTGTGTTAATCAACACAGGAAATATGTTTGGTCGTTTTCTTGTGATTTAGATTTTGCTAAATATTTTATTCCGTTGATTGTTTTAATATTTGCGTAGTGTCCCATAGCGAACAAATCACATTTGAATTTTTTTTTTGCGTATTTTGCGAATTCTGAAAACTTAATATATTTATTACACAATATATCCGGATTGGGTGTTCTTCCGTTTTTGTATTCATTTAGTAAGTATTTGAATACATTTTCTCAATATTTTTTAATAAATTCGATTCGGTATAATTTTATTTTTAATTTATCAGCAACTTTTTTTGCATCTGAAAAATCCTTTTGCACGTTACATTGTTTTTTTTCGCCTTTTAAATGACCATTTATATCGTTATTCAATATGGTGTCTCAATTTTGCATAAACAAACCTATTACTTCATATCCTTGTTTTTTAAGTAAATATGCACTAACAGAAGAATCGACTCCGCCAGACATTCCTAAAACAATTTTTTTTTTGTTTACATTACTCATATGAAAATTATATGTTACGTATAATTTTAATAAAATGAATGACGATATAAAAAAAAAAATAACCGATATTGTAAAAAAATATTTAGATTCTAAATATGAAAAGTTAAAAGAACATAAAAAAATTAATATTCTTAATAGTCAATTAATTGAAACAAAAAATAAAATTATTTTAATAAATAAAAAAATTAAAAAAAATATTTTTTTTATATTTCTTTTTACAATTCTTGTTTTTACTATTTTTTTCACCATTTCTTTTTACGTAAAAAAAAGTAAACAAAAAAAAGAAAAAAAAGGATTGATGATAGAAAAAATAAAAGTTGAGCAAGAAATTCTTCAATTATCAGTTTCTGTATTTGAAAATTTAGAATTAAACGAAATTACAGAAAAAATATTTGATGATATTAATTATTTTGATAACGAAATTAAAGTTGATTTTGGTTTAAACACTAAATTGTTAGAATTGTTAAAAATAAAAAATGACGTTGATGTTTCGTGTGCAAATGCGTTTAATTTTGTATATAAAGGCTATAGAGTTTTACTAATAGAAGAATCAAGCGATCATCTTGCATCAAAATATTTAGTAAAAAGTTCGCCGTTAGAAAAAGTTAAGTTTACCACTACAGAAGTACCACGAATTGAAAGAAATTTAAAAATGTATATTTCTGTTAATGAACCAAGAGGATTGGAATTTTATATGTTAAAAAAAAATTTTTTATTTGCAAAGAAAAAAATTCCAATGGAAAATAAAAAATTCGATAAATATTTTAATTTTTTTCGAAATGATGAACAAAAATTTAGAATTTTTTTTACCGTTTTAACACAAGAAAATTTTGTTAAATTGTATAACGATGACAAATTTAATTCAATTAAAATTTCTATGGATAAAAATACTAATCTATTATTTTTTAAACAAAACGATAATTTTAAAATATTTCACAGTATTATTACTCCATTTATCAGAGATGAGTACGAAAAAAAAATAATTTTTAATTATATTGATGGATGTATAAAAATAAAAAAATTTCTAGAGATCTTTGATGCAATTTCTTTATATCATTCACCTTTTTTACAAAAAAATGAAAATATCGGTAGTGATGATTTGGATCCTAGAGAAATTGAAATACATTTAAATAATTGTGAAAATGGTTATTTATTTGCAAATTCTGATATTAAAAGTTTAATTAAGGTGTACGAAAATAAAAAAAATTTTATTATTAAAGCTATTTCTTATACGATAAGAGTAGAAAAGATTGAAGTTGGTTCTGGTGAAGATAAACATGATGCATACATCACATATTACGATTGTTATACAAAATTTTCTAATTGCATAGTTATCGATAACGAGAATAATAAAATATCAAAATTTTGAAAATATAAATATCCAAAAGAGTTTTTAAATTTAAAAACTCTAGGTATAAAAGATGTTTTTCACATTAGTGGAAAAATTTGTTTAATAACTTCTATGGAAAATGATTTAAAAATAATTGAAAAGGTAATTAATATTATTAAAAATTGTTAATATTTTGTAGAACGAGAATATATTAAACGTTAATATATAATATTTAATATATGACCGATAATAACGGAACAGAAATAACAAGCGAGATA
>JAITHU010000047.1 GCA_031279765.1 Mycoplasmataceae bacterium
AAAAGTGTTTTAAATTTGTTTTAGACGAAGAAGAGAAAAAACAAATGAAAGAATTATTAAAAGTTGCTATTTTTAATAACACCGATGTAGAGGAAGAAAAAATAAATGATGCTGCAGAAAAATTTATCAAAAAAAATTTAATATTTAAATTTTTAAAAAATAAATGAGAAGTAGTAGTTACCGACGATACAGTAAAAAAGTCGTTAGAAGAGTATTACGAAAAAACCAATGAACCGATTCGAAATATTTTAAATAATAAAGAAGAATTTGAAAAGGTTAAAAATTCAATTGTTGAAGAGCAAATAATTAAAAAAATATTAGCAACATTTAAAATAAAATTAGATTTAGAGAAAGCAAATAAAGAAGAACAAAAATAAATTAAATATCAAATATAGCCGTTCTAACTAGCGGTCTCTTTTTCTTATTTTTTCAAATAAAAAAGTCTGTTGTTTTTTCTACGATACCTTTAATTTCATTATTTTCAATCGGACGACTAATTTTTTGCATTGCTTCCTCAATATTTTTTTTAATAGAATAAACTATTTTTGCAACCAAAGGAGGGGTTGATTTAGCGTAAAACGAGCCTCTAATTGAAATGATCGGTAAATCAATTATCTTTTTACTTCTTCTATCGATCAAAACAGTTGCGTTTAAAATTCCATCTTGAGATAGTATTTGACGATATTTTAATAAATTAGTAGAATCTTGATTGATTGTATTACCATCTACAAAAACATCGTACATATCAACGAAATCATCTGTTGCCTTGACTTTTCCATTATCTAATTCAACTATTTGACCGTTAGAAATCTGTATAAAATCATCAGAAGTTAAACCAATACCCAAGCAATTTTTCCTTAAATTTTTTAACATTGTATATTCACCATGAATTGGGATGATATAATGCGGGTTAATTAATTTAATTAATAATTGTTGTTCTGTTTCTGTTGCGTGGCCAGAAGCATGAATTTTTTGTTTTTGTGTATTTACAATTACTTCTGCTCCAGATTTGTACAATTTATTCATTAAATTTTCAACATTCAAAAAATTTCCAGGAATAGGGCTGGAAGAAAAAATCACCATATCATCTTGTTGAATTGCTATTCACGGATGCTTCCCTACTGCTATTTGGCTCAACGCAGCCATTTCCTCTCCTTGCGAACCGGTTAATAATATAATTACTTCATTTGGTTTTTCGTTTTTTACTTCCCTAGGTTCAATAAATGAATTCTTACTAATATTTAAATAATTAGCTTTTATCGCCATTTCAATATTTGTTTCTAAAGAGCGTCCACATAATGCTATTTTTCTATTATTGCTAATAGCGATCTCGATTACTTCTTCAATACGACTAAGTTGCGAAGCGAATGTTGTTAAAAAAACTCTTCCTTTCGCTTTTGATATTATTCTTCTCAATTCATCAACTACATTTTTTTCACTAGAACTAAAACCGCGTGTTTCTGAATTTGTTGTTTCACACAACAATAAATCAATATCTTTTCTACCGATTTCTGCAATTTTTAAAATATCAGTTTCATCACCTTGTGCTAGTAAATCAAAACGGAAATCTCCTGTATGTACAACTTTACCGTTTGGAGTTTCGATAAATAAACCGAAGCAATCGGGAATAGAGTGACAAACTCGATAAAAATTTATTTTAAAATGTTTAGTTTTAATTTCAGAATTATCATCAATAACTTCAAATTCATATGTTTTTAAATCCTTATGTTCACGTAATTTTTTTGCAATTATTAATGTTGTTAATTTAAATCCATATATTTTCGGTATATTTATAGATTTTAATAAATATGGTATTCCACCAATATGATCTTCATGAGCGTGCGTAACAAAAAGACCAACAATTTTATGTTCGTTAGCGATAAGGTAATCAAATGGACAAATTATTGCATTGACACCAAATAATACATTCTCATCAGCGAACTTTATCCCACAATCAACGATGAATATTTCATCATCATGTTCAATAATAGTCATATTTTTTCCGATTTCTTCGATACCACCTAGAGGTATTATTTTAGTTAATTTTTTATTTAAATCATCACTCATATTGTTTTCTTTTTAAACATTTGAACCAACTGGTATTCACTTTTCATCAACCATAAATGGATTTTCTTTATTTATACGATCGTAATACAATATACCAAATAAATGATCGATTTCATGTTGTAAGCATATTGAAAGCATACCAGTTGCTTCAATTGTCAAATCATTATTATTATGCAATAAATCTTTTGCTTTTACAACAATTTTGTATTTTCTCTTTACAATACCAGCGTGGTTTTCCTCTACACTAAGGCAACCTTCACCATGCGGTAAATACGAATAAGTTGGTGACTCACTAACAATAATTGGATTAGCTAATAAATATTTGTGTTCAACATCTTTCTCATCGAAATGAATATAAATAATATTTTTTTTTAATCCAATTTGATTAGCGGCAATAGCAATCCCTGGTTTGATATTATTTACTGTTTTAAAATATGAAGCATCAACATAGCATACCATTTTTTCAATATATTCTAATTCTTTTTCCGATAACGGAAACGTTACTTCAGATGTTTTTGCTCTAAGAATGGAATTTGTATCCGACAATATCCATTTTTTTTTCGGTTTCATATGTTACACAACTATATTTATTAAATTATAATTAAATGTATATTAAACATATGAATAATAATGAAATTATTAATTATAATGAAATTAAAGAAATAATACAAAAAGCTGATATTGTTTCTATAATTGGAAATTTTATTAAATTGCAAAAAAAAGGAAGTAATTATTTTGGTTTGTGCCCTTTTCATAGCGATAACAATCCATCGCTTGTAGTTTCACCACAAAAAAAAATTTTTAAATGTTTTGTTTGTGGAACAAAAGGAAATGTTATTGATTTTGTACAAAAATTTAAATCAACTAATTTCTTCGATGCTTTGGAATACGTTGCAAAAATAATTAATTACGATATAAAAAAAATAACAACTAAAAATAATTTTTTTGATCTAAAAACAAAACGATTATACGAAGTAAATAAAATTATTAACGAATGATATAACGGGTTTATTTTTAATCCAGAAAATAAAATATATTTAGAATATTTAAAGAATAGAGGAATAAACGATGATATTATAAAAATATTTGAAATTGGATATGCACCAAAAGATTCAACTTTAATATATAAAATGGCTACTAATAACGAAAATATGTTCGGTGATGAATATGATAAGAATTCTATTTTCAACGAACAAGAACTAGTAGATGCAAACGTTATAACGATTAACGAAAAAGGTAATACAACAGATTTTTTAATAGATAGAATAACATTTCCTATTTATGATAATAACGGTTTATTAGCTGGTTTTAGCGGAAGAACAATAAATAATAAAATTGAACCAAAATACTTAAATACATGCACCACAAAAATATTCCATAAATCAGAAATTCTTTTTAATTTTTTTAGAATAAGAAACCTAGAAATTGAAAAAATAATATTGTGTGAGGGTTTTATGGATACAATAGCTTTTTACCGTGCGGATATAAAAAATTGCGTAGCACTAATGGGAACAACTTTAAGTGATAATCATATTAGTGCTATCCAATCGTTAAAAAATATTAAAACTATAATATTATCTTTCGATAATGATAACGCCGGCAATGAAGCTACCATAAATAACGGAATAAGATTAATGGAAAAAGGTTTAAATGTTTATGTAATTGGCGATTATGATAAAAAAATAAAAGATGTTGACGAATTAATGAACAAATTTGGAAAAGAATATTTAATTGATATTTTTGATAAAAGAATAGATTTTATAAGTTGATTAATAAAATTTAAATTTTTAAATAAAAAACATCTAGATGAAAAACAAATAATAATAAATTACATAATTAATTTTATGGTCGAATTTGGTGATATTTCTTTAAAAACAACACAATTAAAATTAATAGAAAAATGTAGCGATATTGATTATTACGATTTGCTCTCAAAATATGAGATTTTATCTAATAAATTTTACAAAACAAGTAAAAAAAATGATTTTATTGATGATTTTTCTCAAAAAGAAAATAAAGAAAATAAAAATACAATCCAAAAAAGAATAATTCTTAAAAAAAAGAATGAATATACTAAAATTAATAATATAAATTACGATAATATTAAAAAAATACTAAGTGGAATAATATTTTTTTGTTACATGGAACCGAAAAATATTGATAAAGTACAAAAAAAAATTTTTTTCTCATTAATAAATAGCGATCTTGAAGAATATTATTTTATTTTAAAATTAATTAGTATAGTACATGCCAGACACGAAGAAATTAATATTGAAAATTTATTAAAGATTTCAAAACAGGATAAAAATATTAATTATAAAATTATTGAAAAATTATTAATTAATATTATTAATGATGAATATTTCAATAAATATTATAAAAATTTTAACTTAGAAAAAAATATAAATGATTTCATAATAAAAAACTATGATATTGAATTAAATAAAAAATGTATAGAATTAATAAAATTAGAAGAAAAAAATGAAAAAGTTAATAACAATTACCAAGATAAAATTGCTATAATGAACGATATCGAACAAATAAAAAATCAAAAATTTATATTGCAAAATAAAATATTAAATAATGATTAAAAAAAATATTAAATTAATACCTTTTTTTCTTACTGCAATTCTTATAGTGCATATTTGCGTTAATCCAATTTGATTTTTAGAAAACGATTGAAGTTATGTAGAAACATCGTTAATGTCTTTGCCGTTATCGCTATGTAATTCTATTCCTTATTTTTATAAAATATTTCGAACAAAAAATACAAAATCATACCCGACATCTTACTTGCTAATAAAAGTATTTAATGGTGGACTAGGATTATTCATTATGCTATATAATTTTTATCGTAAATACGATGCTACGATTTTAACAATTTGTTTGTTACGTTGAATACCAGATATTATCGGATCAGTTATTGGTTTTTGTATCGCAATAATGGTTATAAAAATAAAAATAAAAAATATAATCCAAAAAAAAGAAATAAAAAAAGAAATAAAAATCAAATGAAAAAAAATTTTTTCAATCACTTTATTATTCGCAATAACAATTAGTTTCGTATCAATATATTTATTTATTAAAATAGAAAATTTTAATCAAAATAGTTTACTATGGTTGTACATATGTAGTATTATTTCAAGTTTGATTTCCATTTCTAATCCTTTAATCCTTTCTAATAGAATAATAAAAACTGAACATGTAAAATCTATTTCGCTATACTCGAAATTATCGCTATTATCTGCGATGGTTTGTTGAACAACTCTCGATTTACAATCATTAATAATAATTGGAATTGAAAATTTCATCCCAACGCTATTTTCAGATGGTATAACTATTTTTTGAACAATATTAATTATCTTTCAAATAATACACAACAACAAATTATCAAGAAATAACTACTTGTTTAATTTTATTAATAATAAAGATTAATCTTTTATTTATTATCTTTTAATGAAGTTGGAAGAACAACTTTCACCAATGTGCTACTATTGCTATCATCTTTTGCTTCTTTCTTTAAATAAACATTACTATTTTTAACAATATTTTTTCCAATAACAACTGGTTGTTGCGAATTATTTTTAATATTAGTTATTTTTTTTTTTACATTTACTTTTTTTTGTGAAATAACTTTCGATGAACTACTCGCATCTTTTTTTTCATCTTCATCGCATTTATATTTGCTAGTACTAACATTTAGTTCATTTAACTTTGGGATAATGATATTTTGCATTAACAATTGTGAAGCAAGTTTTTTTGATAAGTAACTATTATTAAAAACGCTAGCACCTTCTGGCATTACAAACGGATCAACTTTACGTTTAGAATCCATATCATCTCTTCATTTTAATAAACGTAACAATAAATCTTTATCTTCAGCGTTTTTAACATTTCGAATTCGCGAATCATAATCATGTTCCAAATATATCTTTAGTTGTGCGTTAGGAATAATCTTTGTACCTGTATCACGACCTTCAACAATTATTTGTTTATGTTTACGAATAATTTTTGCAATTTTATCTTTAACTATTTTTCTAAATTCTGGGTTTTGTGCTAATTGACAAGTAACTGATGACATTTCAAATGTATCAATTTTTTCAGTTATTTTTTTTCTACGATAAAAATAGTTGTAATTCTTTCCAAAATGTATATACGATTTTCTAACCTCATTCAAACGTCCTTCAACATCATATTCTGGAAGTTTACTATTTATTCATATATATGTGCAACATCTAAATAAATCACCAGTAGATAATGCGTAAATACCTAAATATTTAGCAACCGATTTCATAATTGTTGTTTTTCCAGATTTTGCTCCACCTGTAATAGATATTTGTATTGGTTTTTTATAAGACATAATTTTGTTCGTATATCACAATTATAACACAAAAAAATAAAAAAAATATTTTGCAATGTAAATATACTAGTATATTGTCTTTGAAAATTGCTTATTATTACGTCAATCTTTTTTTAATTTTATGTAAATGTGTAACTCAATTTTACAATCAAAAATTTTTTTAAGTTCAGATGTCGCGAACACACGTACTTTTTCAATCATTGTTCCTTTTGAACCGATTAGTATTGATTTTTGCGATTCTTTATCAACGAAAATCGTAGCATTGATTAGAAAAAGTTTGTTATCAGGGAAATATTTCTTATCCTCTACAACAACTGCCGTAGAGTACGGTATTTCTTGTGAAGTATTAAGCACAATATATTTCCTAATTGCTTCTGAAATATAATAGTTATCATTTTCGGTATTTACATCAATAATAAAATTCTCATCATTACCAATATTGTTATTACTAACATCTTCGGTTAAAAATTGCAGCATACTATTTATCGAACTTTTATTGTTAGATGATATTGTATTTACAAATTTTGGAGAAATATACTTAAATATTTTTGATTTATTATTTTCGATTATTTTTTTATCTGAAATATCGTTTTTAGTAAATAATAAAAAAACATTTTTTTCAACACCAAATTTTTTTAGAATAGTAACAGTTCTTATATCTTCATCATCTATTGTACGGCTTCCATCCACTAAAAAAAAGATATAATTAGCAGTCTTGATAACCGATTTTGCTCTAGAATTCATAATGATATCAAATTCGTTTTTAGGTTCGTGTATTCCTGGAGTATCAATTAATTTTAAATTGCAATCGCCTAATTTAACAACGTATTCATTGATTCTCCTAGTGGTATTTGGTTTTGATGAAGAAAACGCAATCTCTTTGCCAATGATAGCATTAAAAAGAGTTGATTTCCCTACGTTAGGTTTACCAATCATTGCAATTGTTATATTTTTACTCATTTTCTTTAAAATAACCAAGTATTTTTTTTTGCAATGAAATCATCTTATTCCATTCACTAGTCGTTTTGTGTTCATAACCTAATAAATGTAGAACACCATGAACAAACAACATTTTAATTTCATCATAGTATGTGATACTATTTTTCTTGAAATCTCGCTTAGCAGCATCAATATTAATGAATATTTCTCCTATCAATTTAGTTTTAATACTTTTTTTCGCATCATATAATGCAAACGTTAAAACATCAGTTGTTTTATTTTTTTTGCAATAAGTATTATTAATTTTTTTGATTTCTGTATCATTTACAAATTTCGTATCAAAGAAAAAATTTTCTTTAATATTAAACGTTTTTTTCGATATTAAATCTAACATTTTTTTTAACGTATAACAAATTTTTTTATCTTTTTTGAGAATTAGAGTGTTAAAAAATGATACGTACAACATGTAATATACTAACTAATATTATTTTACTATAACCATTATTTTTCCAAATAATTAAATAATTCCAATTAACATAATACTTTATAATTGATATAGATAAATCATATGGTTAATATAAATACAGCATTATCAGGAAAAGATTTTTTATTTGATGATATACAAACATTAGAATTATTTTTATTTTTTATAGGAATAATAATTTTTTTTTCAATAATAAAAAAACTATATTACCGTTTTTGAAGTAAAAAAAGATTTTATATATTCCCAAAATTAAATGTGAACGGAATTACAAATGTTGCAATGATTATTGCAATTGCAATTGCAATAATCATTTTATTAACAACGATTACAGCTGGATTAGCTGGTATATTATTCCGTGCATATCCTGGTTGACGTTCTACGATAGAAGGTATTTTGATAAAAATTGGCGGATTATTGTTCGGACCAATAATCGGAATTTTTATTGGTGCAGCAACTGATATTCTTAGTGTAGCATTGACAGCAGGGATGTTCCACTATGGTTATTTTATTGCTGCTATGTTATTTGGTGCATTATCTGGTTTTATTAGAGTTTTTATTAACAATTCAAAAAAAAATATTGTTAAATTATGGTTTTATTGTATCGCTTTCACTTTATGTTGCACAATTTTAACTGATTTTTTTATTTTTTACCAACCATTAACTGAATTTAATATTACAATATTAAATCTTAATATTGTATTGCAAAAAAGTTGAATAATTGCGATAGTAACAAGCGTATTTTTTTTATTTTTTTTAATAACAATTTTGTTGTTATCGATAAATCAACATGATTACATACATATGCTATTACTTAATGCTAAATTTTTTATTTTATATAGACTAACATATATTTCTTTTAAGAAAAAAATGATGAATAGTTATGATAAAAATTTAGTATCAAATCAACATTTTAATTGAATAAAAAATAATAAACAAAAACAAATCAAATTATTAGGAGAAATAAATGTTTATAAAGCTATGATTAGCGAAAAAAAAGAGACATATTTATCAGCATTTATTCCGGTAATAAGTTTATGTATTTCTGTAGAAATGATTGTAGAAATTATAATAATGCCAATTTACGATTTTAAATTAGGAGGTAATTTGACATACCCATATTGATTAGCGATGAGAACATTAATGTATACGATTGCTATACCGGTTAACATAATGATAATTTATCCAATATATAAAATTGTTGCCCCATCAATGAAATACGATTACACCGTAAATAGTAGCGAATCTTTAAAAGTTAAATTAAAATATGAGTAATAAAATAGATAAATCAAAAATAAAAGAAATTGCTAATGATTTACTTTTCGAAATTGATAATGAACAGTTAAAACATTTAGATTTAGAATTACCAATAATTATTTCATCTTTTAATTTATTAAATAAATTTAATTTAAAAAATGTTGAACCAACAGATTTCCCTATTAAATTAAATCATCATAAACTTCGTATAGATCAAGAAACAGAAGAGAAATAAATTAAAAAAATAAAAAATTATGAAAAATAAATCACAAATTATTGAATTACATAATAAATTAATTAATGGAGAAATAAAAGTAATTGATATTATTAAAAAATCATTTGAATTAGAAAAAGAATTCGAATGAACAAATTCTACTATAACAAATATTTATAATAATGTTTTTGAAAATCTTTCAAAGAAAGATTTTTCAATAACCGAAAAAGAAAAAAATAATTTATTATTTGGAATACCATATTCTTTAAAAGATTTAATTACAACTAAAAATATTAAAACAACCGCTGGCTCATTGATGTACAAAAATTACATCCCATCTTACAATGCAACAGTATACAATAATTTAATTGATGCAAAAGCAATACTTGTTAGCAAATCAAATTGTGATGAATTTGGTATGGGTGGTACCGGACTAGAATCTGGTTTTGGGCATGTTAAAAATTTTATGGATAAAAATAGAATAATAGGTGGTTCTTCTTCAGGTAGCGCAAATCATGTAGCAATTGGCATTGTTCCTTTTTCAATTGCCACTGATACTGGCGATTCTATACGAAGACCAGCATCATTTGCTGGTGTATGTGGTTATAAACCAACATACGGTGCAATTTCTAGATATGGAGTTTTTTCTTATGCTACATCGCATGATCATGTAGGAATATTTGCTAAAACAGTTACAGATTGTGCCATTGTTGCTGATGAAATTGTGAAATATGATGAAAAAGATTATACAAGCCAAAAATATTGAACAAATACTTTTTATAAAAATATCTCTCCAATAAAAAACATAAATATAGGCATAATTAAAAATATTAAAAAATTTATGAAAAAAGATGTTGCTCTTGCGTATGAAAATTCTATAGAAGAATTAAAAAAAACTAATAATATTGTTGAGATAGACTTTGATGAAAACTTATGAAATGCTCTTGGACCAATGTACACTATAAACGCTAATGCTGAAGCAACTAGTAATAGAGCATGTGATACAGGTTTTCAAATTAATAATAATGATAATTTTAATGGAAATAATTATGTTGACATATTAAAAAAAAATCGTAGTGCCTATTTTGGAAAACAAGTAAAAAGAAGATTAATTATCGGTGGATATGTTACAAATTCAGAGAATTTTGAATTATTATGAGAAAATACAAAAAAAATTAGAACACTTTTACTAAGGGAAATTAATGAAATATTTAAAAAGATAGATTGTTTGTATTTACCAGCTGCTAGTAGTTTAGCACCATTAATAGATGATGTTATATCGAAAAAAGAACAGCCAACAATAGCAGACGATTTATTAATGCTAGCAAATTTTGCCGGATTGCCTTCAATAACTATACCATATAAAAAAATTAATAATTTACATTTTGGGGTAAATATAACTTGCAAACAATTTGAGGATCAAAAATTATTTAATATCGCATTAAATATGGAAGATATTTTTAGTAACCATGAATAATTTTTTCCTTACAGTTGGAATAGAAATCCATACACAAGTTAATACAAAAACTAAAATGTTTTCTAATACAAGTATTTGCAACGATACAACAATAGAAAATATTAATAAATTTGTAAATGAATATGATCTAGGAATGCCAGGTGTACTTCCTTCGATTAATGAAGAAGTAATAAAAAAAGCAATTATTTTTGCAAATGCTTTAGAAATGAAAATAAATAAAAATCTTCGTTTTGATAGAAAAAATTACTATTATCAAGATTTACCAAAGGGCTATCAAATAACTCAAAATTTTTTCCCATTTGCTATTGAAGGGAAAATAAAAATTTCAAATAAATCAATTGGAATAAATCGTTTTCATTTAGAAGAAGATACTGCTAAACAAATAATCGATAATGAAAAAATAATTCTTGATTACAATCGTTCTGGTATACCACTTATAGAAATTGTTAGTGAACCAGAAATGCATTCATCAGATGAGGTTATTGAATATTTGCAAAAAATCAAACAAATATTAACATTTTTAGAAATTTCTGATGGTGAAATGGAAAATTCGTCTCTAAGGGTTGATGTAAATATTTCAGTATCAAAAAATAATTTAGAAAAAGGTATAAGGGTTGAAATTAAAAATTTAAACTCTTTTTCAAATGTGCGTGATGCAATAAATTATGAATTCGAAAGACAAGTTAAATTAATTAACTCTGGTTCTCACGTAGATCAAGAGACAAGGAAATGAGATGAGAAAAAAAGACAAACTATTTTTATGCGTAATAAAAAAAATAGTATTGATTATAAATATTGTGCAGAACCAAATATATTACCTATTGATATTTCTAATATTGTAGATAATATTAAATTAGATAAAAAATCATTACCATGCAATATTGCAATATATTTAGAAGAAAACGGTTTAAATAAGGAAATGGTTAATTTATTATTAAATGATTATAAAATCTATAAAGTATTTCAATATGCAAATAAAAAAATTAATGATTTTAATTTATGTGCATCATGAATATTAGTTGAATTAACAGGCGTATTAAAAGAAATAAAAATATATGAATTAAATGAAATAAAACTAAATAATATAATTGATTTGATTTTATTAATAAAATCACAAGAAATTAATAATAAACAAGGAAAGGTTTTATTACAAGAAATAATTAAAAGTGATAAAAATGCCAAAGAATTAATAATAGAATTAAATTTCAAACAAATAACGGATAAAAATATTATTACAAAAGAATTGCAAGAAATAATCAATAATAATAAAGAATTAATAATTAAAAATAAAAATAATTATGAAAAAATTAAAAAAATTATTATTGGGCAATTAATGAAAATTACTAATGGTCAAGCTAATCCGGTAATATCTAATCAAATTTTAGAAGAATTATTAATTAAAGTGCTTGAATAATTGATGCATAATCTGGTCACGCTTGAATGTAAGCATCAACATTATTAGCATTTACTTTAATAACATGGCTATTTATATCATTTCATCCAAAGCAATTAGCACCTCTAATAGGTGGTATCATCCCATAAAATGTTAATGATATTAAAAAGAAAACATTTTCAAACGAATTAGAACCAAATTCTACAATCATATCATTAAAAAACGAGCTGTAATTATTACGAAATAAATTACTACAATTAGCAAATGCGCTATCTTTAATATAGCTAATATTAGTATTTAAAAAATCAAATGACGTTAAATTATTACAATTAGCAAATGCGCTATCTCCAATCGTAGATAAATTATCATTATTATATAAATTAACAATTGATAATTTTTCGCAATTATAAAATGATTTTCTATCAAGCAATGTGATTTTTTTTAAACCATTAAAATTTACCGAACGTAAATTACTACAATTAGCAAATGCGCTATCTCCAATTGTTTCCAACATAGTTAATGAAGAAAAATCAACAGATTGCAATGAATAACAATTACTAAATGAATTTGCTAAAAATGATTCTATATTAGATGGTCCTTGAAAAGAAACTTGCTGTATGTTAAAACAATTTTCGAATACACTATCATTTATTTCGATTATCGATGATGGGATTAATAATGTTCCATTTATTTTCTTACAATTAGCAAACGCATGGTGACCAATATTATTAATTGTGTTATTTAAACGTAGATCACCAACCATGCTAAAACAATTATTAAAAGCATACGCTCCAATATTAGTTAATGTATTATCAAAATATACAGTTTTTTTAATTGACGAGCAATTATTAAAAGCACTATTCCCAATTGATATCACTCTAGCAAATGTTACCTCATCAAAATTATTACATTCATTAAATGAACCATCGCCAATTATGTAACCTTTTATAGTTGCATAACTAAAATCAAGATACTTAATATCATCCGGTATATAATGCAGTGGATCATTACGTGATTTATCAAACGAATAATTATCAATAGCATCAATAGTATCGTAAATAAACATTGTATTGTAATTAACTAATAGATCTAAATCTGCTGATGGATCAAAACCATCTAATATGTTTCTCCCATAATCATCTCTATAAGTATGATAAAACTCGTAAGGAATATATTTTTTTTGATATTTAGGTGTTATACCATTAATTAAAAAAATTGCCGATGAACACAATAAGCCTATTGAAGCACCGCACCCAAAACAAACAAGGAATTTGTTACGTACACGTCTTGCTGGTCTATTTAATTTAGTTTTTCATCTTCTCTTACTAAGATGCTTTTTTAATATTTTTAATTCAGCATCTGTTTTTTTTTCTTTTACATGTTGCATTATTTCAACAAAATATCTAGAAAACTAAATCTTTTCCTCTTTTTTAACTTTTATAGTAACTATTTTTTCTGATTTATTTAATTTCTCAACTTTCGTTTTAATATTAAAAAATTCCTGTAGTGAATGTGCAACACCATCTTCTTCATTAGTTCACTTTAAAACTCTACGAGCACATAATTTCGCTGATAAAGAAGCATTTTTAACAGCAAATCCAAATAATGCCTTTCTTAATCCTAAAACATCATTATCACCATCTCCAAAAACAATACATTGTTCCAACGGAATACCGTAATAAGCTGATAAAAATTTTAATGTTGTTCCTTTATTTGATGCGAAAATAGAAGAAATTTCAATACAAACACCCAAATTTTTAACTTTTCAACTTTGAACAGATAATGTAGATGCGATTGATCGTATACGGTCAAAAACAGTAGGAAATGATACATCGTCATTAAGAATTAAAACGATAGAAAAACAATCAGTGTTAATGTTAGAAAAATTCGGTTTAACAATATTAAGTGAATCATTAGGTTTTAAGTGAACATGAAAATGAGAAATAAGTGCTTCATGTTCTTCTTTAGTAGTTGGTTTTTTAAAGAAATAAACACCATCGTAACTTTCAAAAATAACATTTTTTAAAAACTTAACAACCAATAAATCAGCAAATATTTCTTTTATTAATTCTCTAGAAAAACCGAATTGCAATGGAGAAAAAAATTTATCGCCAGGATTAGTAATCAAAGCTCCATTGTAATTTACAAATAAACTATCCAATTTTAATTGCGAATAATATTGTTTAGAAACACGAGGAGGACGACCAGTAACAATAACAAATTTATGTCCCATCGCTTGTACTGCTTTAATAATTTCACAAGAAAATTTAGAAATTGTACCATCATTTTTTAATAATGTTCCATCTAAATCGCACATTATTAAAAACTTATTTTCATTCAAAATATTTTGTACAACTTTCTTACTAATCATGATTACTTTTTAAATTAATTATAAGTATTATATAACCGTACTATAATAATTGAACGTAAAAATAATAAAATTGGTATTTGATTTAACAAATAAATGGCGCACTTCACGGGATTCGAACCCACAACCCTTTGATCCGAAGTCAAAAGCTCTATCCAATTGAGCTAAAAGTGCTTTTTTTTAATTCAATATATAATTTTTCAATTAAATTTTTAAAACCAGATGGAGTTGGAATTATATTTTTTCTATATTTTAATAATTTTGGAATTAATTTTTTATACGAAAAAATATATTTATTATCATCAGTTTTTTTTATTAATAAAAAATTATATATATTTCCGATAGTAAAAACATTCGATATATCTTTAATGTGGTAATCTGATGTTTCGGATATATGACAAATACCGTTAACATTATTTGATACTTTTAAAATAACAAATGAAGGTTTAATTTTAATAACCTCACATTTATAAATCTTACCAACTTGCAAATCGTTATGTGCCATACATAAATATTATAGAACAATAGAACAAAGCAACCTAGCAATTAAAGTTGCACAACTTTCATACTATTATTGTAATATTTTAAATTAACTTATGATAATATTTAAATTTATTCAAAATATTCTATTAATTTTTTTCTTAATAACTTTATTCTTTTTTCATAAAACTCGTCAAAGTTTTCAGCCAAATATTTTTTATTTTTAATAGCGTTTTCTCTTTCGCCACTATAAGGGTCGCAATAAAAAAACATTTCTGAATTACTAGCCATATAATCATTTAAATCTTTATTTGATTTATTTTGATTTCATTTAGAATATAATAATTGTTTATTACCAATTAAATCAACATTTTCTTTTTCAAAAAATAATGATTTTGGCATTAAATGATCAAGATGATCAAATTCATAGTTAGTACCAACATTTTCATTTTTCATTAAAAAAAATAATATTAATTTTTGTAATGTTTCTCTTTGTGTTTTTAAATTCTTTTCAATAACAGAATCAATATTTTCATTAAAATATGCGCATAACGCATTAAAGTTAATACTTTCTTCCTTCGCATCTTTAAATTTTTTTCAAAATTTTTCAATTTCTCCTTGACTATTTTTAGAACCAACGGAAAAAAGAAGAAGAAGAATAAAAAGATATTTATCTTTGTTTTCATCAGAAATTTTTTTATATTTTATAAGAGTAAAATACATAATTAATGTTGTCGCGTATCCTCTAACAAGCATTTCTTTAATTTCGTTAGGAATAAAATTAGCATATTTATCCATTTCAGAATCAAAATCAATTTGTTCGCTTTTATCTTTAACTTTTTTTATATTTTCTTCACTATAAGCAGATAAACTTATTTTTGGGTTTAAATCAGAAAATAAAAAAAAACAATTAGTTAATAAATTAATTGGATAATTTTCCTTCATTTTTTTCATT
>JAITHU010000039.1 GCA_031279765.1 Mycoplasmataceae bacterium
TTAAATTAAAATTAATTAAATTAAAAAATATAAATTTTATTTTTTGTTTAATAAAACGCGAATTTTTATTATGAGGAATATTATATTTTGCGTATTTAATTATTGGTATTGTATTATTATTTAATAACGTAAATGATGCATCAAATATAATATCTTCTATTTTGTTAACAAATAAAATAGATTCAAATATTATATATTTAATAATATTTTATAAAATAATTAATACATTCACATTTTTTTTTATATTAATTATTTTAATAAATTCAATTTATAATGGTAGTAATCAAAATATTCTTGATAAATTATCACTAGCAACAATTATTAGTGACAAACAAAAAAAACGCAAAAAAACTGTGCAAAATATTGAAGTTAAATATGATTTGCCAGGAAGTGATTTAAATTTAAAGGAACTTTTTGATGACGAATAATATGATTAATTTAGAAAAATTAAATAATAATCAAAAAATTGCTGTAACTAGTCCACTATCTTCACTATTAATAGTTGCTGGTGCTGGTACAGGTAAAACAAATGTTTTAACTACACGCATTGCTTATTTAATAGATTATTTTAAAATTGATCCAAATAATATTTTAGCAATTACATTTACAAATAAAGCTGCTGCCGAAATGCGTGATCGTGTTAATAAAATAATAGATATTAATATTCCGTGAATAGGTACATTTCATGGAATAGCTCTCAAAATATTACGTGATGATATTAATAAAATCAATAAAAATAATAATTTTGGGATCATTGATGATGAAGACGAAAGAAAAATATTGAAAGAAATTATTTCAAATGAAAATATGACTATTAATATCAAACCTAATGATATTGTGAATGGCATTTTAAATTTACGAAATAATAATCTTGATATTAATTTAATCGATAATTTATCAATACAAAAAAAAAGAGAAATGTTCGGAAGTATAGATTTAAATAATTTTAAAATAATTTATTTAAAATATGAAGAATATAAAAAAAATTTAAATATTTTAGATTTTGATGATTTATTAATATTTTTATTTAAACTTTTAAATGATGTTCCTACGATTAGAAAAAAATGACAAGAATATTTCAAATATATTCTTGTTGATGAATTTCAAGATACTAATGAATTGCAGTTTAATATTCTTAAATTATTAATTAATGAAAATAAAAATAATATTACAGTTGTTGGGGACCCAGATCAAACAATTTATACATGAAGAGGAGCATATGCTAACATTTTTAATGATTTTTTAGATTACTGTAAAGATACAATAACTGTTATTTTAGATTTAAATTATCGTTCCACAAAAAATATTTTAAAAGCAGCAAATTCATTGATTAAAAATAATAAAAACAGAATAAAAAAAGATTTAATAACATCTAATGATGTTGGTAGTGAGATAACATATTTTCATGGTCAAAATCAATACGATGAAGCAATGTATATTGCAAATAAAATAAAATCTCTTATTAAAAACGATTCTCACGATTATAAAGACATTGCTATTTTATATCGTTCAAATTATATCTCAAGAAATATCGAACAAGAACTAATAAATTGTAGTATTCCGTACAAAATAATCGGAGGAATAAAATTTTATCAACGTATGGAAATAAAAGATTTACTAGCTTACATGAAATTGCTTGATAATGAAAACGACGAATTATCAATGAAGCGAATAATAAATGTTCCAAGGAGAGGTATCGGAGATACTGTGATAAAAAAAATAGATGAATATGCTAAAAATAATTTTATTTCTTTTATTGAAACGATGAAACTAACTAACGATGATAATCATAATAATATTACATGAAATTATAAACAAGTTTTACAGTTTACTAATTTAATTAATGATCTACGCATTGAAATAAAAGATCTAAAATTATCAGAAAAATTACTACATATAATCAAAAAAATTTCTTACATGGAATATTTAAAGAATAATAATAGTGAAGAACAAATGCAAAACGTAAATGAATTAGTTAATTCTTTAATAAATTTTGAAACAAAAAATGAAAATGCAACAATGCATGATTTTCTAGAAGATATAGTTTTGTATAGCGATAATAACAATCAAGAAAAAAACAATGTTGTTGTTTTAATGACTATACATATGTCGAAAGGTATTGAATTTAAAACAGTTTTTTTAATTGGTATGAACGAAGGAACATTCCCGATTTCAAACAAAAGAGATAATGATTTAGAAGAAGAGAGACGTATAGCATATGTTGCACTAACTAGAGCAAAAGAACATTTATATATTTCTAGTAGCGATGGATATTCATATATTTCTAATTCGCAACTTTCGCCATCAAGATTTATAAAAGAAATAGGAAGCGATAATTATAAATGTGATACTACAAAATTTGAATCAATTTCAAAATTAGATTTAAGTTGATATGATTCTAAGAAAATAAAAAATTATGATGAATATTATAGTGATGAAAATATTCAATTTAATATTGGCGATACAATAATTCATACGGTTTTCGGAACTGGTACAATTATTGGGAAAAATAATGATTTTATTGATATCGCATTTAAATCACCTTATGGTGTAAAAACAATTATTTCTACACACAAATCAATTAAACGTTTAAAAAGATAACGTAGATCATATATAATTTTAATATGAAGATACTTTTTATTGGTGATATTTTTGGCGAATCTGGTAGAAGAGCAATTAAAAATGAATTATTTAATATTAAAAAAAATATGAATATTGATTTAATTATTGCTAATGCAGAAAATTGTACACATGGTAGATCATTATCGTTAGAACATTACGAAGAACTTATGAAATATGGTATTAATTATTTTACAATGGGAAATCACACATGAAATATTGATGAAATATATGATGTTCTTAAAAATAATAATATTGTTCGTCCGTATAATATTATTTCTACAGCAAAACAAGCAAGTTTTGGAAACGGAACAATATTATTTAATTTTAATAATAAAAAAATACGTTTAACAAATCTTTTAGGAAAAAGCATACCTATGGATAATTTGCAAACTAATCCATTTATTGAATTTGAAAAATTACTTAATAATGTTGAAAAAAGTGATATACATATCGTTGATTTCCATTGTGAGACAACAAGTGAAAAAAATGCTTTTTTAAAATCATTTGCTGGTAAATTAACCGCTATTCTTTGCACACACACGCATGTTCAAACAGCAGATGAGAGAATAATTAATGGTACAGGTTATATAACAGATGTTGGAATGACTGGTGGAAGAGATGGTGTAATTGGTGCTGATTCAACTAGTATTGTTGATATGTTTTTCGAAAAAATCGAACGTTTTAAATTAGCATCTGCAAAAAGTAAATACCAATTTAACGCTGTCATATTATCTATTGATAATAAAAGTAACGAGTTAAAAAAAATCGAACGATTATTTATTAATGAAAATTAAATTTTTAATAAATAATTATTAATTGCTTTTGCAACGGCATTTTTTTGTTTTTTAAAATTTATATCAGAATTTTCAATAATTTCTTTATTCTTTTTTGTTATTGAAAATGAAAAGCCGCAATTTTTTATACATTCTAAATCATTATTAGAATCTCCAATACAAGCAATTTCATTTTCTAATACTTTATAATTTTGGCATACATTTTTTAATGCATTTCATTTTGTTACATTTTTATTAGTAATTTCCAAAGAATATTTACCATGTTTAATTATTTCTAAATCGCTAAATTCTTTTTCCATTTTCTTTGTTATTTTATCTAATGTTGAAGAAAAATATCCGTAAATAAATATCTTATATGATTCCAAACTATCTTTTACTTTTTTAATTTTTTGTAATTTTAATTGTTTTGATAAAGCTGCGAAAATACCCGTAAAAAATTTACCAGTTACTATTACACTACCATTATTTGTAGAATTAATACTATATATTCAAGCGGCACAGTTAAATTCTTTTATAGCGTTAACTACTTTTGCTACTACATTATGAGAGATTGTTGTATTAATTTCATTCTTATCTTTTAAATTTATTATTTTTGCACCATTAAATGTAATTAAATATTTAATATCAAGATTAAAATTATTTAATTTATTAACATATTTCATTGCAGAGATAATTGATCTACCAGTAGCAATTACAATTTCTCCTCCATTTTTTTTATATTCTACGAGAGCGCTAATATTTTTTTTGGAAATTCTTTTTGTTTTTGATAGTAAAGTACCATCTAAATCAATTGAGAATAATTTGTATTTCATTTTGCTAAATTAAATTATAACTAATTAACGCGTTTTACCGTAAAACGCATGATAGCGTATGGTTTCAAAAGGTTAATATTTCCTTTTTTTGCTGTTATTTCTATTTGTTTTTCTATTGTATCAATATCTTCTAGATCTGGAAGAAGAACTCCTTGATTGCTTCCTTGAGTTAAAATAATTCCATATTTTTTTGGATTAAGCAATTTTATATTGTCAATTTTTTCTGGTGTTGAAAGAATATCTACTGAATAAACCAATTCATTCAATTCTTCTTTCTTTATCTGAGTAAACCTATTATCGTAGAAAGCAGCTGATATGCTGTTTCTAAGTACTTCACTAGCAATATTTTTTTCTGTTGGAAAAATAGTTCCAACACACCCTCTTAAATTATTATTTTTTTTAATACAAACAAAAACCCCTGCAGATTCATTTTTATAATAACTACTAATGTAGTTAGGAATATCGATTGTTTTTTTTGTATTTAATACTGATTCGATGTTTTCTCTAGCGAGTCTTACCAAAGGATTTTCATTTTTACGTATGGTAATAATTTTATTTTCATTGTTTTTTATTATTTTTTTTAAAATGCTTTCACTTTTATTAGTTGAAGAAAATTTAGCAGTTAAGTAACCTACACCATATGGTTTTTCATAATTTATTACACTTGAGTTTATTTTATTACTATCCATTGAACCAATTAGAACAGTGATAGGACGTAAACCACACTCACCAGCTTTTTCACATATTTTTTCATCCATATCGAATATTTTTTCAACATTATTCATTTTGATATATTTTTTGATGGAGTTATCAAATTTTATACCTTCTTTTGCAATTCCATAAGGTCCATCATTTTTTAATTTATGTGACATATCACCACTAGCAATAACAACAATTTTTCTTTTTAGTTTTTTCGCTGCTTTTTCAATACACATTCCAAATTTATAATGATCTATAAGACTAAATCCAGAAATTGATATTCTTACAATTTGTTTTGGTTTTAAAAAATATATCGGAATTAAAGTAGCATGGTCTAAGTTTTTATTAACTTCACCTAGCGAACCAGCAGGGATAGATATTTCTTTTGCAATAGATGAAATTGTATTTGCAAGTTCTGAATCATATTTTACATTAATTTTTAGACTCGGTAATCCAAAATTTGAAAAATCACCATATGCATATTCTCCAGAAGAAATACAAAAATAATCAGCGTATGTTGTTGCGTGTGGGGTAACAATAACAATTGTATCAGGATTATAATCTTGTATTTCTTTAAAAATTTTATGTATTGCATTTTTTGTTTTTGCAATTTCGTTATGTTTTCCAATACCTTCGATTATTAAAGGTGGGTGAGGTAATAAATAATTTAATTTTTTTTCAGACATTTAATTAATATACTTTGTATCTTGGATATAAATACTTCTTGCTCTATAATAATAATTATATAATTATGTTTAGAAAAATATTTTTCGCATTATTACCAAGTATTTGTGTTGTTCCATTTTTGGCACTATCGTCGTGTGGTAATACAATTGAGAAAATAGTATTACAAGGTGGTAATTTTTCAGATATTAGACAAGATGTTAATTTTGATAAATCAATTAAAATATCTGTTGTATCTAGTTACACTGTAAAAAATAAAATTCATTATAGTATTAATCAAAATTCAGATATTGAATGTTTAAATATATATGACAATGATGATGGTACTGGTACATTAGTTGTAAGAAGATCACCTGTATTGACAAAAACAGTAATTGCAACGTTATATGCATACGATTATAGTAGCAATCAATTTATTAAACGTAGTATTAATATTCTTCCTAATAATTATGGTTATTGATTATTTCCTAATAATCCATTATCTAATTTAAGAAGATTTCAAGGATCATCCTCACTACAGGGTTATTTAGAAAGAATGGTTGCGAATTGCGATGTTATAGATCGTAGAACAGGACAAATTTCTAATAATAGAGCTACTTATGATCTTTTAACAATGAAATTTACAATAAAAAGTGATAAAGGTGTAGAATATAGCGTTATTGATCCAAACGACAACCCACATCATTTATTTGATATTGATTTTACAACAGATTTAGGAATGGCTACATTTGTAGGTTCAAATTCAGTTTATGCCTTTAACACAGGTGATTTTAAAAACGATCCATATGTGTATTGTAATTTTACCGCTTATTATGAATATGAGAGTTATAATTTTGATTTTAAATTTTTAATACAAGTAGGTGCTTAAACCTTAATAAATCCATTATCTACTAATGGTAAATGGTATGTTTTACTAATATATTTTAAACAAATTAGAGAAAAAATAATCTTATTGATTTTATAAGTTAAATTCAACAAGGTTATGAAACACAATATTTTATTAAATGATAAACTCATAAATGGAAAAACGATATTTATTATATTTGTTATTCGTATAAAAATAAATTCATTTTTAGAAAAAAAATAACTAATTAAAAAAAATAAAATTATGGAAAATATCAAACACATTGTTATTGAAATTACATCAATGAAGATATGTTCCTTTGTTGTTGTTTTTTTGTTAATAAAATTTACATTTTTAGGAGTTATACTAAATTCATTTTTTTTCTTAGCGAAATATACTGAAAAAAAAGATGAAGTGTATAACGATATAGGTATACTAAAGCAAAGAACACATGAAAAAAGAAAAATTTTATTTATTTTAGGAATTGTAACAAATAATCTTTTTTTATTAAAATGATAATTATTTATTATTTCTGGAATACTTAAAAAAAAATTTAAAAATAAAGATATGCAAAATAACAATAAGCCAATTATAAATTTTGTTAATACAATATAATAATTTTCAATTAGAAAATTATTATATTCATAACTAATAATAGGAAAAATAAACATAAATATATTGCACAATAACATTGGGTAAACAAACAATGCAATAAAAAAAAAACCACCATACTTAAGTAAGAATAAATATAAATTAGAAATAAACGGAATATTCTTATTTACTGATAATATTTTGTTTTTTAAAAATCTAAACGTTCCCTTGGCGATTCGTTTCGCTCTTTTTACGTTAGAGGTATTATTTTTTACCTGCATTTCGTATGAATAAAAATTTGTTAGTTCACCAAAATGAACCAATCATTTTTTGTTGATAATATTTCATGCCATACATGTATCTTCGCATTGTTCGTTAGGTCAAAAACCAACATCATATATAGCTTTTGCATTAAATACTACATTGGCGCCAGGACACGAAATATAATTATTTATTAATGTTTCGAAAGAATACATTTTACTATACAAAAATCTCGGAAAAGATAATTCTAATATATTTTGATATATTGATTCTGTAAAAAAACCGTTATATGAAGACAACAAAATTCCTAATTTATCATTTTCACAAAAATATTTTAATGCATTTTCTACATAATTAGTTGGAATAATATCGCCAGAATCAATATGCACCATATAGTTTCATTCCCCTTTAGTTTTATTAATAAAATAATCAAATGCTCTAGCAAGTCCACATCCCTTGTCATATAAATTTTTTTTTCATTCATTTGTATGCAATAAATTAACATTATGTTTTTTACAAAAAGTACAAATTTTATCAATTTCAGATTGGATAGTAGAATCATCAATAATATATTTTTTAATGTTCTTGTACGTTTGATTAAAACATTCTAATATTTGTTTTTCACAAAAATCGTTTAAAACAGGAACAACTAATGCTACAATTGGTTTAAAATCTTTCTTTATTTTTTTTTTTAATATTTGGTGTTCGAAATTATAAATTTTTTTTGAATTTAAAATAGATAATGAAACTACAATTATTATGCGAATAAAAAAGAAAAACGGTAGTAAAGCAATCAAATTCGATAATATAAAAACTAACAAATAAGCAATGTTCATAGCATCGAAATTTGCAAGTTGTTGAAAATAAAAAATTTTTGTAGTAATATTAAAAATCATATATGATAAATAAAAAGTTATTACTGTAAAAAAAGTAATTAAAAATTGTGTTTTATATTTTCTAGAAAAACTATTATTTATCATTATTTCGTATAGACATAATAATAATAGCACTTCATAGGTTAAATACACCACCAAATATGATACATAAAATCAAAAAAAACAAACAATTTATTACCTTATTTTTTTTTTTGTAGAATGTTAATGTGAAAAAAAAATTTTTTATCAAATTAAATACGTTAACTACAAACGCTATGACGACAAATATTGTTTTATTGTTAACAACTATTGATAGATCAAGAAAATCATTAAAAAAAAATATAAAAAAACCATCATTTATTAAAAAAATAATGATTAATATTGTAAAAAATAGAAATAAAAATATGCTAACAAACAAACCGAAGAGCGATAATTTACAACTATTTTCAACTACATTACTATTAATATAGTTATTTTTTTTATTATTTTTGTGCATACTTGTTATATTTATTAATTATAAGTTTAATTTTATTAAATATTTTTTTATGACTCTCATATGTCATTAATGTTTTACCATTTTTACTATCAGATAAGTATTTATCAAAATTAACATAATGGATAGATTCAATTTCCTCTTTTTGGAATTTAGTAACTTTTATTCTTTTGTTTGTCACTATTAGATAAAAATAAACAAAATTACGAAAATCACCATATGGTTTAACCATACCGATATAAATTGGTTTGCCATATTTTTTAATATCTACATTTATTTCTTCTTTTGCTTCGTGTGCTATTGCTTCTTCAAATGATTCATCTCCACTAACATGACCACCAACTAATCCTAATTCACCTGGATTAAATTTTTTTTGTAAGCTTCTTCTTTGAAAAAGAACTTCATCTCTTGATAAATCGTAAAATCAAATGAAAACTGTATTAAAAAAAATATTAGTTTTATTAGCCATTTCTTTACGAGTTAAGTATTTTCCTGTTCATTTACCGTTTTTATCAATGCATTTTATTTTTTCATCTCAATTATCGGCAGTTTTTATTGGTTTCATAAATTAACTATTATTAATTATATTTTTAAAACGCTTATTTCGATAAATTTGTATGTAATATGTTATAATCATTTTGAAAATATATTACTATGGGTTTAATTAAATTATTTACAACTCCAAATTGTTTAGGTTGCAAAAATTCTCGAAATTTTTTAACAACTAATGGTTTTGAATTTATTGAAAGAGATATTTCTAAAGAAGGTATTACTCGTGATGAATTAATCGATATCTTGTATTTATCTGAAAACGGATTTGATGATATCGTTTCTGTACGTAGCAACTCTTTCAAAACATTAAAAAGTAAAAAAATTGATGATTTATCATTTAATGATGCATTAGATTTAATTCAAGCTAATCCATTGATACTACATCGTCCAATTATTGTTCAATATAATGAAAAAAAAGTTCCTACTAGAATTCTTATTGGTTACAATAAGGATGATATTACAATTTTCTTGCGTGATTTAAAAACTACTACTACTACTACTATAACTAACTAAGGTATAATTATTGTTATAAAAATGAAAAAACGTATTTTATTTTTAAATATTATTACGTTTGGATTATTTCATCTTATTGCGTCCGCGAAAGCAAAAAAAAAATTCAATGGGAAAAATAAATTAAACGAAGTAGGAAAAATTCCATTTTCCATTGAAGATTTTATATCAAAACTAGGTGGGATAGAAAATATTATCTCTTCATCAGCAACAATCAATGTATTAACTGTAATTGTTAAGAATAATAGCAATATCGTGAAAAATGATTTTTCTAATTTTAAAATTAAAGGTTTTATGAAAACTGGAGATAAAATTATATTAACTATTGGTGATATAGCAAATTCGATTAATTTGGAAATTAAAAAAAGAATTTAATATTATTTTTTATCGTTTTTTGCATAGATACATATACCGAAACTACCTTTATTAGTATGCGTTAATACAGTATTTGGTATTAATCTTTTTATGATGCTTTTATTTGATGCCAATTTAAAATATTTTTTAATTTCATTTATTAAATAATTTAATTTGCTTTCATCTCATTTTAACGTATGCATAATTCCGATTTTTATAATTTTATTTTTTTCTAAAACAAAATTAAAGTTTTTCTTGATTTTTTCTAACATTTTCGCAATAATTGATTCGAATTTTTTTCCAAAACCAGATAAATGATTTGATACTTTTAAAATAAATATAGGTTTAATTTTCATTAATTTAATTAAATTAACAGCAGTTTTTAAAATTCTTCCACTTCTTATTATGTTTTCTATATGTTCGACTGAAAATATTTCAAAAATGTTATCATACATTTTTTCTGAATTCTCAATTATTGTTCCAATATTTTCTTTATTATTAATCATTTCTATTACGTTTTCTAATATAAACTCATTAGCTAGTGCACCACTTTGAGATTTAACTATGTGTAAATTTGGAAATTCCTCTTTAATAATATTTTTCGCTTGATCGTATTGTGATGATAAACCATATGAAATTGGAATAAAAATAACATCTTCATATTTTATAAACATTTCTTCCATTTTTTTAAGAAAAACTCCTACTTGTGTAGCAGAAGTTTTATAATTTTTTTTATTTTCCAATCCATCAATAATCGTTTCATGAGTTATTGATATACCATCATCATTGAATGATTTATTTTCATTTACATCAGTAATACATAATGGCAAGATTTCAACATTATTATCTTTTATATATTTTTCATCGTAAGTTGTTGAAGAATCAATAACAACACCTATTTTTTTTTTATTCATATTATTTTATATTATAATCATTAATAAGATAGGTTTAGTTGTATTATATATTACACTTACTTATATGCCATTACTATTTTTTTCAACAGAAGAAACAAATTTTTTATTTATAATTTTGATTATTTTTGCAGCAATAATTATTTTATTGTTTTTTTTAGTATTATTTTTATTATTTAAAAAAAAACGTACTAAACATTTTAATAATGCTAATAATGATAATAAAATGTTACTAGAAAAAAAAATAGACAAATTAGAAGAAATATCTAATTTAACTAGGGAACAAACAAGAGAAATATTTTTAAAAAAATTTGAAGAAGAGTTAAATATGTATATCTTGCAAAAAATTGAGGAAGCGAATAATAAAATTGATTCAAATGCTAATGCTTATGCTCAAGAAATTTTAATGAATTCTATTCAAAACATTTCTACTTCATTTATTTCGTCAATGCCTAGTTTAGTAATTAATGTTTCTCCAGAAGAAAAAGCGAAAATTATTGGTAAAAGAGGAATAAATAAAAAAACAATTGAACAAGTTGCTGGTGTTGAATTACCATTATTAGATGAAAATAATAAAAATAAAATTAATATTAGTAGTTTGAATCCAATAAGAGCAAATTTAGCAAGAAATTTTATTAAACACTTAATAACATTAAATTCAATAGATCCAATAATTATTGAAAAAACATTTATTAAGGAAAAGGAAAAATTCGAAAAGCACTTGTTTGATATTGGAAAAAAAATTATTGAAGGAGAATTAAAAATATTTGATTTAAATCATTTAGTTTATCCCTATGTTGGCCGTTTACAATATCGCACATATTATGGACAAAGTGTTTTACAACATTCATTAGAATGTGCTAAAATTTGTGAAAGCATTGCAAGAGATTTAAATTTAGATGCTGAATTGGCAAAACAGGTTGGTTTTTTTCATGACATAGGGAAATCGGTTGATTTTGAATTTAATCATGATCACGTATTTTACGGTGTTAAAATTGCCAATGAATGTGAATTAAATAAATATGTTATTGATGCAATTAAAACACATCATAATGAAACTCCATCATTATATGTATATTCATCAATTGTTAAAGTTGCTGATTCTATATCTGCTGGTAGAAAAGGTGCAAGAGAAGCGCGTTCAGAAACAATTTTTAAGCGTGCTTCTAATATTGAGAATATCTGTAAAGAAAAATTTGGTCTAAATGAAGTTTACGTCATGCACGCGGGTAGATCAGTATTTATTTATCTTAGAAATAATTTGTTTATTAATAATGATGAAAGAAATATAAAAAAATTAATTTATGATATTAAAAATGAATTAAATAAAAACGAAGATACAAAAAATTATTTAATTAATATAAGTGTTTATAAAATAGATTCTATCTCTCTAAAAACAAAATAATTATTTATTTAAACCTATTTTTTTATATACATCGTTAACAACATTTTCTGTATTTTTTATACATTTTTTTGCTGCTTCTTTTAATTCTTTTAACATAGCATTTTTATTTTTAATTATTTGATTATATTTTTTTTGAAAATTAGTTAAAAATAACGCAATAGCATCAGCAACATCTTTTTTGAAAATACCATAATTTGTTATATTGTTGTATTTTTTTTCAATTTCTTTAATACTTTTTTTTGTTATGCATGAATAAATAACGATTAAGTTAGAAATTCCTGGTTGATTTTTTACATCATATTTTACTTTTCCTAGTGAATCTGTTTTTGCAGACATTATTTTTTTCTTTGCATCGTCTATTGCATCAAGAAGAAATATTGTTCCCTTGCCGTTTTCACTAGATTTTGACATTTTTATTTCAGGATTAACAAGATCCATTATTTTTGCACCAACTTCGCTAATTAATGCTTCTGGTACTTTAAATGTTTTTCCAAATTTATTATTAAAACGTTCAGCAATGTTTCTTGCTAATTCAACGTGTTGTTTTTGATCTATTCCAACCGGAACATAACGCGGATTATATAATAGTATATCAGCAGCCATCAAAATCGGATAAGTAAATAAACCTGTTGGGATATATTCTGTTCCATTATTCGCAATAACTTTAGCAGTTTTATCTTTGAATTGTGTCATTTTATATAATTCACCCATAGTAGTACAACACGTAAAAACTCACATTAAATTAGTATGTGTGTAAACATCCGATTGAAAAAATACTGTTGTTTTTTTAAAATCTATACCACTTGCGATATATGAAGCGACAAGATTTATTTTATTTTCATATAAATTTTTATAATCAGGTTTCGCAGCACTTAATGCGTGTAAATCAGCGACAAAAATATATAAATCGTATTTATCTTGATATTCAACGCAATTTTTAATCAATCCAAAATAATTTCCAATATGTAAATTATTACTAGGTTGCGCACCAGTTAACATTATTTCTTTTTTACAACTTATCATTACTATTACATTATATATAATATATTTAATAGTACGTATTTATATATGAGGTGTGATAATTCAAAAAAAGCTATTTTATTAATAAAAAAAATTTTAGCATTATTTGTAGTTTTTTTTTCTATATTTATTTTTTTATTTTCTACTTATTGATTTAATTCAAAAAAAGCATCCATTGTTAATGAAAATAATGCTCATTTTAATACTACTAATATTAAATCTGAAACATTATCTGAAAATAAATCAAACATGTTCCATTTCGTTGGCGAATATTATTTTAATACTGAAGATACACCACTTATTATTTCTGGTACTAGTAGTGATACAGATACAACAGTTACATCATCAGAAATAAAGTTTTGATACTATG
>JAITHU010000044.1 GCA_031279765.1 Mycoplasmataceae bacterium
TTTTAATATAAATAAAAAGAACTGATATTGAAAATTTGAATTTAGAAAATAAAGAAAAAATTAATTTAAAAAATGGTTATATAAGCAATAATATTTATATAGTTGTCGCAGATAGAAGCGATGAAAGTATTATAGGCGATTATGAAGATATATTAAATAATCAAAGTTTAAAAAACGAGTTAAGAGAAGTTATAGGAGCATATTTATCCGATAAAGAAAACAGTAATTCTAATAAAGATATAGAAGGCGAATATGACGAGTATAGTTTTTCAAAAAAAATTATTCAATATAGTCCAATCAATTTAAGTAAAGAACAACACAAAATTTTAATAGCGCTCAAAAAAGATAACGCTAAAACATTGATTATAGAAGGTCCGCCGGGAACAGGTAAATCGCATACAATAGTTTCAATCATCGCGAATTTTATTTTAAAAAATAAAAATGTATTGATTTTAAGCGATAAAGAGGAAGCGTTAGAAGTTGTGGAGGATAAAATAAACGAGATTTTGAATTGTTGTAAAACAAGAATATATGCTAAAAAAATTATAAACCCTATTTTAAGAATTGGAAAAAATAGTAATTTTTCAAAAATTATTAAGAAAAGTAATATAGATTTTATTGATAACGATTTACAGGAATTAAAAAATAGCGCCATGTTTAGCAGTAGTAGAACCAGTGAAAATCTGTATAGAGAAGGCGTTAAAAAATATGATAATTATATAGAAGATGTAAAAACAATTGAAAATGACGTTAGAGACTATATTGATAAATTGAATAAAAAGATGAAATTAGAGACTTCAATAAATCAATTAGAATCTCGAGTAGGACAAACAAAAACATGCTATGAGAATGCTATCAATATTGAAAATGATGAATATAATAAAAAAATGCAAATATTCGCCCAACAGATAAAAAATATTGCAATTAGTGAAAAAATTGACATTGACAGAAAGGGAATAATCGCCTTAAAATTAGAATTTGAGAATAAATTAAAAGAATTAAAAGAATTTGAAAAACAACATAAAAATTTTATAAATTTATACATAAAAATAAAAGACGACAATTATCAAAATTTCATAAAAATATCCAGAAAAATAAATATTCATTTCAATAATAAATATGATATTTTGTTGCAAAAATTAAATATGGATAATTTTGAAAAAATAAAAGAGTATGCAAGTTATTATAATAGTTGTGGAATTTTTACAAAAATATTTGGAAATGGAAAATTGAAGCAATATAAAATATATTTTCAAGATGAATTTGATAAGAGTGAAGTAAAATATAAAGAAATAAATGAAATAAAAATAAAAATTAATCAATTAGCAATGTTTTGCAAATCTAACAACATAAACGAAAACTTAGCGTATAAAATTATTAATTATATTACCATAAATGATATAAATATAAGCGAAATAGAAAAATTAAGCGAATATGACATTTGTGTTCTAGATGAAATAGAAAAAATAACAAAACCTTTAGATGAGGATATATATTTTAATGTAGAAACTATAGAAAATACAATAATAAAATTAGAAACATTAAATAATAAACTAAGCGAATATATTAAAATACAAGCGCAAATTGATATATTAGAAGAGGAGCATCAACAAAAAACAAATTTAATAGAAAATGAATTTGACTACGAAACTATCCAAAAAATGAAGGAAAAACAAGAAAAACAATGTAGCGATAATATAATAATATTGATGGAGTTAGAGAATAAATTTAAGGACTTTCAACATTTACAAATAATGCCACAGAAGAATATCATTGAAGATAGTATAAAACTAAAAGTATATACCGAACTATTACAACGAGTAGAAAAATTATACAACGAATTAAAAAGCGCAGGCAAAATAAGAATTATGCAAAATGCCGTTAAAGGTAAAATAGATTTAAAAGATTTTAATATAATTAAACAGTGTTTTCCTTGTATAATTGCAAGTTTAAGGGATTATGCAAATATAATTCCATTAAAAAAAGATATTTTTGATTTAATTATAATTGACGAGGCGTCGCAAGTAAGCATAGCGCAAGCATTTCCATCTTTAATAAGAGGAAAGAAAATTATGGTCTTTGGCGATAAGAACCAATTTTCAAATGTCAAATCCTCAATGGCAAGCATTAAAAAATCACAAGAATACTTAAATAAAATTATAAATTGCAGTAAAAATGAAAAAAATGAGATTAGGGAAAAATTGAAAATTTTTAATATTAAAAATAGCGTTTTAGACTTTATTGAGGAAAATAAACCAGATTTTAGTATTAAATTAAATACGCACTTTAGAGGTTATGCTGAATTAATTTCATTTTCCAATAAATATTTTTACAATGATACTTTGCAAACATTAAAAATAAGAAAGAAACCATTAAATGAGATTATAAAATTTGAAATTTTACCGTCTCCAAGCATTGTAGATAGCGAAGGAAATACGAATTTTACAGAAATAGAATTTATTATTAAAAAGATAAAAGAAATGCAAGAACAAGGAATAGAACATTTAAGCGTTGGTATTATTACTCCTTTCAGGGATCAAATTAAATATTTGTTAGACGAGATACAAAAAAAACTTAATTTTGATTATTGTAATAAAATAAAATTAAAAGTTATGACATTCGATAGTTGTCAAGGTGAGGAACGAGATATTGTTTTTTATAGTATGGTTGCCACAAAGGAACAGGATAAATTAAATTATATTTTTCCAGCAAATCTAAATCAAATTGATGATGAAGATAACAAAAAATTACGTTTACAAAGATTAAATGTTGGACTTAGTCGTATAAAAGAATGCGCTTATTTTGTATTATCAAAACCAATTGCAGAATTTAGGGGCGGTATAGGTATTGCATTACAACATTTTAGAGAACAATTAGATAAAAATGATACAATTTTAGAAAAGACGGATAGCAAATCTCCAATGGAAGAAAAAATAAAAGGATATCTATTAAATACTGATTTTTACTTACAAAATCAAAAAGATATTTTAATAAAATGCCAATTTCCAATAGGGGAATATTTAAGACAAATTGACAGAAGTTATAATCATCCGAATTATATTGTTGATTTTCTTTTAAGTTATAAAAAATTCAATATCATTATTGAGTATGATGGATTTGATTATCATTTTGATAAAGAAAGCAATAAATATAATTATAAGTATAATTACAAGGAAAATGATATTATAAGACAACATATTTTAGAAACATTTGGCTATAATTTTATAAGATTAAACAAATTCAATATGAGACATGATGAACCGATAAAATATATAGATAAAAAAATAAAAGATTGTATTAAATAGATAACTATTAAAAATCTATAAAGCATTATCAAAACATATTAAATAATTT
>JAITHU010000002.1 GCA_031279765.1 Mycoplasmataceae bacterium
ATCACTTCCTTCAACAGTTAAATCAACGATTTGTTCGATTTTGTTGTTCATATTAATATATTATAAAATAAAAATAATTTTATTTTTTATCTAATATTTTTTTTAAATATTTTGCGGTGTAACTTATATCTATTTTTTTAATTAATTGTTCAGGAGTTCCTGTGGCGATTATTTGTCCACCGTAATCTCCACCATCAGGACCTAAATCAATAATATAATCGGCACATTTTATCAAATCAAGGTTGTGTTCTATCACTACCACTGTTGAACTATTATCAACAATTCTATTTAAAATATTGATCAATTTTTTAATATCATCAATATGCAAACCAGTAGTTGGTTCATCTAATACTAAAATAGTATTATTTGAAGATTTTTTTTGTAAAAATTTTGCTAATTTTATTCTTTGTGCCTCTCCACCAGAAAGATTTGTTGCTTGCATTCCTAATTTCATGTAGCCTAAACCAACATCTGACATTAATTCTAATTTATGACGAATACTTGGCACATTTTCAAAAAAAATAAGTGCTTCATCAACTGACATTTCTAATACATCATAAATTGATTTTTCTTTGTATTTAACACATAAAGTTTCATCATTATATTTTTTTCCATTACATTCATCACATTTTACATATACATCTGGAAGGAAATGCATTTCTACGCAAACAACTCCATCTCCGCAACATTTTTCACATCTTCCGCCAGGAACATTAAAAGAAAAACGTGATTTAGTATATCCACGACTAATTGCTTCTGGAAGTGCCGAAAACAAATCACGTATTTCGTCAAAAACACCAACGTATGTTGCTGGATTGCTTCTAGGAGTTCTTCCGATTGGATCTTGCGAAACAATGATTAATTTATCAATTTTTTGGTGACCAACAATACTTTTTATCGGTGCAGCATCTGCAAAAATATTACTAATTTTTTTTTGAATATTTCCGGCAAACGTTTCGTTAACAAGTGTTGATTTTCCGCTCCCTGATACACCGGTTACTACAATTAATTTTCCTAACGGGAATTCAATATCAATATTTTTAAGATTGTTTCCGGTGGCACCTTTGATAATTATTTTTTGTCCGTTTCCTGAACGTCTAGTTTTTGGTACATCAATTTTTTTTCTTCCTGATAAATAATCACCGGTTAATGAATTTTTGTCGTTCATTACTTCTAACGGTGTACCTTGTGAAGTTATTTTTCCACCATACTGTCCAGCGCCAGGACCAACATCTATTAAGTAATCAGCTGATAACATTGTATCTTCATCATGTTCAACAACAATTAATGTATTACCGATATCGCGCATCTTTTTTAGTGTTGCAATTAATTTATCGTTATCTTTTTGGTGTAAACCTATCGATGGTTCATCTAATACGTATAAAATTCCAGTTAATGCTGATCCGATTTGTGTTGCTAATCTTATTCGTTGTGCTTCTCCACCAGAAAGTGTTGTTGCATTTCTTGAAAGCGCAAGATAACCAAGTCCAACATTATTCAAAAAAGATAGTCTATCGATTATTTCTTTTAAAGCAGGTTTAGCAATTTGTTCATTATTTTTTGAAAGTTTTGATTTTAAAAAAAAATCAACACATTCATTAACTGATAAATTAGTAACATCGATTATATCTTTATTTTCTATTTTTACACAAAGAGCAGGTTGTGAAAGTTTTTTTCCGTTACATAAATGACATTTTTTTTCTGATAAATATTTTGAGTAATATTGTCTAGCCATTTCTGATTCCGTTTCCGTATGACGTCGTTTAATCATTTCGAGAATTCCTTCAATATTTTCTTTTTTTTCATACTTAGTACCACTATTAGAAACAATGCTATATGTTATTAAATCATCTGATCCGTAAAAAATTATTTTTTTTTCTTTTTCATTTAATTCAATAAATGGCTTATTTTTATCAATCTTATAATTTTTTAGCAACGCATCAAAACGTTGTCAATCAAGCGATGTAGTGTTCATTGTTTTTTTAAAGTAATCAATTGCTCCTTGATTAATCGTAAGTTTTTTATTTGGGACTAATTTCTCTTCATCTGGCTCAAAAGTGTATCCTAATCCTTTGCAATACGGACACATACCACTAGGAGAGTTAAACGAAAATAATCTAGGTTCCATTTCCGGAATCATAAAACCACATACACTACATGCATGTTTTTTTGAATAAGTTGTTTCAATTTCATCGTTTATATTAATAATAACTTTTTCATTACCATGTTTTAACGCTGTTTCTAATGCATCATTTATTCTTGAAATTGTTTCATTATCAAAATGAGTAACAATTCTTGCAACAATAATATCTATTGTATGAAATTTATTTTTTTCTAATTCATTTATTTCATCTAACGAATATTGAATACCATCGATTCTTACGCGTAGAAAACCTTGTCTTTTTAATTTTTCTAATTCATTTTTGAAAGTACCTTTACTATTTATGATGTATGGTGAAATTATTTGTATTCGATCGTTTTCTTTGCAAGAATTTATTATTTTATCTTGGATTTGTTTAGTGGTAAACGTTTCTATTTTTCCATGTCCGTTAGGACACATAGGAGTACCAATTCTTGCAAACAATATTCTAATGTAGTCGTATATTTCAGTAACTGTTCCTACGGTTGAACGTGGGTTATGACCAGTAGATTTTTGATCAATTGAAATAGTTGGTGACAAACCATCAATTGAATCAACATCAGCTTTTTCGTTTCCGCCTAAAAAATGACGTGCATATGATGATAAAGATTCGAGATATCTTCGTTGTCCCTCAGCACATATTGTATTAAATGCTAATGAAGATTTTCCACTTCCTGATACACCAGTTATAACAACAAATTTATTTTTCGGAATGGTAACGTTGATATTTTTAAGGTTATTTTCTCGCGCACCTTTGATAATAATTTTATCAGACATTTTAAAGATTATAAAATAAAAATATTCTATTAATCATGGTTAATTTTTCCAAATGAAATTTTGTATAAAGAATAAATTGTAACAATACAACAAATTGGTATTATCCCTCATCTAACTTGAAAACGACATATTTCGCTTTGTTTTAATAATGTATTACATTTAAAATAAACAATTAAAGAAAAAATTGCTGAAACTAAATAACTAAGTGTAGTTAAAATACATGAAGTGTACAAATAAATTCATGCACTATTTTGTATTTGATTTGTTAATAAACAAAATCCTGTAATCATCATTATTAATGAAAAAAAGTGTATCGTAATAAAAAGCATCATAATTTTGCTATACAATTGCAATGTATTTTTTTTCATTAACGTGAAGTTTTAATAGATGGTCCCATTGAAGAACATAGATGAATACCTTGGATATACTCTCCTTTTACTGTAGAAGGGCGTTTAGAAGAAATTAAATCTAAAATAGCATTTATATTAGCAAGTATTTCTTCTGTCTTTGAAGAAGCTTTTCCTACCATCATATGAATATTTCCATAACTATCAGTTTTATATTGTGTTTTTCCACGCATAAATTCAATAGCGGTTTTTTGTGTATTAACTGTAACGTTACCTAATTTAGGGTTTGGCATCAATCCCTTTGGACCTAATAATTTACCAAGTTTAGAAAGTTCAACCATAAATTTTGGTGTTGTGATTATAACATCAAAATCTAATCAACCTTCTTTGATTTCGGCAATTTTTTCGCTTCCACCATAAAGCGTAATATTAGCTTCTTTTGCTTTTTCAGTTGTTAATGTATCATCAATTACTAATACACGTGTTTTTTTTCCAAAATAATAAGGAAGGGAAATGTTACCACGTAATTGTTGTTCTGCTTTTGTAGTGTCCAAATTTAATTTAATTGCTATTTCTATTGAACTATCAAATTTAGTAACAGATGTTTTTTTAGCTAATTCAATAGCTTCTATTAGCTTATAGATTTTTTTGTTATCTATTAATTTTTTTGCTTCTTCGTATTTTTTACCCATTTTATTTTTTGTCTCCTTTATTTTTTTTTGGAGTTAAATCGACACCAGTAATTTTAATACCCATTTGTTTAGCTGTACCAGCAATCATTCTCAATGCCATTTCGTCATCGTAAGCATTTAAATCTGGCATTTTATAACGTGCTATTTCAAGTGCTTTTTCCTTAGAAATAGTTGCAACGGTATCGGTAAGTTGATTTTTTCCAGCAACTTGAATATTAGCGGCTTTTTTTAACATAACACTAGCTGGAGATGTTTTTGTAATAAATGTAAATGATTTGTCAGAATATGCAGTAATTAAACATGGAACAACTTCACCATTACGATCTTTTGTTTTATCGTTAAATTGCTTTGTAAATTCAGCCATATTAATACCTATAGAAGCTAATGCTGGACCAGGTTTTGCTTGCCCACCAATCGATTGTATTTTTGCTATACGTACTATTTTTTTCTTTTCTGCAGCCACAAGTCTTACCTCTTTTTTTTTGGTCTTCTCTACGTGGTTTAACGACTTTTAGTCTTCCACACGCTACATACTTAATTTATGTAAACACATATTGAAGCAATACGTGTTATGTATATTATATATATAATAATTTAAATTGTCATTATAATTTTTATATGAAAAAAGTTTTTTCTTTATTGTTGTTACCGATCACAATTACGTTTCCAATAGTTTCTATTTCTTGTACACAAACATATGATGCAAGTGTAGTTTTTTCTTTATTTAAAGAAATAAATAATTTCCCTAGAGTTAGTAATAATGAAGAAAGAGTTGCTGAATTTGCTAATTGATTGTCACAAAAATTAACAAATTCTGGTGCAAATGTTACTAGTAATGTTGGTGATGGAAATTTATACGCTATTAAAGGAACACCAAAAGTTTGTTTTCAAGCGCATATGGATATGGTTGGTTCCAAGGTTAATGGTTCTAATTTTGATTTCGAAAACGATCCAATAGAATGTGTTACTGATGGTGATTGAATACATTCAATAAATTATGAAACTACATGTGGTGCTGATGATGGTATTGGATGTGCAATGATTTTAGCAATGTTTCAACAATTTGATAATATTGAAGCAATTTTCACTACACATGAAGAAGATACTATGGAAGGTGCTTTAACAATTCCTACAAATTTAATACAAGCAAATAAATTAATTAATTTGGATAGTGAAGATGATAAATATGTTACTATTGGTTGCAATGGTGGCACTAGTATAGATGGAGTTTTTTCAATTGCAACTACTTCTGAACTTAGTGGTTTTACACCAGTAACTATTTCTATAACTGGTGGTCTTGGTGGTCACTCTGGTGTTGATATTCATAAAGGAAGATGCAATACATTAAAGAGTATTTTTTATTTGTTATTTCGTGTTAAAAACGAAATAACATCTAATACCATGTTAATTCATGATGTGCAAAGGATAGGAACAATTGCTGATAATGCAATTCCTAGCGATGCATCTTGTCAATTATATATTCCTACCGCAAATAAAAACGAGATTATTAATTGTATGCAAGAAGTATTTGCGAATGATATAAAGCCACTTTATCCGTTAGAAAATGCATTACAAATTTCTATTACTAATGATTCTTTTTCTTCAACAAATGCATTAGATTTAACTTCTTCAAATTTGTTGATTAATAACATTAATTTTGCACCAGATGGGATGTATAAGTATAACGAACAATACAAAATGAGTGATCAATCAACTAATTTTTGAGAAGTTTCCATTAATGAAAATGAGGTAACATTAGGTTGATTAAATAGAGGATTGTCAAACGCTTTATTAAACGATTTAAAATCTAAAGAAATAGCTTTTTTAAATATTTTTTCTTCAACTTGTAATATAGATAGTTCTTATGATCCTTGAGAACCAAGCACAAATAATCAACTTGCTAATATTTTTACTTCATATGCAAATGATTCTTCTAATAAAATGGAACTTTGTGTTACAGCCGGAGGTTTAGAAACTGCTATTCTATGTACTAAATACCCATTATGTGATATGATTTCAATTGGTCCGAACATTGAAAACGCTCATACTGCTAATGAACGTCTTTCAATAAAATCAACTGAAAAAATTTTTAATTTAGTTTCGCGTTTCTTTAATCAACTTTAATATTTTAAGTAAACAAAAAAGCACGATAAAATAAAAAATTGAAATTAAAAATTTATATGCTATACTTCTGCATATGAAAACAAAAAGAGAAATAGCTGCAGAAATTGGTTTTTGAGAAGGATACAAGTACGATTTCTGTTGTTTAGCAAATAGAGATCCTTCACGTGCAGAAGAAGCGAAACAGGAAATTCAACGCGCTAATGGAAATCTATACAAATTGCGACAAGAATGAGAAAATGCACCAGATGATTTTAAAAGCACAACTTGTAGTGTTATTTAATATATATTTTATATTTTGATAGTAATATAAACATATGTAAGGTTACGAAATTAATATATTAAATTTATTTAGATAACGGTGAATAAAATTCATTTGGTGCACGCGAAGGGACTTGAACCCCCACTCCGTGAAAAACTAGATCCTAAGTCTAGCGCGTCTGCCAGTTCCGCCACGCGTGCTTATTATTAATTATAAAGTAGTTTATTAAGATAAAACAAGTATAAACTTATTTTTTTTAATTATTAATGTAAATCAAGATACTCTAAAAAATAATGTAAAAAAATTTAACTTCGCGCGATAGATCAAGAAGTATTTGCGCTAGGTGTAATCGGAAATCCTCCATCATTATTTAACTTTGTGCATCCCGAAAACATATAATAATATTCGTTATAAGGATACCCAGTATCTGGTAAGTAAATAAATGTTCCTTCAGCTTCCGCGCCATATTCTAATGAAATACAATAATAAAATAATTCTCTACAAAAATTAACACCATAAGTAGTAATATTTTGCGGTAAATTAAAATTATTAGGTAAACGCGTTAATGCTTCACAACTTTGAAACATATCATAACAAAAATATGTTCCAACTGTTATTATATTTTGTGGTAAATTAAAATTATTAGGTAGCGAATTTAATGAATAACAACGTTCAAACATATAGTCACAAAAATCATTTCCAACGCTAGTTATATTTTGTGGTAAATTAAAATTATTAGGTAAATGTATCAACCTTTCACAATTTCCGAACATAGAAGAACAAAAATAATTTCCAACTGTTATTATATTTTGCGGTAAATTAAAATTATTAGGTAGCGAATTTAATGAAATACTAAAACTAAATATTCTAGTACAAAAATAATTTCCAACGCTAGTTATATTTTGCGGTAAATTAACACAATCAATAGTTGTTAATTGAGTCTCATAAAATAAATATCAACAAAAGTAATCAGGAGCAACTAACAAAGATCCTCAAACACTTCCGAAATGAATTCCCTTAATTTTATCGTTATATCCACCATACATAAATGTTCCGCTTGATGAAACGTTACACAACGCATATAATGATGTTCCTGCTGTTGAATAATCATCACTAAAAGGTAAATCTCGTTCAACATCATCTAAACCAATAAAATATGATGAATCAAAAAAAATATTGATATTTACATCTAATGTGGTAGTGCTATATCCATCTTTCGTGCATGTAATAACAATATTAAATTCACTAATATTTGTAGTAAATGTAGCATTTCAACTTAATACACCATTAGTAAAATCTAATGTTAAACCATCAATGGTTTGATTACTGGATTTTTCTAAATAAGTTCA
>JAITHU010000030.1 GCA_031279765.1 Mycoplasmataceae bacterium
CCTTTAGTATCGTCTCTATCTATTTATCAAATTAAAGAAGCTACACCAATCGCACATGATAAAAAATCGATTTTTGATGTAATAAAAGAAGAAGATTACGATCTTCATAAATTTCCTTCAGAAATAAAAAAAATTGAATGAATTTGCGATAATTTCAAAGTAACGACAAAAGAACTTATAAAACAAAAAAAATAATTTATTTAAAATGATTGAGCGAATTAAATTCATACAAGAAACAAAAATAGATGAACTTCTAACATTAATTAAAGATGAAGGTGAAAAAGAATATACTGTTAAAGCTCCTACGGGTTCAGGAAAAACATATATGCAAGGATATTTAATAAATAAACTTCTTGAAAAATATCCAAATTCAAAAATTATTTACCAAACTCTTTCAAAAGCTGGACTTCCTATTCAAGCGTTTAATAGCATTACCGATAAATTTAAAAATAATTTTAAAAACATTAACGCTATACTTCTCTCAACAAATCATTCTAATGAAGAAAGGATAAGTATATCTGAAAATTATAATACTTATTTTCTTCCAAAACAATTAAATATCAAAGGTGGAAACTTAGAAAACCCATTAAAAGATTTTTTAATTTATAAAACAAAAAACTGCCAAAAATTTTTGATTATTGATGAGTGTCATGAAAAAGCAACAAATATCATGAAATACGAAAATGAATTTGATTATGTTTTTAACTTTTCTGCAACTCCAAAAAAAGAACAAACAAAACCAGGAAGATTTGTTGAACTAGAAGAAGAAGTTTGTGAGAAATATAATTTAATAAAAACTAAAGTTATTGATGATAAAGAAGTAGATATTTTAAAAACTGACGGAACATTAGATACTAATAAATTAAAAAATAGAATACAAAAATCCATTTCAAAATTTGTATCTATTCAAAATGATTACAAAGGAACGAATATCAATCCAGCTATGGTTATTCAAATATCAAACGATTTCAAAGGACTTGATGAATTAAAAATTATATTAGAAGAGCTAAACAAGAAAGATCTCTTATGATATTTTGAAGCAACAATTAAAGATAAAAATTTCGAAAATGAAATAAATTATAGAAACGGATTCGCTTCTAACGATAGAGTTAGTCTATTAACTGGTATTGAGGCAAAGGAAAAAGCACGAGAATATATTAAACAAAATTTTTCAACAATCCCTGTTGTAATATTCAAACTTGCATTTAAAGAAGGTTTTGATATGCCAAGAGCTTGTTATCTTTTGCAAATTAGATCAACTCAAAGCGAAACACTAAACGAACAAGTGATAGGAAGAATTAGAAGAAATCCTTGCCTCGTTGATTTTGATGATTTTTCAAAAGAACAACAACAAAAAATTATGAAAGCGTATATCGATGGTGTTGTGCAACAAGATACAAAAGAAATAGAATTTGTTAAAAGAAATCATTCATTAGAAATAGAAACAACAAAATTAAAAAATAAAGTTCCTATGAAAATAAAAAATATATCTAAAATAGTGTTAAAGGATGTTGGAATTGAAAATATTTTTGAATTAAAACAAAAATGAGACAAACTTGATGGTCAAATAAAATTAAGTTTAAAGAATATTTCTAAAGAAGAATGAATTAAATATTGTTTAAGTGTAGAAAATATAAATAAAGAATATTTCGAAGAAGATTACAAAAATAATATTATTTCAGATGGTAAAAAAGAAATACAAAATGAAACCTTTTATAGAATTGACAAATACCAAACAGATATTTCATCATGAATATGAAATCATTCTAGTAATCAAACATCAAAAAGGTATTCCTTTGAATCTGACGCTGAGAAAGAAGTTGCGCATGACTTAGCACGATTAAAATTATCGTTATGAGGAAAAAACTTTTATAACGGTTCAAAAATTTCATTTGAATATTTTTTAAATCAAAAAGGAAATATATTAATTTCAAATCAACATCCAGATTTTTTAATAGAAAAAAATGGAAAGAAATATTTAGTTGAAGTTAAAAGTTATAGAAAAAGTAACGAAATTTCTCTTGATAACGATGATTACAAAACAAAAGTTGAAAGTATTAAAAAAATGTATAAAGAATCTTCACGAGTTACGAAAAATCAAGTTTATGTGATGATCATCGCAGAAAACAATGGCGGATGAGCATCATATTGTTATGAAAATGGAAAAGAAGATACTTTTTATAACGATGATAGATTTAATTTTTTAACCGAATAGCAAATAATAATTTTTGCTGTAATATTGTTTTTATGATTTTAAATCATTAAGTTTAATAACTGTTTCTAGTTTGTTATCGATTTTATCTATTCTAGTTTTAATTGCATTAATTTCTTTTCCTTGTTGTTGTTGGATTGTTTCTATCTTATCAATACGTTCATTCACTTGTTTGAATCCTTCATCAACCTTTTGTGCTAACGAATAAACAACCTCACGTAACGATTGTTGTTTAGGTTTATTTGGTTTATTATTTGAATTATCAGATTTGTTCATCTTTTCTAATACAATTATATCTTTTTCTAAATTCTTGTTATTTAGAGAAGAAATAATTGTATATTTATTAATATTCTTCATAGAAGTACCTTCTGTATATTAATATGTAAATTTTAGAGAAAATACTTACAAAACAAATTTATTGTTCGGTTTTTTAAAATATCTTTTAATTATCTAATAGCAAATTATAACATTTGTTATAATATAGTTAACATATGAAAAACACGATATTAATAAAGAATGTAAATTTAATTTCTTTAGCAAAGAACGCTCCTAAAATTCAAAATAATATTGATATTCTTATAGAAAACGAAAAAATAGCAAAAATTAGTAAGAATATTAAAGGAAAATTTAATAAAATTATAGATGGAACTAATAGATATGTTATTCCTGGTTTTATTAATTCACATAGTCACGTTGCAATGGGATTATTTAGAAACACAGTTACAGGTTTAACTTTACAAAAATGATTAAATGAACTTATTTGACCAATTGAAGCACGTTTTTCTGGAAATGATGTTGCAAAACTTACTAGATTTGGTATTGGAGAAATGATTGAAAATGGTATTACTTCTACAAATGATATGTATTTTTTCCCTAATGAAATGGTTAATGAAGCAAAGAAAATTGGTTTCAACATGTATTGAGGTTGGGGATTATTAAATATTGATGGTGATGATAAAGGCAACAAACGTTTCAACGAATATGTTAAATTCTTAGGTACTAAAGATGGTTTGCAACAAATAACTTTTACAATTCATGGTTTGTATACTAGTACAACTGAATATTTAAAGAAAGTACTAGAATATCCTATTAAGAAAAAATTAGTTGTTCATATGCACTTTTGTGAAAATTTAGAAGAAGCAGAAACAATTAAAAAAATGCACAAAGTTAAATATCCATCTGATGTATTACTAAAATATTTTTCAAAAGTTAAATTGGTATTAGCGCACACTGTTCATTTAACAGATTACGATATTAAAGCTCTTGCAAAGTTAAACGCTAGTTGTGTGCATTGTCCAATTTCTAATATGCGATTGGGTTGTGGGGTATCACCAATTACAAAAATGGTTAAAGCTGGAATTAAT
>JAITHU010000029.1 GCA_031279765.1 Mycoplasmataceae bacterium
TTGCTTTATCTGAATAGCTATTATTGTATGTATATCCTCAACTACCAGGATTAATTTGAACTGATATTTTTGTATCCTTTGTTGTGAGTTGTTGACTACTATTATAGAAGCTAATACGACAATGTAATTCAGCACTTGAATTAAAACCAGTACATACTGGATATACACGATATACTTTTAAATTGTTACTACTACTTCCGCCATCGCTCATATTAGGATTAATTATTTGCATATTTTTTATATCTAAAGTACATTTAGTTTTTTTATTATTATCATTTGGATCTTCGATAGGAGAAATGGAATATTTTACATAATCGTATTGTTCTTTACCGGTAGTTGGAGCTTGCGCAAAAAAAGTTGCTTCTTTTGTATCGTTTCTAAAGTTATCTGGACGTTCCTCAACGGAAGATGAAATATTTTGATCACTTTTTACTTTAGCAGCAAAAAATATTTCGTTATCATATTCTGTAGTACCACTAGTTTGTGTTAGGAATCATTCATATGATAAAATATCATTTGGACTAATTTCGTTATCAATATAACCAACATCGCAATATGTTTCTCCACCATCATCATTTGTTGAACCAGGAAGTAATCCATCATTTGCTGTTAAAGAAATATTAGATGTTTGAAAATTCATTCTTTTTGCTTTATATTCAGAATTTACATTTACTTGATTTGTATAAAAAGTTGGAGTTGGAGGATTAAAAAAATAATAAATTGAAGTCATTTCTAATGATAATGGTTGAGAGCTTCCAACTGGATTATCTTGAGTGGTTGTTCTCAAAGTTACTGTTCCTACTTGTGGTGATCCAGAAGGTATATTAGTTCATCTAATTACACCAAATTCATCGATTTGTAAATTTCATACTCCTGGTTTTTGTGAATATTCAAAAATTATATTTTGATTTGCCGCTAATGGGACAACTGTTATATCGTAATGTCTCGCTAAATCTCCACTAATTTTATTTTGGAAAAATAATCCATTTTCCTTAATTATTATTTTTGTTGGTGGATCATAAATGATATGAATAGTTATTTGCATCGATACATTTACAATAGGTCAAGGATTTTGGTCATCTGGTCCTATATCAAGACTTCTTACATTGATCGTTAATGAATAATCATAAATATATGTATCTAATGTTTCTCCACCAAGTAATAAATTTCAAGTTATAGTTCCGCTAGTTGGATCTATTTCAAAAATATTTGGATCAAAATCTGTTCCCCCAATTGTTCATAAAACATTTTGACGTGGGCGTTCTTGACTTAAGGAATCTAAAACGCTAGCGTTGTATTTAACAAAATATGGTGTGTGAAATTTAGCATTAACTGTTTGTGGTCCATTAATTTCTATAGATATTGGTTGTGCAAAACTATTCGAAAAAGTAATTTCTAAATCTTCAGAAATTAAAGGAAAATTCACGCTTGTTGCTGTTATTGTTAATGAATATTCATGATCAATAGTTTGAAAAGAACTAGTTCATGAAAGTACACCAGTGTTAAAATTAATGCCGATAATTCAATCCATTCCCGGATCTTGTCGTTTTATTTGTCATGAAACATCTTGACAAGTTTGTTGTGCTGGATAAACAATTGCTGAATAATCAACGCTTCCATTTTCATAATCATCAGTGGTAGCAATGCTATTTGGTCCTTGGATAGAAATGCTAACTGCATCACATTCACTAATTACAACTGTGATATCGATATTGCCTACAATCGAAATATTCCCAAGAACACTTGTACAAAAAATTGTGAAGTTATATGTTTTTGCTTGACTATATTGTGAAACATCCGCAGCACTTCATGTAAGATCTCCTTTTATGCTATCAATTTTAATTCAATATGGACATTGTGAATCTGTTGTTCAAGTAGAATTTTCAACACTATCACCAGATGACATATATTTTGCATTATAAAAATATTCACCATCTTCTAATAATTTACCAGTTAGTAATTGAGGACCTTCAATATTTATTCTTTCTTGTGTTGCACATGCGTTAGCACCAAAAAATACACTCATCGAAAGAATTAATATACTTAACAAACTAAAAAATAATTTTTTTATATTTTTTTTGAACATATTATTCTCTCTTATGTTATTAATTATAAATGATGTTACTGCAAAAATAAAGATTGTAAATATATTTATATTTAAAATTTTATTTTGCAAAAAATATAAAAATAGTATCATAATAATGTTGGTTAGTCCAAAAGAGTAGATTGTTTACTTTTTATTGCAAACAAACTATTTCGTATTGTGAGAACATTCATTTTAAAAACGGGTCGTTTTTAGGATTTTGAACAAACAATATAGTAAAATGGGATGCAAATGTCTAATGCACAAGATGAATTTTTCAAAAATGAAATATTTTTTAATGCAAAATAGACTGATGAATCAAATTGTGATGTAATTGTAATTCAATTTGTAATAGAAGAAAAACCACACGATTAATTTAAAAAGTACTTGATTGCAATCAAGTACTTTTTTTTCTTTCTAAAACAATTTATTTAAAAAAAATATTCTTCAATTTTAAAAAAATGTTTTCCGTTAATTAACTCTTTTACACTTATTGGTTTTTTTCCTGGTATTTGCAATTTTGTAATAACAATCGTTCCGTTGTTGCAACTCACTTTTATTCCTTCTTTGCTAATATTAGTAATAGTTCCTGGATTGTTTAAAGTTTTTTCGTTTAAAAAAAATGCATCATAAATTTTTATTCTTTGATTTTCATAAACGCTATACGCTATCGGTTCATCAAATAATCCATGAATTAAATTAATAATATTTTCACCATTTGTATTTCAATTTATTTTTTCAATTTCTGGTGTGATATTATTTGCGTATGTTGCGTTTTTATCATCTTGTTTTGCCACTTTAACATTACTTCTAAAAAAATCATTAACTTTATCTTTTATTTTTTCGTATGCTAATTTTGCAAGTTTATCATAAACTGTGCGATAAGTATCATTAGGTGAAATATCAACCGAAAATTGTTCAATAATATTTCCGGTATCTAAACCTTTATCCATATACATAAATGTTATGCCAGTTTTTTTATCACCACTTATTACCGCTCAGTGAATTGGTGCTCCACCACGTCAACGCGGTAATAATGAAGTATGAATATTGATACACTTATATTTTGGTATATCAAGAATTGATTGCGGAATTAAATTTCCGTATGCGCAACATATTGCCAAATCAACATCAATGGATAGCAATTTTTCTTTTATTTCAATTAATTTATTTGGTTGAAATAAAGGAATGTTTTTTTCTAATGCTAGTTTTTTTACTTCAGAAAAAATATTTTCTTTATTTCTTCCAACTGGTTTATCTATTTTTGTAACAACACCAACTACATTTATATCAGTTATTTCTAATAGTCCTTCTAAGACACTACGAGCTATTTTAGGTGTACCGAAAAATAAAACATTCTTTGACATTTATATTCTTTTCTTTTCTAATGAATTTATTTTTTCTTGTTGCTTTTTTTCTTTCGCGGCCATTTTTTCTAATTTTTTTATTTCTTTTTTTTCTTTATGAGATGTTGGTTGTACTTGTTCAATAATTTTTTGTTTTACTTGTTTGTTTGACATGCCAGAAAAAGGATTGTCTCTATCTGCTTTATTGTAATCATCAACTCTTTTACGTGCTTGTTTAATAAGTTTTTTTGTACGATTTTTCGATTCCTTGCTAAGAGCAATATCATTGGCAAATAACGTTTCTTCTTCAATTGGTTTATCAATAACAATAGGACTTTTTGTTTGAAATAAAACAGCAAGCATAAACAAATAATCTAATTTTATTGCTGGTAGTTTTTTTTCGCCTTTATATTTTTTATCATCATTAATTTTTCCATGAATACTATGTGATTTATGTGTTCCTGGAAATAATGTATCGAACATATGACCTAGAATACCACGATTATCTATTGCTTCTTTTAAAAAACCAGTTGCCATACTTGTAAATTGTTGTTTTCTTTGAAGTTTAAAACGTCACAACAATAGTGAAGCTAAAAATCCAAAAGGTAAACAAAAAAATACGAATCAATGATAACGGGCTATTCATTTTGGCGAAGTAAGAATGATTTTAGATTTACTAGCTGCAATAGCACTAGGTAATAATATTACGATTGCTCATGCAAAATTTATTGTTAATGTACTATATATAGGAGAGTTAAGACCAGTTTCCATAAAAAATCATAAAACTAGATCGTTCGGAAAAACGTATAACGAAGTATAAAAAGCAAGAACTACTTGAATAAAAATAGCAAAGTACAATTGAAATCAAATTATTTTGAATCCAATAATTCTTGCATATGCTATTTTTTCTTCACTATAAACGCGTTTTTTCAAAAACATAAACTATATTAAAATTATACTTTTAAATTATTGTATAAAAAATCTATCTATAGATAATTATTTTTTAGAATTGTTTATAGATGCATTAATTTTTTAATTAATTATCATCTTTTAAGTTTAGTTCCTTTGTAATTCCGTCGATAAACATTTCTAAATCAAACACTTCTAAATCTTCTAATTTTTCTCCGAAACCAATAAATTTTACTGGTAAATTAAATGCATCTTTTATTGATAATATAATTCCACCCTTTGATGAACTATCCATTTTTGTTAAAATGATACCGCTTAATTTTGTTACTTCATTAAAAGCTTTTGCTTGCATAATACCGTTTTGACCAGTTGTTGCATCAATTACTAGTAACGATTCGCAAGGTTGTTCTGGATCGAAACGTTTAATTATGTTATCTATTTTTTTTAATTCATTCATTAGATTAACTTTGTTTTGCAGACGTCCAGAAGTATCGCATAATACAATATCAATTTTATTATTTGTGGCATATTCTAATCCTTTATAAATTACATAAGCAGGATCTTGTCCATCTTTTTCTGGTTTAAAAATATTAATTTTTAGTCGTTCAGCTCATGTTGCTAATTGTGCAACTGCTCCAGCACGGAAAGTATCACCAGCAATTAGTAACACACTTTTTTTTTGCGAAATAAAGCGATTTGCTAATTTAGCAATAGTTGTTGTTTTTCCTACACCGTTAACGCCAGTAACTAAAATAACGTTTAGTTTATCATTTTTAATATTAATATCTGTATTAATATCTGTATCTTGAATGTAATAAACAAAAAGTTTATCAACAATAATTTGTTTTATTAATTCCGGATCATCTACATTTTGAATTTTTATTTCATCAACAATTGCATCTAATATTTTTTGTGTAGATTTTGTTCCGATATCAAATTTAATTAATGTTTCTTCTATTTCAGCTATTAATTCATCATCAAGTTTTCTTTTCTTTTTAAGAATATTATTAATTGATTCATTTAATAATGATGATGAACGATATAATCCTTGATCAAATTTTTTTTGTTCTATTTGGCTATTTTCTTCATTTTTTTCTTTTATTTGTTTACTTACTGTTTTTTTATGAACAACTAAATTTTTTAATTTTGAAAAGAACCCCATTATTTTTTCTTTTTATTTTCTTTTTTTGTTGTATCTTCTTCGTTTATTTCGTCAATTGTATTTTTAGCTTGCGAAAGAGAAATTTTATATACACTTGTAATTCCTCGTGTTTGCATTGTAGCACCGAATAAACAATCACATCGTTCCATAGTTCCGGCACGGTGAGTTATTACAATAAATTGTGTTAGTTCGGAGTTACGATGAATAATATTGCCAAAACGTTCCACGTTTGCAGGATCCAATGCTGATTCAGCTTCATCAAGAATAACTAAAGGAAAAGTTTTATTTTTTAAAATAGCAAACAAAATTGATAAAGCTACTAATGATTTTTCTCCACCAGAAAGTAAGTTTAAATGAGCAGTATTTTTTCCAGGAGGAGTTGCGATAACTTCTATACCAGAAGTTAAAATATCATCAGGATTTGTATATTCAAGTTGACATTTACCACCACCAAATAAAAATTTAAATATATCAATTAGTGATGCGTTTGTTTTTTCAATTATGTTTGAAAAATCATGCTTAGCTTTTTTATCAAGCTCCATAATTGTTGAATTAATATTATTGTGTGCTTTTTCAAGTTCGCTTCTTTGCGAAGATAATTTTTCATATCTTTCTTGTTTTTCTTCTAATTCTCCAACAGCATCAAAATTTATTGATCCTAAACGTTCCATTTCGTCTTCTAATTTTTCGATTGTTTCACGTGCTTGTTGTTCAGACATCGGTAATTCACTTTGATAATTTTCTGTTGCATATTCAATAGTCATTTTATAATTTTTGTTTATTTTTTCTCTAATGTTTTCAATAGCCATTTCGCATTTGCTTTTATTTTTTTCTTGTTCAAACATTACATCACGATTTTTATCTTTTTGTGTACGCACTTCATTTAATTTTGATTCTAAATCTTCAACACGACTTTTATTTATTGTTTTATTTTGACGTGAAACATTCAAATTAACATTAATTTTTTCTTTTTTTGTATTTAAACTTGCAATTTTCTTTTCTAATGTATTTTCTTCGTTATTATCTTTCTTATTATTTTTTCCTTTTCCGGTAGCTTGTTTTAATTGTTCGTATTCTATTTCAAATTTATATAAATCATTTTGATTCATTTTTATTATATTTTCGTAACGATCAAGTAAAATTTTTCTTTCATTTTGTTTATTTTCGTTTTCTTGATATTCAGAATTTATTTTTTCTAAATTAATTCTTGCTGTCGTTAATTCACTAGAAATAGCAGTAAAATTTTCATCCAATAATTTGATACGTTTTTCTGGATTAATAGCTAAAGAATTAGCACGATTAAAACCACCAGTAATCGCTCCGCCAGGAGAGATGATATCACCATCAAGTGTTACGATACGATACATTTTGTACGTATATTTAGAGATTGTTGTAGCATCATTTATTTCGTTAGCGATAATAACCGATCCAAGTAAATTTCTAAATAAATTATCATATTTATTGGCATATTTAACAAGTGTGTTTGCGATACCAATAAAACCTGGCAATGTTTCAATAACCGTTTTGAATTCATCTTTTATTTCACGAGGTTTAATCGCATCCAAAGGAAGAAACGTTGCTCTACCAACACGATTACTTTTTAGAAAATTTACTGCTTCTTCAGCATCAGATGTTAATTCGGTTACAATATCATTAACACTTCCACCTAAAGCGATAGAAATTGCTTTTTCGTATTTTTCATCAACGCTTATGAATTCTTTAACCATTCCACAAATTCCTGTGAGAGCACGTTTATTTTCTATAATTATTCGTTGTGCATTTTGTGTGTAGTCTCTATTTGAAGACATTTGTTGTAAAACGTTTATTTCTGAACGAATACTAGCAAGTTGGTTATCTTTTGTTCTAATATCATCTTCTAATGTTTGTTTCTGTTTTAATGAATTTGTAATTACTTCACTATATATTTCTATTTCATCATTAAATTTTTTAACATTTTCTTCTGCGTTTGTAATATCAAATTTTATACTAGAAATCAAATCTTGATATGCTGATATTTTTTTTTCAATATTTGTTCCTGTTAAATCGTTTTGCAAACTTGCTTTAATTGAAGATTTAGTTATTTCTAATTTGTTTATTTCATCGTTAATTTTATTTAATTCAATATTGCAATTTTCTACTTCTTCATCAGCATCTTCAAGATTTTTTTTTAGAAGTTTTAATGTTTCATTTATCTGGTGTTCTTCAGGTTCGAATGTTTTTAAATCATCTTTAGATTTTATTAATTCGTTATTAATTGTTGTCAATGTACGTTGATAATAAATTAAATCTTTAACTGAAATTGTTAAATCTAATTGCATAAGTTGTTTACGCAAATTACCGTACTCCTTTGCTTTTTCTGCTTGTTTCGAAAGTTTTTTAACATCTAATGCTAACTCATCTGTTATGGTAACAATTTTTTCAAGATTTTCAGTAACTCTTGCTAATTGATTTTCTGCTTCTTGTTTGCGTTTTGTATATAAACCAATTCCAGCAGCTTCTTCAAAAATTTTTCGTCGTTCTTCCGCTTTAGCTTCAGCGAATCATTGAACTGTACCTTGAGAAATTATTCCTAATGAATCGCGTGATAATCCTGTATCAAGAAATATTTCTTGAATGTCTTTTAATTTAGCTGGCTCATCGTTAATAAAATATTCATTTCCACTTGTACCTCTTGTTATTTTTCGTGTAATACTTATTTCGTCAGTTTCATCATAATGAAGAAATTTTTTCGAATTGTCGAATACTAATGTTACGCTTGCTGTTTTTGCTTGTTCATGTCCTTGAGAACCATGAAAAATAACATCTTCAGAACTTTTTCCTCGTAAAATTTTATTTGATTTTTCACCTAGTACTCATTTAATTGCATCTACTACATTTGATTTGCCAGAACCGTTTGGACCTACAATACCAGACATTGTTTCATTAAATGTAATTTCTGTTTTTGTTGCGAATGATTTAAATCCGGAAGCAATAAATTTTTTTAAAAATATCATCTTATTTTATTCTAATACATTTATTGTACGCTTCTTTTGCAGCTTTAATTTGTGCACGTTTAATATTTTCGTCTTTTGCTATGCTGTATTTTGTATTATTATTTCATAGTTCTACTGTGTATTCTTTATTTTCGTATTTTGTTGTTGCATAACGAATATCTGTTTTTCCATTTTTTTGCATCAATTCTTGGAAAAGACTTTTTCAATCTTTAAATTCATTTAGTGCATTTATTTCAAAATAATGAATAATTGTTCGTTTTAGAATTTGGTAACATTTTTTTTCATTTTGATCTAAAAAAACAGCTCCAATAAATGCTTCGAATGAATCTTCTAAAATATTATCAGTTATCTTGTTATCGTTTTTTGATAATGAATTACCTACTAAAATAATATTTTCAAAAAGTAACTCTTTCGCAGCACGCACAAGTGTTCCAGATTGAACAATAATATTTCTAGCTTTTGACATGTCACCTTCATTCATTTCTAAATGTTTTTTATATAAATGTTCTGTTACTATTTTTTGGATAATTGCATCACCTAAAAATTCTAATCTTTCGTATGAATAATCTAAGTGATTATCATTTTTGTATGAAGAATGTGTGAATGCTTCTAAATATATAGAATAATTGTTTGGTTTAATTTGAAATTTTTCAAATAATTTCTCTAAATATTGATTATCCATTATTGTTTATACTTTCCTTAATTTTATTAATAATATCATTTTTTACACAATTGTAAAGCATTTCAAGCGAACTATAAAATTGTTTTTTATCAGCACTTCCGTGTGTTTTAACAACAGTTTTATTTAAACCAATTACTAATGCACCAGCATTTCGTTTGTAATCAAATGTCTTAACAATTTTTTTTATAACACCAAGTGAAAAAATAAAGCCTAATCAATTAAAGATTTTTTTGTAACTATTTTTTAATACTAGTGCAACTGATTTTAATGATCCCTCTAATGTTTTAAGAACTAAATTTCCACTGTAACCGTCACACACAAGGATATCAATATTCCCTCTCATTATTTCGCGTGGTTCAACAAAACCAACATAATTAATCTTTTTATTTTGTTTTAATAATTCATTTCCATCTTTGTGAAAATCAAAGCCTTTTGTTTCTTCTGCACCGATATTTAAAATACCGATTTTTGGCGAATCAATTTTACAAACATTTTTGCAATACAAGTTTGCCATTAAAGCAAAATTATATAAATCATTACCATTACATTCTTTGTTAGCACCAACATCAATTAAATAAATATTTTTATTATTTTTAATAGTCGGTATACACGGCATAAAACCAGGTTTGCTAATATTATTAATTGGTTTTACTAATAAATATGATAATGCAACGAAACAACCTGTATTTCCAGCAGATAATACACCATCCCCTTCATTGTTAACAAGTTTAGATAATGCAACATACATTGATGTATTTTTGTTGCGAATTATTTTCAAAGGATCATCGTTCATTTTTACATATTCAGAAGTATGAAAAATTTTAATAAAAAAATTATCAGAACTTTTCAAACAAGAACTTATTTCCTTTTCGTTGCCAATTAATAAAAAGTTAACATCAGAATGTCTGATGTGAAAATCACGACAAGCATCAACAGCTTCTTTTATATCGTTTTCAAAACCCATTACATCAACTATTAATGTCATCATTTTAATTATAATATTTGTTTTTTTATAAACATTTCTATTTTTTTTTCTTTTTTTGTTGTTTTTTATATATTTGTGCTAGTTTGTATTCTTCTGCAGCTTTAATTGGAGCAATTCATTCCATTTCTTTATCATAATCTTTTTCGCCATTAATAACGATCTTACGATCTGTAGTTTTTTTGTCAATTCTTTTTTCTACTACTTCACATTCGATACAACGTGGTTGATAAATTTCGTTAGTTTTTGCATCGCGTAAACTAAAACATAAAACATATATATTTTTTAGATAATCAGGTTCTAATGGTTTTCCGCTAGCTAATAATTCTTTTCTTTCGTTTTCTTTTTGCCAACGACGAATTTTTATTTCATATTTTTTTTTATTTTTAAGGTAATGTGATTGGATCGGATTAACATAATTTTCGTGATTACGTTTTATAAAATATGAATCATATATTTCCTTACCATAGATTCCTTCTTTTTTTAAAAATTCCTTAATAGTTTTTCACACTTCATCTTCGCGATTTTTGCGTACACTTACACCTTTAAGTATTTTATTTTCTTTTCTTTTTTTCATTCGAAAATAAAATATTACACCTATTATTAAAACCAATAAAATTATTACACTTTCGCTCATCGTGGTAAGTATTTAATTAAATTATATAACTATATAATATAATTGATATTGATATAAATAATGGCTAATACTAAGGCAAATATTAAAAGTATTCGAAAGCACGCTAGACAACATGCAAGAAATGTTTCTGCTATTTCATCTCTTAAAACAACAATGAAAAAAGCACGTAATGAATCTTCTAGTGAAAATTTAAGTGCAGTTTACAAGAAAGCTGATTCATTGGTAGCAAAAGGAAAAATAAGCAAAAACAAAGCTAATCGTATTAAATCACGAATCGCTAAAAAAAATAATAAAGAAAAAAATGCTAGTAAAAAATAAAAAAATAAATCTTTGTTTTTTCTTATTTTCTGGAACTATTGTGTCTTTATCACCTTTATATTTGATGGCATGTGGTGATAATGGGAAACCGTTCCAAAATTTAACTGTTGGAAATAATTTTTCAATCCATTCAAAAACAGAAGCAGAGTATTTAATGTATCGTACTAATATTTGTTTAGAAATTTTTTCACAAGATGAAATTAGTTTTGATTTTTCAACAATCACACAAAATGCTGTTGAAACAAAAATAAATAAATTAGTAATTAATGGTGATGATTCATTACTAACATACGATTTAGCAAGTTTCATTTATTGAGAATTAGCGTATTCACTAGCAAATTTAGTTATAAACAATCAAATTAACGTTAGTGATAATGAACCTATATCTTTTAGTTACACATCAACCGAATTACCATTTTCATCTGGTTTTATTGATTCAACTCCTAATCCAGAAAATTTTCGTGTTCAATTACATAATTTTTCTATTACATGAAAAGATGTAAATTTCAATCAAAGTAATACTTTTTTTTCACTAACAACTAATTCACCAGTCGATCAATCACAAAGTGCTAATTATAAAATAATGTTCACTATCAAAGATGACGTTTCTTTAATATCATCACTTTCAAGAACGTTTGAAAACTCACTATTAATTATTAATAAAATATAAAATTTTATTCTTCGTCAGATAAAATTTTTGTAAAAACATCTTGCGGTACATGAACATTTCCTATTGCTTTCAAACGTTTTTTTCCTTCTTTTTGTGCCTCTAATAATTTCATTTTTCTAGTAATATCACCGCCATAACATTTCGCAAGAACATTTTTATACATTGCTTTTATTGTTTCGCGTGCGATAATTTTTCCACCAATAACAGCTTGAATCGGTACTTCGAATTGTTGTCTTGGTATATGTTCACGTAATTTTTCACAAATTTTACGTGCTTTTGGTGAAACGGAATCACGATGACTCATAAAAGATAATGCATCAACTTTATTACCATTTAATAAAATATCAACTTTTACTAAATCCTCTTTACGATAATCTAATAATTCATAATCCATTGTTGCGTAACCACGGGAAATTGTTTTTAATTTATCGAAAAAACTATAAATTATTTCTCCTAATGGAATTTCGTATGTGACAACAAATCTTTTACCTTCCGTATTGTCAAGTTCCTTATATATTCCGCGATTACGTTGGCATAATTCCATTAAACCACCTAAGTATTGTTCTGGAGTTACAATTTTTAATTTTACATAAGGCTCAGCAATATATTCTATGCATGTTCTATCTGGCATTTTTGATGGATTATCAATAGTAATAATTGTTCTATCAGTTCTATGAACTTCATATTTAACTGATGGAGCTGTCATTATAAGATCTAAATTATATTCACGGTTAAAACGTTCGCGAATAACATCCATGTGTAATAACCCTAAAAAACCACAACGAATACCAAAACCTAAAGCTTGTGATGATTCGTATTCGAAAGTTAATGATGAATCTGATAAAGAAATTTTTGCCATTGCTTCTTTTAAATTATCGAATTGCGAATTATCTACTGGGTAAATTCCACAAAAAACCATTGGGAGAATTTTTTTATATCCTGGCAAAGAATTTGTAGCTGGTTTTTCACTATCAGTAATTGTATCACCAACATTGATATCTTGTGCACTTCTTATACTTGCAGCTATTCATCCTACATCTCCTATTGATAAACTATTACGATTAATTATTTTTGGTGTGCGTACACCAAGTTCAGAAATGATAAATTCTTTATTATTGGACATCATTTTAATTTTTTGATTTACTTTGATTGTTCCGTTAACTATTCTAATAAGACAAACTACACCTTTATATTGATCAAAATATGAATCGAATATTAATGCTTGTAAAGGACTTTTTTCATCACCATTTGGTGGAGGTATTTTTTCGACAATAGCATCAAGAACATCACCAACATTTAAACCAGTTTTAGCGGAAATACAAATAGCGTTTGTAGCATTCAAACCAATTGTTTCTTCAATATTTTTTTTTGTTAATTCAATATCGGCGCTTGGAAGATCAATTTTATTAATTATTGGTATTATTTCTAAATTATTTTCAAGTGCTAAATATACATTTGATAGTGTTTGTGCTTCTACACCTTGAGTAGCATCCACAACTAATAAAGCTCCTTCGCAAGCAGCTAAACTACGTGATACTTCGTATGTAAAATCGATATGTCCTGGTGTATCGATTAAGTGAAAAATATATTCTTCATTATTTTTTTTTGATTGATACTTTAATTCAATAGCATTTAATTTAATTGTTATTCCACGTTCACGTTCAATATCCATAGAATCGAGAATTTGTTCTTTCATTTCACGTTTTTCTAACGTGTTTGTTATTTCTATTATTCTATCTGATAATGTTGATTTTCCATGATCGATATGAGCAATTATGCAAAAGTTGCGAATGTTCTTTTTATCCATTGATAATATTATAAGAAACTAAATTTTTTTAATTTGTTTTGCAATATCATTTGAAACAAATTGCGTTAATTCTTCTATTGGTGCATTTTTTATATTAGAAATATTTTCATAATTACTAAGTAATTTGCTAATAGTTTTTTTACCTATGCCTGGTATTTCATCAAGTTTCGATTTTGAAAATGTTGTTAACGATTTTTGGTGGTAAAATTTTATTGCAAAACGATGTATCTCTTCTTGTATATTTAATAAAAAATTATAAACATTTGATTGTTTGTCCAACTGATATGTAGCATCTTTTGAAATGATGGCATCGGTTTTATGTTGTCGATTTTTTTTTAATCCAATTACAGGAATAACCGTATCAATTTTTAATTCTTTCAAAGCGATTGTAGCTGCTTTAATTTGTATTGATCCACCATCAACGATTATTAAATTTGGTAACATTTTTCTTTCTTCGATTGTTCGTTTATATTGCCTTTTTATTACTTCATACATATATTCGTAATCGCTATTAGCATTTGTATTTTTAATATTAAATTTGCGATACAAATTTTTATTAAACATACCATTTTCTAAAGCAATCATTGCGCCAACTTTATTGTCGTTGAAAAGATTAGACATATCAAAAACATTGATTAATGTTAAATTTTTAATATTAATTATTTTTTTAAATTCTTCGAAAGCTTCTAATTGTCATTTTTGTTGATGTTTAAAAATTAAATAATTTGATTCAAAATATGTTTTCGAGTTTTCAACTGCCGTTGAAATAATATCTTGAAATTTCGATGTTTTAGGATTAAACATTTTAATTTTTAATGTTTCTGATAAATTTTTTAGCGAATCGCTATTTAAATTTACGTAACATATTTTTGGTGAAAAACTATTGTTATAGTAGTATTGCATTATGTAATTAGTAACACTCTCATTAATACTGTTATTCAATTCACATATTTGTTGATTTTTTGTTAATAACTTACCATTTATAAAAGAAAAAATTGAAATTGTTATGTAATCATTTTTAATGTAATATCCAATAACATCAATATTTTTTTTTGATAGTAAATTAATATTTTGATTATGTGATATTTTTTTAATACTTTTTATTAATTCATAAATTTTATTCGCTTTTTCATATTGAAAATTATTTGCATATTCTTTTTCTTCGGTTTTTAATTTTTTTATTAATTCATATGTTTTTCCAGAAAAAAAATCATGAATACTTTTTTTAATATCCTGATATACATTTATATTTATTTTATTAATACATGGTGCTAAACATTCCTCAATATCAGCATACAAACAACGTTGTTTCTTTAATTTTTCGCATTTTCGCAATGGGAATAATTTTTGCAAAAAATTATAGATTTCATATTTGTTATCATCAACACTGGCGAAAGGACCGTAATAAGTTCCACGATAATTATTTGGTGATTTTGTGTAAACAATACGTGGATGTTCTTCGTTAGTTATTACGATATATGGGTAACCATACGAATATCGTAATAAAATGTTGTATTTTGGTTTATATTTTTTTATAAGATTAGTTTCTAATATTAACGATTCATTTTCGTTGTTTACAACAATAAAATCAACATCATAAATATTTTTAACTAATTTTGTTGTTTTTGAATCGTTTTCTTTATTGAAATATTGTTGAGTTCTTTTGAAAAGATTTTTAGCTTTACCAACATATATTATTTTATCATTAATATCTTTTCATAAATATACTCCTGATTTATCGGGAATTTTTTTTAATTTGAATTGAAGATTTTTATTTAAAATCTGTTTTTGCATAAATAATTACTGTTGTACCAAACAATAATATCGAAATTATAATTCAGAAAATTATAGTTGTAGTATTATCAAGATATTCACTTGTTGTATAAGTAAAAGCATTTTTTATATTTTCTATGCTATATATAGGTGTATAGAAAATATCAGATGTATAAATACTACTATTGTAATCGTTATACAAATATTCGTTTCCGCTAGGAGTTTTTGTTGTTGGTGCTTTATGTGGCAATATACCTTTGTGTGTGCTATTAAAAACATTTAACGAATAAACTAGATAACGTAATCTTGATAATAAATTCGTAAATCCTTCTGGATGTTGCCAACCATCTTTTTTTCATTCATTTATTAAGGAAATATCAGAAAAATCATGATAATAATCGCCAACATTTATAGTAATAGGACTTATTTCTGTTCCATCTATATTACATGTTGCATCGAAAGTTGTATCACCATAATATTTTGTTGGATGTCAAAAAATATCTGAATAACGTTTTGTTAAAATGTAATCTAATTTTGATGCAGCAATATTTATTTTATATTCATCATTTATATTACTAGGATAAGGACCAAGTGCTTTAAATAATTTTTCTGGTACTGAAAATGTTTCACCACTGTTAAATTTTGTATGATAATGTCTATTTGTAGAATCGTTAATTTTAAAATTATCATCAAAGCATGGAACGTTTTCGCCATCTTCCGTATCTTCTAAACCATATTCGAAATTTGTATAAGATGAATTATAGTTCGGATTATCCGGTATTGTTTGTGGATCGTTAATCAATAATCTACTAATAGCAGAATATAAATCGTTTGCATTATAAAAATTATCTTTAGAACTTTGCGAAACGACACGCGATGCATATGATTCTGGTGCGTATCCAGAGAATGAACGATAATAATTTTTATTAGTATCAGTTTGTGTTTTTCAATAAGGATCAGCAATCGTATAGTTGTATCTTCCGCCTACTATTTGATCACTTCCAAATCATAAATATTTATCAAAAATATAATTAACATAGTCTTCATCATCATATGTTGATAAATAATTGAAATCAAAAAATTTTTGTCCAAAAGCATTCATTGGATTATCAAAAATTCCTATAACACTATCAGCGTTTGCACCAATAATTTGTTTAAGTGAAAAATCACCTTTTTCAGTAATACCAATGACGTTATGTGAAATTGTATCTTTAGCTGTGTATGTTTCTAATCGCGGAAAAGAAACAAGATTAAATTCATCATCTTTGATTTTGTCAAATAATGTTTTTTGAGTATCTACTTTATAATTAATTCCTGATTCATCACCTCATGAATGAAATGAATTGTTTGCTTGCTTGGAGTTATTTATTGTTTGAAAAAATTTTTGAAATTGATTGCCAATATCAATGTACGGTATTCATTTTGAGAAATTATTCTTTTCTGCATCATCTATACATTCTTCAATTTGATCGGCACTATGAACATTCGATGAATATATAATATTTTTTTCTTCATTTGTTTTATCGTTTATTGCACGTGTTGAAGAAATTGAAACATTTAAATTTTCTTCAACATATTTAAAAGGTGTTTTAGCAATAATTGGTAAAACCATATGTGTAATATTTATCGCAATCGCGATTCCTATTGTAATACAAATTATTCCTATTTTTCCAGTTAGCATTGAAATAAGAATAGCGATTGAACCAAAAAAAACAGCAATTATTAGCGATGCTATTATTAAAGAAAAAATAGCATCAACTATTTCGTTGTAATTTGTATGACTATTTAAAAAAGCGAATAGCATAATAATAGCACTAACGAAAATTGATACTAAAATATATAGAATAAATAAAATAAATTTATCACTAACGATTTTTCATCTAGAAATAGGTTTTGACATAATAATTAATTCACTACCATCATCACGTGCATCGCGAAAAATACTAGTTACGGATACAGCACACATTAATGAAAAAATTATCACGATGTATGTTTGTGCATCTACCATTTGATTATTTCATAAAAAAACAGCGGAGAAATTTAAAATATTCGGAACAAAAATAATTATTAAAAAAATATATAATCAATAAACACTACTCGCTACTCAAATTGTTCATTTTTTTAACAAATAAATTGTTATATATCTAAAATAATTAAACATGATGAATTTTTTTTGTTTCGTGTTTCATTGTATCAACTGAACCTTTTATTACAAGTTTATCATATATTTCTTCAAGAGATGGTTGAATCTTAGAAAAATTATTGATGGTTATTTTATTTGTGGTTAACGATTTTTGTAATTTTAATACATCACCTTTATTAGGAATAGTTAATATATATTCATTACAATTTTGATTATTTTTTTTGATAAATTTAATTTTCGTTTTTTTAATAATTGAAATGAATTTTTTTTCATTATCAACTTCGCAAAGATAACGGTTTTTTGAGAAAATTTCAAATAGTTTTTCGCTACTTCCACTAAAAATAATTTTTCCTCCATCGAGAATAGTTGCTGAATCAAAATACAAATCTAATTCCGCTAATACGTGGCTTGAGATAAGAATAGCTTTTCCTTTTTTTGCTAATTCGACTAGCAAATTAAAAAAATCAGATCTTGCTTTTGGATCCAAATTAGCTACAGGTTCATCCATGATAATAATATCTGGATTATGAATTAAAGCTTGTGCTAATAAAATTTTTTTCTTTTGACCGCTACTAAAACCATTAGGTGATTTTTTTCGTAAGTTTCACATTTTTAATTCTTTTAATTTTTCTTCAGCAATTTTTTTTGCTTCACGCATTGAAATACCAGAAAGAGTTACCGTTCATTCCAAATATTTTAATGCACTAAAATTTTCTGGAAATCGTGCGTTTTCAGGAATATAACCAATCATCTTTTTAGCTATTTCTTTGTTGTTTTTTACACCATTAATCAAGATTGTTCCTGATCATTTTGAGTACGCGCCAATTATTGCTTTTATTGTAGTTGTTTTTCCAGCACCATTTGCACCGATAAAAGCATGGAATTGTCCTGGATAAACATTAAAAGAAATGTTGTTAATTGCTGGCATTTTTCTTCCAAAATATTTTTTTGTTAAATTGCGAACAAATAAAACGGGTTTTTTATTTTCGGGAGTGCGTTCATATTCAGAAATATCTTTCTCATAATATTTTTGATGTTTTTTTTTGTAATTTAAAATTTTTTTTAATATTTTCATCTTATTTAAAATCCCTTCGATAATAAATTATAAATATTAATATTCCTAAACAAAAAGAAAAACTCATTCAACATAACGATATTTCTCAAAAATTCATTATTGGTGTTACTTCATATTCAAATGATAATTTTTCGTGATCAAAAAATGTGTTAATTGAATCGGTTATTAAATATGCAGCGTTTGAAAAATCTCTTCCAAAAGAATCTGGATCGATATCAAAATATCCATATTGTTCTTTTGTTATAGCGTAATTTAAAAGAGCAATTGCAGCATTATATATGCTTGCATGGTTCGGATTGTTTGAATCGCGAATGAGTTCGTTATTTGCAGTATTGTTTGTTATCACGTTTAATTGGTCACTATTGGTAAGAAATTTTGTTCAATCAATTTTATTATCTTGCAAAAAAAGGTTAGATAATTCTTGATAATTTTCTCCCGCTGGTAGAATTGGTCAACCATATGCTTTTTCGTTGTTAATCGATACGTATAATGGATTTTCAGAAGTTACATAATCATTTTGAAAATCATGCAATGTTTGTAAACTACTATTATTTAAAAATAATTGTGAAGTGTTACAAATACATTCATGAAAAATGAAATATTTAAATTTTAAAACTTCCAACATTAAATCATAATCGCTTTTTATATTTAAAATATCTTTTCTATTGCATAAACTATTTTTCGTATAATCTCAAATATTACAAATATTTTGATTTGTAGTACCGGTATCAAGAATATCAACATTTTTTCATACATTGTTATCAACAACTAGTGCTGAGTTATAGCCTATATTGCTAAAAATTAGTTCACCATTTTGATTTGCATTTCAAATATTTCTAAGCATTTGTGTAAAAATTTCTTTTTCATCATCATTTCATTTTAAATCACTTAATTTAAAGCGATCTTTCAAAATTTTATTATTTACATTTTTTTTCCCTGTTGCAACCGCGATATTAAAATTATCATTGTCATGCGACATCATAGTTAAGGAATCGATCATAGTTGTAGATGGATCGATTTTAACATTATATGTACCTAAAAATATGCTATTTTGATTAGCAATAGTTGAAAACGTATATTGTATAGCATATCAAAAATTTTTCACATCTTCAGGCAATCCGCTTGGTGGCGCGATAAAATTGTTAGTTGAAAATTTTGGCATAGTAACGAAAAACATTTCATTATTATTCTTAACTTTGTTGTTATTTATTTTATATTTTAAAAAGCTATCTTGTCCAAACGAAGAAGCGTTTAAATCAATTAACTTATTTTGAAGTGTGAACGAATTATTCATATGCGAGTATTGTTGTGAAAAATTAAAAAAGTTTGTTATATTAATAATGGATTTTTTATTACATTCTTCTCAATAACTTCTTTCTTTTTCGTTAGAAAGAATGTAATAATCTTTTAATTGATCAGATACACTAATATCGTACGGTTTTTCATTTTCAAAATTAAAGTTATAATTTAAAACATTGAAATCAGTTAATGTTAAAAAATTTCTTACTATTGCTGAACGTGAAATTGTTCCATCACCATTTAAATGATAACTTGTTCGTATGAAATGATTTTTATCGCTTAAAGCTTCTCGTGTAGCGTCATAAACAGAAAAATTAACAGTAATTGAATAGATGACAAATAGAATCGAAAAAGTAACATTTACTAGCATTGTTCAAACCTTGCTTAAATACATTGAAACAAAAGTAGCGAGCAATGCAAAAATTATTATGAATGCATAATTAGAAATAAACAGAGAAAAAAATAATGCTGAAATCATTTCGCCTGTTGCACTACTATTTATTAACATAAAGCCAATAATAGAACTACAAATTATGCAAAAACAAATAGTTATTGTATTTAAAGCAAAAAATTTTGCAAGAACTATTTTAAAACGAGATATCGGACGTGACATAATTAGCAACTCTGTTCCGTTATCATTAAAATCCTTGAAAATTGCGATTGAAAAAATTGCTGCTAAAAGTGAACCTGAATATAACATGAACATTTGTGGATTAATAACTACATTAGTTCATAAAAAAAAAGGATCTGTTTTTAAAATGTTTGGAACGATTACTAAAAAAACTATTAAAAAAATAATAAAGAGTAACCCAATAAAAAAAGATGTCTTTTTTTTAAGCGAGCATTTCAAAAGGAAGTAATAATAGTTAAAAAATATTTTTTGTTTTTCAATTATTTGTATCATCTTATAAATTATAGAATAATTTAGATGCTATATTTTAATATTAAACGATTTTATACCAATAAATTTTCCATTATTTTTTAATTCGTCTTCAATTTCCATTAAACGATTATATTTTGCTATTCGTTCACTTCTAGACATTGAACCAGTTTTTATTTGCCCGGTATTCATGCCAACCGCTAGATCAGCGATGAACGTATCTTCAGTTTCACCACTTCGATGTGAAACAACACAAGTTCAACCATTTTTTTGTGCTAATTTAATTGTTTCAATAGTTTCTGTTACTGTACCAATTTGATTTAATTTAATTAATACTGAATTTGAAGCTTTCTTTTTTATTCCATCAGTAACTATTTTTGGATTAGTACAATAAATATCATCACCAACAATTTGCAATGTTGCTCCACATTTTTTTGTATATTTAATTCAACCATCTCAATCATTTTCTGCTAAACCATCTTCGATAGAAATTATGGGATATTTTTTAGTTAATTTGTCAAGATATTCAATCATCTCATCGGTGGTTTTAATACCATTTTTTTTATCAATGATATTAGCTTTTAATGCTTTTTCAAAAAAATATTTTTTATTAACATCGTCATATAATTCACTACATGCGGTATCCATTGCGATTGCAACATCTGCTTTTACACCAGGTTTATATCCAGCTAGTTTTATTGCATCAGTCATGAAACTTAATGCTTCATCAGCATTTTTTAATAAAGGAGCAAATCCACCTTCATCACCCTTAGAAGTATTAAATCCTTTAGTTTTTAATAATTTTGCTAAATTATGAAAACATTCACTTGATATTTGACATGCTTGTCTAATATTTTTTGCGCCAACAGGTATAAACATAAATTCTTGAAAATCTATAGTATTATCAGCATGCGCGCCACCATTTATTACATTTAACATCGGTAAAGGAAGAATATACGTTTTAGAATTTAATTTTGCAACATCTTCGTTAATATATTTATATAGAGGTTTATTTTTAATTAATGCTCCAAGTTTTGTAATTGCCATTGAAACTGATAAAATTGCATTTGCGCCGAATTTATTTTTATTATTCGTTCCATCTAATTTTATCATTTCCTTATCAATGGCATTTTGATCTTCAATGTTTATATTTTTTTTAATCAAATATGGTGCGATTATTTTATTAACATTTTCTACTGCTTTTAAAACACCTTTCCCCATATATCTTTTTTTATCATTATCACGTAGTTCTATTGCTTCTCGTTCACCAGTAGAAGCTCCAGATGGTACCATCGCTTTTGCTTTCATTCCGTTAGTTGCAATTATTTCGCACGCAACGGTTGGGTAACCTCTTGAATCTAGTACTTCGTATGATCTTATTGATTTTATTTTCATATTAATATTATATATGTAACATATATATATTTTTAACTTATGCTAATGTAATAATTTTATAAAAATTTTCAGGATCTAAAGAAGCATTCCCAACTAAAACACCATCGACATTATTTATGTTCAAAATTTCTTTTGCATTTTTTTCGTTAACACTTCCTCCGTATAGTATTGAAATTTTTTGACTATCTTTTTTGAAAATACAAAATAATATTTTTTTAATATTATCTATTGTTTTTTTAATAATTTCTTTTGTTGCGGTTTTACCAGTGTTAATTGCTCAAATAGGCTCATAAGAAATTATTAAATTTTTAATATCATTCTTATTTATATTTTTTAAACATTCATTAATTTGTTTTTTTAGTGTAGCAATTGTTTGATTTTTTTCAAAATCTTTTAGTGTTTCTCCTATGCAAAAAACAACTGTCATATTATTTTCTAATAAAGTTAGAATTTTTTTATTAATAATTTTGTTAGTTTCGAATAGGTTTTTTTTCACTTCTGAATGTCCAATAATTACGGTGTTTACATGATTATTTTTTAGTAATTCAAAAGAAATTTCTCCAGTATATGGACCAAAGTTTTTTGTACTAGCATTTTGTGCTAAAACAATTGCTGCAGTTTTGTTAGCGAGAAAAAAAGTATTAATTCCTAAAAAAGTTGGAGCTATACCATATACAACATTTGTTTTGCTAGTGTTTTTATCTTTTTTTAGTAAATTATTAAAAACATTACAAAAAGATTTAATTTCTTCGTTTGTTTTATTTAATTTTCAATTACCAAAAATAATTTTTTTTTTCATGTATACAATTTATATGTGTTTTTCAATATAATTATGATATTAATTTTTTTGGTTAATTAAAATTCATTTTCCGTTTTCGTTAAATAAAAAATCTTGTTCAAATTTACTATAATTTATCGCTCCAATTATTAATTCAACCAATATCCAAATCAATGATGCAATTGTTCCGATTATTGAAATTGTAAGAAAAAGTCTTAACATTCCCATGCTAGTTTGACCTCTTAAAAATCTATCCCCACCTATCAAACCTAATAAAAATGTAAATAAAATGTATCAATTTTTTTCAATTCTTATATATTTTTTATCCATTTTACTTGTTTTATTTACCATTATAAGTTATTTATATTACTTATGGTAGAACAAAAAAACAGTGTCGTAGAATACTTTACGCACTTTTTTACATTTTTTTTTATATATGTTTATACTTAATGTAACAAGTTATTATGTTTACACCGTATTTAGCTGATGATTTTTCTGATTGAACTACATGGTTAAACCCATTAAAAATTCTTTATTGAATTTTGGTATATTTTCCTCTACAATTGATAAATACTTTTTATAATGTTTTTAAATTTTTTGCTAGTGGATTTTCTTCTGTAATATTTGGTACTTCAATAAATGCTGATGGTTCTATTTCGTATTCTTTCGATTGAACATCACCATTAGGAATTATTATGATTTTTGTCTTTGCAGTGGCGTTATTTATGTTCTTTGTAATGTTTATGTTATCTTTAGGACATGAAAAAGTCGTTGATACAGTTGGACAAGCTTCACATACACAGTTAGGAAAATTTGCATCATTGCGTTGACCTATATTACTAGCAGTAATGTTGATAGGAACACCGTTTTTTTTAACCGTTATTGATGCTATTTTATCAATTTTAATTTCGGCGGTTAGTGGAAATGCGAAACAAAAAATAACCCAGGATGAGATAAATAATTTAAAAAACTATTTATGTGGTGCAAATGCTAGCGATCCTAATAGTGATTTATTTTGGTTAACACAGTTAACTGGTGTAACGTTGTCTAATGGTGATTCATTAATCGCTAACTTACAACAAATGTTAACTATTTTATCAAGTGCTCCTGATGCTTCAAGTGATAAAATACAATATCAAATAACTTTAATTAAGTATTTGATCGATCCGGATACAGGTGTACTTAATGCCGCTAAAATTAATGCATTATGTGAAGATGTGCGGGGAATTGTTAATTCATTAGCACCAGGTTTTTCAGATTCTACTGTTTCGGCAAGGATAATGGATATTGCTAAACAACTTGCTGATATTCAAAACTCAATAAAATTAATGATTTCTAACTACGGTTCTGAAATTTATAGTCTTCCTGGAATTGATGCTGCTAATGCTATTTACGATATGATTGTTACTTCTTCAAAAAACGTTACTAGTTCTAATAGTTTAGGATTTTTTATTACTGATACAACTAATAATACTTGTTTGCTAACAAGAATGTTGTATGGTGAAACAAATGCTAAATATTTAGGTTTAATATCATTAACACAAAGAACTAATTTTATGATGACTTTCGATATTGTAAAATCAATTTATATTTTTATTACTAATGATACAAATGGAGACAATTGAGTTTTAGAATACCCTCCCGCTCTTGCTAATGGTTCTTTAGGAGTAATTAATATAATTTTAGGAGGTTTTGTTTGTGTTACCTTAACGGGTATTATGTTTACTTATCTTCAAGGAACAATTAAAAGAATTTTTTACATTATTGGTTATTGAATAATAGGATGATTATTTATTGCCCAAGGAATTAACTCACCAGGTACTTTTAAAGGATGATATCGTAAATTATACGGAAGATGGATTGGAACATTAGTACTATATTTAACATTTGAATTAGTATGTACTCTATATCCGCTATTACGTGATCCTATATTTTATGGATTAGTTAATCAAACGAGTGATACTCCTGTTGTTGGGTGATGAAATTTATGACCAAATTTTGCTGTTCTTATTACACTAGAAGTTGGATTGACAACTGGTTATTTAATTGCTAATGGATACGCTGGAACATTTGGAGCAACCGACGAAAACTTTTCGATGGGTTCAACGATGTTTATGGGGGCAGCTGGTTTAGGAACGGTTCAAGGATTATGAAATAAAGCTGTTGGTTATAAAAATGCTGCAATGTCTATTGGAAGAAGTGTTCGTGATGCTCCAAATAATATCCTCAAAAACTATAAGCAAAACGGTATCATGGGTTTTGGTGGCCAAGATTCTTTTAGAAAAAATTTAGAAAAATATCGTCGTGAAAAAAATGCTAAACCTCTTAATGATCAAAAAGAACAATTGGGTAATTATGCACAAATTTTAGGAACTGGAAATAATAGAGCTGATGTACAAAAGAAATTAACAGAAATTGGTTACGCATCGGAAGTAACTGAAACTGGTATGCTTTCTGTGTGAAAAGCTGCTCCCGAAGATGCAAATGGTAATAAAATTGGTCCAGCTGGAAAAAAAGTTGTTGATGTTGATGGATATCGTGCGCTATTATCTGATACAGATGAAGTTGTAAAAAACGCTTTAGGAAGAGGAGAAAATCCTATTCCTCCTCCTGCACCAATTGGAGCAGCAACAAACGAACATATGCCAAATATTCCTGGCGTTAATTTTGCTGGACAAGATGGAGGCGGAGGCGGAGGCGGAGGCGGAGTTAGTGATGTACACTCCGCACAAGGAATTTCTACTGGTAGAGGTGGTTCTGATGAAGTTTATGTTTCACCAACTGACCCTCATAATCCACATATTTCACAAGTTTCTGGAGGCGAAATATCACCAACAGGAGTTCATGTTTCAGAAGCTAGAGTTACTGATGTACCAATTGGTGCAACAGGACATGATGCGTTACGTAATCCACACGCAGATGCAGGACTTCCAGCTTCTGAACGCTCACAAATTATTTCAACAATGCATGAAGCTTTACCTGCACAAGCGCAATTACGTGGTCAAATAGCTGATCGCTCATTATTTGATCCAAACAAACAACAAATGTTATCTCCTAAAGAACAATTTTTATTAGGACATAAAAAATCATACGATCATTCAAATGATCTTAAATTTGATGATCAAGGAAGGCCTGTTTTAAGAACTGGACAATCATTAACACCAGGTCAAGAAATGTGAACGATACCAAACCAAGAAAATTTTCCAGTTTCAGAACAACAACTTTTGATTCAAAGCAACGAACCAATGGCGACACATCTTTTGAATGAACGCCCATTAGACGATCCAATTCACGCTTCAACAATGACTGCAGAAGGAACAGATGGAGAAGCTGTACAAGTTATTGAACGTCGTTACAATTTAAAAAGCGATAAAGAAACTGGTGATTTATTAGATGGAACAAATTCATTACCTGCTAGAGAAACACCAGCTTGGGAAAGAAATGCTAATTTAGGTGATGTAGTTGCTGTAGAGGTTCAAGATAATAAACATCCTGATGATCCAACTAAAACAGTTGAAAAACTAGCTATTAAACCAAGGGATTTTACAATTTTAAAACCAGGGGATAAAGAAAGCGCTAAAAATAATTTAGATTTAAATGAAATACGAGAGCAACGTCGTAAAGAATTAATTGCTCAACAATTTGTTAATGAACGAAAACAATTAGATACTTATATGGCACAACGTGCTAATTTAGAAATCGAAGCTGAAAGCGCGAAAGAATTACATGATTCTTGAAACGAGCAACGTCGATTAATTTACGATAAAAATCGTGCGGAAGTAATTGAACAAAACAAAAAACAATATGCAATTGAATACGAACAATTTTTGAAAGATGATGTTAGATATAAAGAACTTGAAAAAAAAGAACAAAAATTTTTAAATGCTTCACCAGAAAAAAAACAAAGACTTATAGATGAATATAATAGGTTACCGCAAGAACAAAAAGATATAATTCCGAAACCAGGAGAATTTTATGCTAGAATTATAAAACCAGAAAAACCAAAAATGATTGTTGTTCCTCCTTTCGTTGAAACTGAATATACTGATAATCTTCGTGGTCATCAAGAAGGCAATAGATTATTAGAACAAAATGAACATTCAGGAGGACAAAATAGATTATTGCCACCACAAAATCATGATATTGAAAGTGTTATTGTTCCAGAGGAACAAAGAACATTACACGAAAATTTATTGATTGCAGAAAATAGGGATTTTATGCGAAATACAACTCCAATTAAAGGAGGTTCAAGCGAACCAGGAACAGCTGATTTTCATTTTGATTACCAAGCGAAAGTTAATCCTTCTGAATACGCACTTCATCAAGTACGTTCGGAAGATATTGTTTACGATCTTACTGAAAGAGGTTTGGATAAAGTAAATGTAAAACTTGAAGCAGAAAGAAAAACTCGTGAAAACATTGATAAACAATTTGAGGAACTATCTAAGAATAAGTTTGCTTACGCTTCAAATAAAGAAATTTTAGAAAGAGCAAGAGAAATCGAAGAAAAAAATACTCATGCATACGGTTCAACTGGTGTTGTAAAATGAAATCCATTAGCATTATCAAGAAGAATGGAAGAAAATCGTCAAAGAAATCCTGATATGTCAGAAAAAAAATTACGTGATTTGTCGCTACAACAATTTAAATATGAAATTTCTCATAAAACTCTTGAACCATCAGGTAAAGCTTTAGCACAAGCTACAGAAGAATATAAAAAAAGATTATTGCTAGCAAGAGATGAATTAGATAAAAAAATTGAAAAACATGAACACAAACGTGAATTATTAGAAACTGGAGCTATTTTTACACCGGAAATAGCTGTAGAACACTCTAAAAAATATCAAGATTTTGCGCCAGTTGCACCCGTTTTAGGATGAGGAACAAACTCTAGTGTAAAATATATCGATGCTGCTAGAGATTATTATTCTCAAAGAGAAAAAATATTAGCTGATCGTAAATTGCAATTAGCACAGCAAAAATTGGAGAATTCATTAGAAAAAGATCATGATGCTGAAATTTTTAACCGCGAATATGAAAACGCTAATAAAAAATACGAATTATTGCGTGAACAAAAACATAATTTACGCGAAAAAATAGAAAATGAAAAAAATGTGTTAGGAGATAAAACGTTTGATTCTGCTATGCAAAAAGTTGAACAATATAGTTTAAACATTTCTATTGCTAAAGAAATGTTTAAACAACCTTCGGAACAAAACAAAACCCTTATTGAAAAAATAAACGGAACTAAAATAGAGGACAATATAGCACATAGAAAGCATAATATTCTTGATAATTTGCAAAGAACAACTTCACCAGAAGAATATTCGCGATTACTTTCTGATACTGCCTTTATGAAACAAATTAACGAACGAGCTGTTTCCGAATATATCGCTAACGAAGAAAGAAAACATTCTTTATTATTAGAAAAAATCAATATTGTAAACGGTATCGAAAAAAAAGAAAAAATACTTTCAGAAATTACTTCAGCAGAAAAGCTTGTAAAAGCTTATAGAAATGAATTAGTTAATCAACAAAAAGAGATTAATAATGCCGAAAAAGTAAATCAAGAAAATAAAATCGCTTCAAAAAATGCAAAAGTTTCTGAGTTAGAAAAACAAATAACTCTTTTAGAAGGCAATTTATCACCAAGTGCAATGCAATTTATTAGAAAAGATGAAAAAAAGATTGAAACTCCTTTAAATCCGCAAGGAAAACCATTTGTTCAACCTGGTGTTTCAACACCAGAACCAGTATACCGTCCTCCATTAGGTGAAGGTCCTAGCGCAGATACTTCTTTCGAGAGTAATATCGATGAACATGGTTTACTACTTATGCCTAGACATCCACTTAAAGCGTTAGTTGAACAAGAAACAAAAGATTCTCCTATTTCTAAATTTATAACTAGCAAAATAGTAGCAATGGGTTTCAAAGATTCTTTAACAAAAGAAAAATTAGATGAGGCATACGAAATAATTCATGATTTTCGTACAAGCGGTGATCCTGAAAAAGTTGTTGAAGCAAAACGTTTGAGCAAAGCAATTAGGCAATTAGAATTAGCAGAACCGATTGACTATGCTCCACATATTTTTGCGCATAATGCAACAACAGAACTTCCAGCGAAAATTGCTGCTTTAAAATATTCTAATGCTAGCAAAAGAGAAGTTGATATTCAAAAATTAGAAAAAGCAACTGGCGGAGATATTGCTAAAACATTAAAATTAATTGAAGAAATAAACGCAGAAAGATTTAAAACAGGAACAGTTCCAATAAAAATTGTTAATTCTACACCTGGATTTAAACGTCATCTTCCAGATGATGCTGTAAGCAAAATAGATGAAGTTACTAAAACTATTACCAATCCAGATGGAAGCACTTCTAGTGCTCCTGTTACTATACAAACTTTGCAAACTTTACTTAGTACATATGATGTTTCAACAAAAAAGCAAAATGATATTTTAAGAATTTTCAATACTAATCAATCTTTGACTGGTAGTTCCGGAGTATCAAGTATTAATTTTACTACTGATCCAACTATAGCAACTAGATATGCTAATTTTATGAATGACAATGGTATTACTATTGATGATGATAACGCAAAGAAAATGTTTATTAGAAAATCACCAGATTTATTAGAACGAGTTAATGATAGTGAAATGTTTAAAAGTAATTTTATAGAATCGCAAGCTAAACAAGCATTTGACAAATACGCTTCTGTGGATTACCAACCTAAAAAAATGCAAACAGATTCAATTAAAAAAATGTATGATGAATATAAAAGAAATAATGGAAACAATTCTTCATTAAGCGTTCATGAATTTACCGTTATGCTAGCAAATAAAAAAATACGTGATACTACGGCAAAATTAGAAACTTTAGCGCAAGAAGCATTGAATAACAATGATGCTATTCTTTTTTCAAAAATTAGAGATTCAATAGGAGAAGTACAAAAAAATATTTTTAATAAATATGTTGTAGCGCGTGCTTTGAGAGAATACGAAGCGAATTGCATAATAGCTAATAATAACGGAAAAGATTTTAATAATGATGAAATGTTAAAACCATTTGCGGAAATTGCCGATGAGATAGATAAAATGAAAACAGCTTACCAAAGTAAACCTGCTAAAAAATTAATGTGAGAAAATTTTTATAACGAATTTGATGAGATTTTTAAGAGAGTAAAAAAAGGGAATGAGTTAATATCGGAAGAAAATAAATTGCTTAATAGTGGTTCGTTAAAAAATAATGTTGAAAAAATTGATAATATAATTGTAAACGATTTAGAAACATTTAAAAATGATAATAAAGTTATTTTGGAAGGAAATAGAAATATTAGTGAGCTAAATGATGTTTTTAAATTTCAAAAGAATTTTTTGAAAAATTCTTTACGTGAAAAAATGCAATTTCGTGGAGAAAATCACGATATAGCAGCTGGATTATTAGCAGATATTCACGCCAATAGAATAATTAATAAATCTGACGAAGAAATATATAATAACGAAGAAAAACGAGATAAACTTATTCAAAAATATAATCATGTAAAATTAATGATTGATAATAATGAATTCGTTCCAGAGAAATTACAACAAAAATTAAATGCCCTAGAAAAACAAGTTGTTTCTCATGTACAAGAAAATATCCCGAGAATTGCTGAAACGTTTTCTGGTAAAGAAATTCAAAAAATATTTGATTTCGTTACTGATACTGCACCACTTACACCAGAACAATCATCATTATTAGCGAAAACTGACGAAGAAATTAATAGTAAGTATGTTGAAATAACTAATAGAATAAATAGATTAGGAGGTATTGATAAAATTAATCCTGAAGAATTATTAAGCATTTATTCTTTCGTTACTCAAGCTAACGATCTTATTCCATATCTTTCCGCAAGAGATGCTACAATTGCACAGAATTCAGCACTTCCAGCATTTACAACTTCATTAACTAATTTAAGAAATGATATTAACACTTTAGTCACAACAAGATCGACGACAGAAAAAAAATTCAGAGATGTAGGGGCGGAAATTAGGAATATTGATTCAAATTCACCTATTGTTAGAATTAGACAACGTATTGTATTGGACGATACATTAGCAGCTGTAATTGCTAATAACAATAATAATCCAAGTAATGTAGCTATTCCTTTGACACCGAAATTATTTTTACAACCAGGAATTAATTCTAGTGATGTAGAAAAAAAAGTTGTTGCTATTAAAGAATTTTTAGTAAAAAAACAAAACGAACCATTAGCTATTGATGATTTAAATAGCATTCGTGAATTTTTGTATTTTAATGCAGGAAGAATAATATCGGATGATTCTAGAGAAATAATACAAGCTGTTGAAAGTGCTTATGTTTCTAACGGTTTTACCAATTTTAAAATTCAAGTACCAGATCCAGATAGAGAAGAATTCGTTTTTTTAAAGCCAGAAAAAATTGTTTCTGGTATTGATGAAACAATGGTACCGAAGAATAGTTTATTAATCGAAGGTAGCAAACTACAAAAAACAATTAAAAACTTTTTTGTTAATAACTCCGAGGCTAAAAATGAATTAAAAGTTTTAACTACACATTTAGTTAAAGATGCGTTAAATGATGATGCCAGAAACTCCACTACTTGTCCATGAGAAGAAGCTAATACAACAAATACCGCTAATGTATTTAAAATGAGAAATGATGATATTGATAGTTTAGCACAAGAAATCTTTCTAGAATGATCAAAAAATAAATTAGAACATACAGGAGAACAAGATATATTTTCTGTAGCGAAAGAAAAATTAATAGATTTTAGAAACAAAGCTAATACTAGTTCTGCAAATACTAATAAAATAGATTATGATTCGGTTAATCATTTATTTGGTATCTTAACATCTTCTTATGTTGGTGATTTAAAAACAAGTTTTGATAAAGCACACGCTTTGAATCCGCATGACGCTGTGCAAAAAAGGAAAAAGATTTTTCAAAAGATGAATGATGGAAAATATTCTCCAGAATTTCTTCAACATGAAGTTAATAAATTGATTGCCTTAGCAGCTGATCCACGAGAAATTCGTGAAGCTATTAATAATTGAACAGAAAAACGAGTAATTCATTCTGGTGTTTCTCCAAATATATCTTTGCATACTAAAATTTCAAATTCAGAAAAACAAGAAGTTGATAGTATTTTAAGTAATTTCGATATTAAAAAAATGGATAACAATGATGAATTTGGAAATAATCTTCCTAGTAACGATCTTGCTTTACCAACTTTAATTGCACATATCGAAAGTTTATCACATAAATTATCACCACAAGCTGTTTCTTATGCTGTTAATAAGTTAATTGGAAAAAAAATTGATTCTGTGTATAATGTTGAAAATTTATATGCCCCAACATCTGTTTTGAATAGAGCTGAGGAACTAACACTTGATGAAAAACAATTAAAGGTTGATCGAATATTATTAAAAGCAAAAGGTGTGGTAGCTACAAAAGATTTGTTGCCTTACACAATTGCTGATATTCCTAAAGAATTATCTAAAATTGAAACATTACAAGCTACCGCTTTAAAACAAGATGGTAAAAAAATATATATTGATGAAGAACAAACTAGTGATTTAGTTTCTAATATCGCATTAAACGATCATCGTATTAAATCGTTATGGGTACATAAACCAGAAATTTCACCAGCTAATTTAGAAAATGAATGAAAAAGAACTTTTTCTAGAAACGAAGATTGATTTGAAGAAGTTCGTGATCAAATAAAAGATTCTCCTAATAAATATGAATTATTTACACGAAAACTATTAGAAAAATTCCCTGCAGGTTTGCCAAAAGAAATATATAACCGTTTTTATAAAAAAATTTATTTAGAAACTGATAGTGCAAAAATAATTTCAAATAATATTACTTTCTTCAATAATAAATATAACAATGACAAAGCGCGCGAAAAATTACAAGCAAAAGATGAATTATTATTTTCCGAATTAAAGCAAATAAAAAATCGCGATCATGCGTTTGATTTTATTTCACAAAAAATAAGTAAACAAATTCAACGTTATACAATGATCGGTGATAAAGAAAAAGCAAATGATTTGTTAAAAAATACAATGTATTATATGTCAAAAAAAAATTTCGTTCCAGTGTTTAATTCTGCTGAACAAAAAAATAACAGTAGAGATAATGAAATCATTAGTAAACTTGATTTTAATTCTATATCTGGTGTAGCGGGTACAAGTGTAGATTACGGACGTTTACTACGTACATTATCAAAAGAAGGATTACACGCTAGTGAAGGGTTAAATGAAGCTATTACAGATATTTTAAGTTTACAGCAACAAAATATAGAAAGAGAAAGAAATAAATCTAATTTTGGAAAAATTGTTGATGTTTCAACAATTGTTAACAAATATACTGATCCAAACAGAATTAGACCTATTAATATAGAACGTGTTACTAATCTTCTACGCGATACTGGAGCTTCTGATGCTGAAATTAAAATGGCTCTTGCTGAAATTAAAATAAAATCTAGAGGGAATTTTTTCGTGCCAAAAATTACAGATTCTACTTTAGTTGTTGATGGTTCAAATCTTTTAAATGAAGTAAATAATAATCCAACAGGTAGACCTAATCATGCTTTTAGAACTCTTGAAAAACATACACATGATGTAATAAGTAATTTGGAAAAAAAGTTAATGACCGAAGGTAAATTAAGCAACGAAACAATTCAAATAGCATTAGATAATGCTAAAAAAATAGAATCTATTGAAACTTCTACTGGTAATAATTTTTTATTTTCTAAATTAATTACTGATTGAATATCTAATCAAAAAGCTAATCATTTGATGAATAAATTAACTGATTATTCTCATTCTGGAGAAGATATGAAATCATTAATAGAAGAAAATATTAAAGATGGTATTGTTTCAAATAATAAAGATGTTATGCGTTTAAATAACGCTTTAACAACTAGAAAAGATTTCGATTCCGATACACCTTTTATTGATGCTAATACAGGTTTAGCAACCGATAACAAACCTAAAACTAATATTTCCGCTTTTGATTTTGAAAAAATTTTATTTAAAATTCAAGATAAAACAGCAAAACGAGTTTCAAAAATTGAAAGAATGATTGAGGATATCGGAAATGGTGTAAACATCGTTGACAATCGAGATAGAGCTATAAATTTAATTAATAGATATTATTTAAGTGATGCTAGTGCTATTAAAAGTAAAGAAGAATGAGAAGAAAAAATACTTCCATTAATGTTGCTTTCTGACATAATTAATTCAAAAAAGTTAAGTATTGCACCAGCGATTAATACCGACTATACTGTTCTTGTGTCTAATAATAATCTTTCTATTTTATCGCAAAAATTAGAAAGTATTATTGAAAAAAAATGAACGCAAGACGAATTATTACCTACCGATAATGAAGAAATTGAGAAGGAAATGAAAGCTATTAAAGCATCAAAAGATGCCTTTTCAAAAGTAAAAAATATTGAAGATACTTTTCAAAATGAAATTTCATTATTTATTGCTAGTGAAACAGCAAAAAATGGTAGTGCTCCTTCTTCGCAAGAAATAAATAGAAAGCGTCAAGAAATAGCTTCAAATATTTCATCGGATATTAAACAAGTTGTTACTGATGTTTATGAAAGTGATACTATTGAAAAACGATTAACAATTTTAAGGATGCTTTCATCTGATTTAGGAATAACAGATAAATATTTATTAGAAGAATTTAATAAAACCTTGAGAAACAATTATAGTTTAAATCCACTTGTTGTTTCTAGTCAAAACAGAAGTTCAGAAAATGTTGATAACACAATGAATAAACAAATAGCTGGTGAACCAATACAAAATATTCAACAAGTAGCAGCTGTTCAACAACAAGCGTTAGCGGCTCAACAAGCTGCTCAACAACAACAAGCGTTAGCTATTCAACAAGCTGCTCAACAACACCAAGTGTTAGCAGCTCAACAACCTCAACAACCGTTGCCACCACCACCATCACCCGCAGAAGGAGAAATTATGATCCGTGGCGGAACTGGTGATGATAATCTTGAAAAGGAAATATGAGAAGAAATGCAACGTATTATGATTAATAATGCAGCTGCTTTTGAAAGTGGAACTTCACCATTAGTTAATAATAGAAAAATTAAAGTTGTCGGAAGAATATATCAAGGAATGTATATTCCTCCAAGATTATATAATTCTTCACAAGAAGATTGAGATGATTACAATATCGTTAGAAAAATAGCGTTAGAAAATGTTATTGAACGTAAGACCAAAGAAAGAGATGACAATATTATTAAAAAAGTAAGTAACCAACAAAAATTATTTATTGCCAATGAAAATGAAGCGGTTTTGACATCTAATAATAGTGTAAAAGAAATTTCTTCCATTTCTACAAAAACACCAGAAGAAATAAATAAAATAAGAGATACTAATGATATTATTAATCTTGAATTAGCAAGTAGAAGAACACCTATTCTTGATGACTCAGGAAAAATTATTGGTTTTCAACGAGGCGGTTTAGATAAAGTTGCTTCTTATCGACAAGATATGGTTTTGCGCAAACAATTAGAAAGAGATCAAGTTGAATTTTTTCAAAATCAAGGAGTAATTGATAAATTACACGATTTTAATGAAAATTTAAGCGACTTTAATGATGCGAGAAAAATTGCATCTCCTCAAAAAAAAGCAAAATTACCTATCAATGTAGGTTTATTAGATCCTTCTACGGTAAAACCATCAAGAATAGTTGCTGGAGTAGAACTAACAAGAAAAAATTATGTTTATCAAATTAATACAGATACTTTTTTATTAAAAAAAGAAGAAATTGAAAAAGCTAAAAGAGATGGTCTTTCTTCTTTTGAAGATCTTACTAACGAAAGAGAAAAAAATATTAGAAAAGCACGTGCGGAAATAAATAATACTTTCGGCAGGTATGAAGAAAATGTTTTGAATTGAGAAAAAAATAGACAAAGAGAAGTTGATAATTATGAAAATTTTAAAAATAAATTTAAAAATAATGGTGATGTTTCTATTTCTAATATTCTAAGAAAAAATAATGATAGTTATCAAAAATTCGAAAGAAATATTGCTAACGCGAATACCGCTAGAGAATTAACTGATTTAGCGAAAAATTTAAATACTAATAGTTATATTTTAGAACACAACAAAAATGTTTCACAAGTTAATAATAAAAAAATAACTCCTGATAATTTAGCACGTCAAATGAATAGTTTGATGATCGAAGCGAGAGCTCAATTATACAGAAATGAAATAAAAACTTATGAAGATACAATTGAAAAAACAAAAAGATTACTTTGAGAAGCTGAAGGACAAGGAATTGATAAAAAAATCATTAAAAGTTTAGTAAATAGTTTTAATAAAGAAATGTATTCTGAAGGTAATTCTACTAATAAAAGTGATGGAGAATATGTACCAAAAATTATTTCTGGACCATATAATCCTTACGGTTGAAGATCTCCGAAATTAAATAGAACTATCTATAGACCCATTTATTTTGCTAGTAACTATCAAAAAGCTGAATGAGACAAAAAATATTCAAATATGCCAGAAATGCAAAGATTAGAAATTGCAAACAAAAATCACCCAAATTTCGATCGAAATTTTGCAACTGCTAATTGATATAACAGATTTCATGAAACACATGGTACCGAATTTTCTTCTAAAAAAATGCAAGCAGCGGCGTTAGGGTGAGCCAATCTTGGTAGCCGAGAAGATGAAGCTATTTGAAATTCTGATGCAGATGGTACTTCAAAAAGACGTTCTTGATTTGCTAAAAATCCTTTAACAAGACAAAATACTACACCTTTCGGTAGAGTGATCACTGATTCTTTAACCGATAGAAGACCAGTATTGACTAACTATAATTTACGTTCTCATAACGATAATTTTGGTTTATTTCATACTGGTAGGAATAGTAGAGGTGGTTTAATTTTTGGTGGTGGTCAAGGACAAGTTTCACAATCATACGATGCGAAAACCGGTAGAACAATCGTGCATGATACACCAGAATTACTTCGTCGTGCAAATATACGTCAAAGAGGTATCGAAATGTACGAACAAGCTAGACGTGACGAAGTAAAAAGAACGACAGCTGTCGCAAAAGATTTTGATGCACGTAATATCGAATCATTTAGGCAAAAGAATGCTAGCGATATTACTGATCTAAAATTAAACAAACCCGCACTTCGCTCGTTAGAAATTAACGCCAATGCAAATTTAGGAAAAGATATAATTATTCAAAGAAAATTATTAAAAGATATTAATAATGCTAATTTAGGATTAGTAAAAGACAGCGATGGTGTTTTATTGCCTAATGTTGAAAATATTGAAAAGTTAATTGGTGTAGAAGAAAAAGGGAATGTAGGAACTGGAAGTGCTTATATTAAACGAATAAACTATCCAATTACTAGTGAACTTATTACTACTAAACAAGCTCTTTGCAAAACACCAGAAGAAAAGAACAAAGTATTTTTTGATGAAATATATAATATTCGTAGAACAATAGTTAATGCACATGAAAAACTTAGAAATGACAATTTTACTGAAGAAGATTATAGAAATATTTCAAGATTTGGTTTTTTTACAGGGAAATCCGCTACTGATGATCGTATAGACCTTCTTTCTAAAGGCAAAAAAAAGTTAACGCTTTTCTATAAAGAATTCTATTCTAATGACGTTATTAAACCAGATGCTGAAATTTCTTATGATAAAAAAATTGTTGGTATACGACCTGGAGAAAAATTTATTCCTGATAAAATAAATAATATTCCATCTCCTAATGTGTTTGCTGCTACTCCAGCTGCTTCAATTGGGATAATAAATACTAACAATAATGAATTTGGTTCGAAAATACAAAATAAAATTGGTATTGAAAACGATGGTTTTGTTGATTCCTCAAAAGTTTCATACAACGATCCATCTTATAGATATATTGATTCTTTCCAACGTCGTCAAGCAGCGAAAATTATAAATGGAGAACCAATTGATTTTAAAACCCAAACGCTTGATTATAGAACTCATATGATCAATAAACACCCAGAAGGAACATGAGTTACTAATGAAAATATGATTTATCGAAATGCTCGAGGAGGTTTTAGGGTTAGAGGGAATAGTTATTCGAATTCTTCAATAAATAGATTTGATGCGCCTAATTATGTTAACTATAATGGACCTGACGCAACTAACGTTGCAACTCTTTCTGAAGCAAAGGCGATAGCTAAGAGAAAAATGGAACATGTAAATTCGTTTTTACCTCCTGAAAAAAGATATTCTTCAATTAAAGATTTTTATACAGATTATCCAGAATACGAAGTTATTGCGCGTACAGGAATGGGAGGTGATGAAACTTTAAATTCTTTAACTAAACAACCAGTAAGTTCAAGAATACAAAAAATTTGAAGCGAAGAAAATGTTAAAACAGAATTTATTCCGCATTCTGTGTTAAGACCGGTGCTTGCTACTTCTCAACAATTTGATTACGATGTGCCTATTGATGAACAAATATTAAATGATAGAAAAAACATTCCTTTTAATTCTTGAGTTGCTAGAGGTGGATCACCATCGAACCGTAGATTTGCTGCGATAAATCGTACAAACACTGGAAGATTACATTCGCACGTAGTTGGTTATCACAAAATTTATAATCCTTTACAACATAGTTCACATTCGCTTAAAGACTATCAAACATTCTCTCCTTATCGATCGTCAACTATTACTTCATCATCTGCAATGCTTTCATTTACTGCTTCTTCTGCGAAAAACCCTTTACTTATTCAAAATCCATTTGGCGATTACGATACGTTCAATGTAAAACCTACAAATTCTCGAACAAATTTTTACGATCATTCTTCTTTAAATTTTGAATCATCAAACGATTTGCGTAGAATTGCTTTAGAAAAAAATGCTCTTACTCCGATTGATTCTTCGATAATTACTATAAAAACTCCAATTCCTGGTAAGTGAGGAAAAAGAAAAGTAAAACTTTATACATCGATTGAAGGAGCATACACTAGTATGGCAGAATCACGTTCTTCACCAATAACAAAAATGCCAAAATATAAAGATTCAATAAACGATACTTTTTTGAGTGATAAACGTTTTTTACAAAGATATAACAATAAATTTAACTTAAATCCTCGTTATAAAAGTTTTGATATTCAACAACGTGATGATTTTATAAAAAATAACATTATATATTCTGATGATCATAACGTCGAAAGAAATATACCATATTCTACACCTATCATAGGTACAAAAGCAGGTGAAGATGGTATTATTGAATACTCAACAGATTTAAGATATTCAAATCATTCACTTTCAAGAGAGGGCGGTGGCGGACTTGTTATAGCTGATAGACCTATAACAAATCCTGTGCGTTATTTTAAAGAACATCATATGATAAATTACGTTAACCCAGTTACACAATGAATTGATGTGAATGCTTTACCACGTCAACAATACAACGCTGATGGTACTTTAGAATTTTCGAATGTTAGTGATAAAAATCAAAACATTCCTACATATGAAGGTTTTCAAATTCAAAATCGTGCAATATACAAACCAAATTATGAAAAATTAACTGCATTGCCTCAACCGGGTGAAATTAATAACCAAAAAGATTGAAGGAAAAGGAAATTAGCTGCTCACCCAGATGCGGTGTTTTCTCCTGATGGAAAAGAAGTAATGTATACAAATAAACAAGGTATTATTAAATATCAAAAATTTAATTTAGAAAGATTAACAAACCCAAATGCTCCTAGTCACGAATTTACACGTAGTTGAAAAACTGGTGATATTGTAGGTTTTGAAGCGTTAGAAAAAACTTACAACAAACATAATAATAAAGTAGAACCAACTATTAAACAGTTTGTTCAAAAAAATCCTGCTGAATTAATATTAGATGGAAGATATGGAGATGTAGAAAATGCAAGTGTGATAAAAATGAAAGGTAACGGTAGCAACGAAGCAGGAAGTAAACAAATATTAGAAGTAGCGTATTCTGGTCAACGTCCAGAAGCAAAAGCTAGTTTTCCTGATTGAGCTGTTAGAGGACGTGCTGCTGCTGGTTTACCAATAACTGGTTTTGGTATTGCAAAAATTTCTCCAGAAAATGTTAATATTGAAAAACCAGAAAGATTATTCGATACTCAAGGAACTGATATTGTAAAATCTAATAAGGTAGTTACAACACAAAAAGCTAATTATGAACGTAGTTTTAGTCCTGATGGTAGCCAAGATGTTAGATTAGGAACAACTCGTTTAGGAAATGGTGAAGAATATTTTGATTTACAAGCATGAAAAAAACATATTCAAGCTAAACATATGAATGTTCGTTTTTCTGACGAAGAAGGGAAAGCGGATAAAAATAATCCATCATTAGTTGCAGCTACATATTCGTTGCCAGATGGAACCATTAAACAAAAAGTTTATAATTCACTTCTAGGAGAAAAAATAGAATTACAAAAAAATATTATTTATGAACGCGATAGAATTTCAAGAACTATTAAAGAAAACAATTACAAACCAGGTTCTACGGAATATGATTTTCTTACAGATAAACTAGAAACTTTAGAAAAAGAATATAAAGATAATGTTAATTCTTTAAAATTTTACAACCCTACATTGCAAACAGCAGTTGTAAAACCTGGTCAAAATTTAGATAGAGATGTTACGTACTATTCTAAAATTATTACAAATGATCCTAAAAGAAAAATTTTACTTTCTTCTAACGGTATGGAACTACCAACAATTATCAATGCTGCTACGGAAGAAGAAAGACAATATTTTACAGATAACCCTGGTGATTCTATTAATGCACATAATTTAGTTGATGGTTTTTATGCAATTAAAGATTTCGATACAAGATTATCTAATTTTGCTTCAAGAAAAGCAGCCGCAGGAGAAGCACCAATAATTTCTCCAGATTTAAACAAAAATTTACCACGAAATATTTCCAATAAAATGGGTGGTTTCGTTCCAAGAAAAATAAATGGTTTTGATAACCCATTATTATTAAGTGCGAAACCAGTTAAACGTGAATTACCAACGTTTGATGATGGAAGAATCAATTTATCCGCTTTAACTGGTCATGAAACTGAAGTTACTAACGCAAACGCTGTTCGTCATTATTACATGCCAGATTTATTAGATCCTAGAAAAGCGTATTATATGGAATTAGATGATAATGGAAAAGTTGTTACATACGAACATATTTTGCCTAAACCAATGAAAAATTCAGCTGTTTTAACTCCGAAAGAGCGCGAAGAAATTAAATTAATTAAAAAACAACAAAATATTACCAATATTACAAAAAATGTTACAAAAATTTATGGTGGAATCCTCGATAAAAATGGTAAAACTGTTGATATACCAGTGGATCTTAAGTATAGTGTTAACAGCGTAGATGATAGTGCGTTAAAAAATATTCCTGATCCGGTATTACCATCAAAAATACAACAACAAGATGTTCACGTACAACAAGTACTAGGTAATGTTACGCCGCTTGATCCAAATGCTATCCCTGCTGTACAAATACCAGATCGAATACAACAGCAAGATATTCATATACAACAAGTACTAGGTAATGTTACGCCATTTGATCCAAATGCTATCCCTGTTGTACAAATACCAGATCAAGATGTTCAACACACAATTAATGTTACAGACGTACTAAACCATGATGATACACAACTACAACAAGATTTAGCAAACTTGCCACAACATACTGTTCCAGATCAAGATGTTGAACACAAAATTAATGTTTTTGATAGAATGTATCACGATCAACAAGCTATGCAAAGTGTTATTGATGGACTTCAACAATTACCACAATATACTGCTCCAGATCAAGATGTTGAACACAAAATTAATGTTTTTGATAGAATGTATCACGATCAACAAGCTATGCAAAGTGTTATTGATGGACTTCAACAATTACCACAACATACTGCTCCAGATCAAGATATTGAACGTCTAATTAATGTTTTTGATAGATTAGGTAACCACGATATGGCACAATTGCGACAACAATTAGCAAACTTACAACAACAAGCTAACCCAGACGATCAAGATCTTACTCGTACACATAATGTTACAGATGTACTAGGTAACCACAATATGGCACAATTACGACAACAATTAGCAAACTTACAACAACAAGCTAACCCAGACAATCAAGATCTTACTCGTACACATAATGTTACAGATGTACTAGGTAACCACAATATGGCACAATTGCGACAAGAATTAGCAAACTTACAACAACCAGTTTCACCACTTCCTATAACGTTATATCAAGACATCGATCTTCGTAGAAGAATTAGAAATGTATTCGGCCCAAATTTTTCGACAATTCCAGCTCCAATCATCCCTAATGTTTCTGCTACCCAACTTATCAACATTGACCAACAAACAGGTAGAATTACTGATGGTGTAGTTGTTCCTACTACTCCACTAAATCCTATTACCGATATCGATACTACCCAACTTATCAACATTGACCAACAAACAGGTAGAATTACTAATAATGTACCTCCTCCTCAAGCTCCGAACATCCCAGCTGCTTCTACTACTCAAACTATCAACATTGACCAACAACCTGGC
>JAITHU010000038.1 GCA_031279765.1 Mycoplasmataceae bacterium
TTATATTTTTTGGTTTTTTTTTACTAGGATATATTATCACGAAAATTAATAATCCTTCTGCACCAGATAGCTTTGGATATGGTGATTGATATTTTTATTTTGGTTTATTGACACCTGCAGCATTATTTATTGGTTTTATCTATAAAATTAAACAAATTTTAGCACGAAAAACTCGTCAAAAAGATATTAAAAAAATTACTGATAAACATCTATAAATTATTAATTAAACTTTGTTAGCACAATAACTATTAGAGTGCTAATTTTGGTGTATAATTATTAATAATTATGGCAAATAAAAGAGACTATTACACTGTGTTAGGGATCAATAGAAATGCTACACCAGACGAAATAAAACGTGCTTTTAGAAAATTAGCAATGCAATATCATCCAGATCGCAACAAAGCTGCTGATGCTGAGCAAAAATTTAAAGAAATAAATGAAGCTTACGAAGTGCTTAGCACTCCAGAAAAAAAACAATTATACGACCAATACGGTCATGAAGGTACAAATCCAAATTTCGGTGGTGCTAATCCATTCGGTGGAGGTGGTTTTGAAGATATTTTTTCGCAGATGTTCGGCGGAGGTGGAAGAAGTAGTAATATGCATTTTTCGTTCGATGATAACGATGGTGGCGGTTTTGAAGATATTTTTTCCCAAATGTTTGGCGGAGGAAGAAAAACAACTAGTACTAATCAACGTACTAATCCATCTCAATATCCGTTAAATATTGAATCCGAAATAACTATTTCGTTTTTAGAATCTATTTTAGGTGCTGATAAAAAAATAAAATACCACGTTAAAAAACCTTGTCCACATTGTCATGGAACTGGTGCTAACACTCCTGATGCTGTTAAAACATGTCCACGTTGTAATGGAAGTGGATATGTTCGCATTCGTCAAAGAACCCCTATCGGAATCATGGAATCTCAAGGTATTTGTAGTGAATGTCACGGAACAGGTAAAGTAATTACCGATTACTGTAAAGTTTGTGGCGGTAACAAATATATTGAAACTGAAGAAGTTATTTCAATAGATATTCCATCAGGCATTTCTAATGGTGAAAGATTTAAAATTTCCGGTAAAGGAAATGTCGGGAAAAACGGACCAGGAGATTTAATTATTAAAATTTTTATTAATCCTAGCAAGGTATTTAGTAGAAAAAATAATACAGTATATGCTAATGCTATTGTTGATCCAATTTTAGCAATTACTGGTGGAAAAATAAAGATCCCTACTCCATACGGAATCAAAGAAATAGAATTGAAAGCGAATACTGCAAATGGTGAAGAAATTACGGTATCAGAAATGGGTATTAGGAATTCAAATAAAAAATTATTAAAAAATATTAATGGAGATTTAGTTATAACAATAGTGTATGCATCACCAAAAAGATATTCTAAAAGTGATCTTGATGTGTTACGTAGTATAAACAATGGTACTAACCAAGAAGTTGAAAAATTCGTTGAAACAATTAGAAAGGAACTAGAAAAGTAATATGAACAAAAAAGAAGAACATCACGCAGCAAAAAACGATGAGAAAAATACTCATCATCAAAATAACCATGATGTTGAAGTAAAAGAACAACAAAAAGAAATTAAAAACGAAAAACATGAAACTAACAAATTGCATGTTGAATTAGAAAGTCTTAAACAAGAATTAGAAATGAAAAACAAAATTATTCTTGATTATGAGAATCATCTACGCGATATGAATAAATCTTATATTGAAAAAATTAAAGTTAAAACAGATGAAGCAAATACAATTTTAAAACAAAAAATAGAAGAGTTAAACAAACAAGCAACAGAAGAAATTAAACGTCAAAAAAAATATGCTATTGAACCACAAGCAAATAAATTAATTGATATTATTTCACAATTAGAGTTAGCTATTTCTTATCAAGTAGAAGATGAAAAAATTAAAAATTATCAAAATGGTTTTAAAATGTTTGTTGATATGTTTAAAAATCTTCTTGAAGAATTTGGAATCAAACAAATCGCTATAAAAGTAGGCGATGAATTTAATCCTGAGTTCATGGAAGCGTTCGAAGTAATAGAAAACAAAAACGTTAAAACTAATCATGTAGTTGAAATTATTAGTAATGGTTATTATTTACATGATCGTCTTATTGAAGTTGCAAAAGTAAAAATTGCAAAGTAAATATTTTTTTTAAAAATATTATGTTATAATAAAAATGTAACAAACCAAAGACAATAACGAGATTTTTCTTTAAAAATGTTATCGAGGTAAGTTTAATTATTTAATCTTTCTTTATTTTTTGGTTTTTATATAAAAATTTGTATAGAAATGAAATTAATTGTTGAAAAAAAAGCACAAACTGTTGAAACAATGATTGCTGAATTAAAAAAAGCAAAATCTTTTGCGTTATTTAATTTTGCTAGTTTATCAGCAAAAGAAATTACAACATTTAGAAGAAAATTACATAATGGTAATGCAAAAATGTTCATTGCAAAAAATAACATATATAATAGAGCATTGCAATTATCTAATTATCAAGTAGAAAAATGTAGTAATTCAACTGCTTTGATTATTGGATACGAAGATGAAATTGTTCCTTTTAAAGAACTTAGCGAAGTAATAAAAAATAATCAAAAAGCACAATTTATTTTTGGTTTTCTAGATGGACAAAAAATAGATAATAATAAGTTTAAAGTAATTTCTTCTTTACCGGGAAGAGATGGTTTGTATTCTATGTTTCTTTCTTGTTTACAAGCTCCACTTAGAAATTTTTTGTACGGAATCAAAGCGGTAGGAGAACGAAAATAATACTTTAAAGAAAGGAGAAAAAAATGGCAAAATTATCAAAAGAACAAATTATTGAAAGTTTAAAAGAAATGTCTATGTTAGAAATTAGTGATTTAGTAAAAGCTGTAGAAGAAACATTTGGTGTTTCTGCAGCTGCTCCTGTAGCAGCGGTTGCTGCACAAGTTGTAGAAGCTCCAACTTCCGTTACTATTAGTCTTGCTGATGCTGGTGCAAATAAAGTTGCAATAATTAAATTGTTACGTGAAGCTACTGGTTTAGGATTAATGGAAGCAAAAACAGCTGTTGAAAAAGGTGGCGCAATTATTAAAGAGAACATTAAACCAGAAGAAGCTAACGAAATTAAGAAAACTTTCGAAGCATCTGGAGCAAAAGTTAAAATTGAATAAATTTTATTATTTATGAAAAAAAATATTTTAATAAAAGAATTAGATGATAAAGGGTTCGCTTTATTAGTTAAATCAGCTTTTATTCAGGTATATACAATAGAAAATATGTGATGAATTTTTTTAGCTTCCATTTCAATTGTTCCTATCTTTATTATTTTTCCATTAATTGCTAATAAAGCTAAGAAATTTGTTGCTAGTTTAAAAACTAGAGATTATTTAATGATTGAAAAAGCAGCTTTTTATGAAGTTTGACCGTTAGAACATTTTGTGGTATTTTTGTTATGTTGCATTACGATTATTCCTGTTGTATTTATTTTTCCTTATATGGTTAAGAAATGTAATGAATATTTAAACATTAAAGCTGAATAAAATTATTTTTTAAATACGTTAATATGTGAAAATAATTTCGTTGCATAAAAATGATATAATACTAATAGTCGTGAAAAATCCTACATTTGTATTTTACCTATGAAATATAAATAATTTTGTAAGTTTTTTGTATCTTTGTAAAAATTTATTGTATAAATAATTCGCATATGGAAAAAATTAAAAAAAAAGTTGTTAAAAAAGATAATCAAAAAGTAGATTTTAATCATACAAAAATTATTGATGCTATTTTGAACGCATCAACTAACACAAAAACACCATTACCTTTTAAAAAAGTTCAAATTATTGTTAATGATATTGTTAATGATATTAAAAAAATCAAAGATAACGATATTGAATCAAAAAAAATATATGAATTAATATTAGAAAATTTAAGAAAAAATGAACATCATTCGATCGCAAAAAAAATTGAAGATTTTAGCGCTAATCGTGAAAAGAATCGATTTCGTAAAACAAAATTGATGGGTTCTATTAGAAAAATAGCTATAGAAACAGATAGAGAAAATGCTAATGTTGGAAACAATTTTTCAGCAAAATTATTAAAGATCGCATCAGAAGCTAATAAATGACATATTCTTAATGATGTTTTACCAAGCGATATGGCAAAAGCACACGAAAACGGTGACTATTATATTCATGATTTGGATAGTTACAATTTAACAGTTAATTGTTTGCATGTTCCTACTTACAAAATGCTATCTGAAGGTTTTAATACAGGATATGGAATGACTAAACCAGCTAAACGTATAGAAACAGCAGCTGCTTTATCTTGCATTTTAGTTCAATCTAGTCAAAATGATATGTTTGGTGGACAATCACATCCTAATTTCGATAATGATTTAGCACCTTTCGTAAAAATGACAAGAAAAGAAATCGAAAAACAATGCGTTGAAATGAAAGTTCCCAAAAATGAAATGAGTAAAATCGTTGAAAGAATATTAATTAAACGCATTAAACAATCAGCACAAGCTGTTATTTATAACTTAAATACAATGCATTCGCGTGCTGGAGCACAAGTACCGTTTTCTTCTATTAATATCGGAATACCAGATACAAAAGAAGCTGCAATGTTATGCCAAGCAATACTTGAAGAATATCTTAAGGGTATGGGAAATGGTGAACAAGCTATTTTCCCTAATATAGTTTTTCGTGTTAAATCAGGAATAAATCGTAACCCAGGAGATCCTTATTATTATTTATTTCAATTAGCTTGCCATGTTTCTAGCCAAAGAATGAACCCAACATTTATGAATATGGATGCTGATTTTAATAAACAATGATTTGATAAGAAAATTTATCCAGCAACAATGGGTTGTAGAACGTACGTTATGTCAAATATTAACGGAAAACCTGGTGTTGAAGGTAGAGGAAATATTGCTCCTGTAACAATTAATTTAGTTAGATTAGGATATTACGCAAACAAAGATGTGAAGAAATTTTTTAAATTATTTGAAGAAAAAATTGAGCAATGTAAGAACCAACTTTTGCATCGTTACGATGTTGTTAAAAAACTTAAAGTGAAAGATTTACCTTTTGTTGCTGGGCAACATTTGATGAAAGGATCGGAAAAATTAAAAGATAACGATTCAATAGAACCAATTTTAAAACAAGGAACTTATGGAATTGGTTTTATTGGATTAGCAGAAACGTTAAAATTATTAACCGGAAAGCATCATGGAGAATCTAAAGAAGCGCAAGAATTAGGAGTAAAAATTATTTCTTTTTTACGACAAAAAACAGATGAATTAAAAGAAAAATATAAACTAAATTTTTCTTGTTACGCAACTCCAGCTGAAGGACTAAGCGGAAAATTTACTCAATTAGATAAGAAAAATTTAGGTATTATAAAATGAATTAATTCAAAAGATTTTTATACAAACGGATTTCATGTACCAGTAGATTTTCCAATTTCTTTTTCAAAAAAACTAGAAATAGAAGCACCTTACCATAAATTATGTAATGCTGGTCATATTTCTTATATTGAATTTGATGATTATCCGGATGCAAAAATCATCGAAAAAATAACTCAACAAGCATTCGAAAAAACAAATATTGGATATATAGGTTTTAATTTCCATATTAGATATTGTAAAGATTGTGTTGGAAAGGAATAACTAATGAAAAAAATTGCAATTGATGAAATAAGATTAGCAGGAATAGATCATCAGAGTCTTGTAAACGGTCCTGGTTTAAGAAAAGTATTTTTTTCTCAAGGTTGCAAACATCATTGTTTTAATTGTTTCAATAAAGAAACTTGACCTTTTACTGGTGGGAAAGTTTTTAAAATTAAGGAATTATTAAATGATTTTAGTAAAGAAAGCAAATATTTAGATGGAGTTACATTAAGTGGTGGTGATCCTATCGAACAAGCAGAAAAGTTTGCTATTCTTGCAAAAGAAATAAAAAAATTTAAATTAAATATTTGACTTTATACAGGTTATAAGTGAGAAGAACTATTACAAAAAATGAAAACAGATAAAAATATTGAAGAATTATTAAAAAATGTTGATGTTGTTGTTGATGGAAAATTTGTTGATAAGTTAAAATCGACAAAACATATTTATCGTGGTTCATCTAATCAAAGATTAATTGATGTTAAAAAAACTCTTAAAAATAAAAAAATTTTCGAGTATATTCTATTAAAGAAAGGAGGAAAAAAAGACGTATAATTAATGTGTAAAAAACTATACACTAACTTACATTTGCTATATGAAAAAAAACACTGGAAAAATTACATACTTAAAAGCGGGAGAATGCTGTTGCCCAAAATGCGGTAGTAGAAATATTCAAGGTATTAGTCGTGTTACTGGTTATATGAGTTTGGATGAACGTTTTGGTGACGGAAAAGTTGCTGAGAAAAAACATCGAATAGATCATAACGCTGGTAATAAACATAACTATCATTTTTAGATTTTTGTATAAAAAACATTAATAAAACAGAACACATTAGATAAAAACATCTAATGTGTTTTTTTATTAGTTATTTTGAATGATAACAAATAATAAAATATGATTTTTTTGATGAATATTCGTTATTGTATTTTTAATAATTATTATAATTTGTTTTATAAATAAAATTAAGAAGTTAAAAAAATCTAAATCGTAAAAAAATTCAAAAGTTTTATTGAAAATGGTATACAAAATTGATCTTTAATATATATTAAATCAATACTAATTGAGTATGTATGTCCATTAATAAATGTACCGTTTATAATATTTATTGTTGTGCTTACGTCGTTGTAAAGAATTATCGAACCAAGTTCTTGTAAATCAATTGATGATTCTTCGTTATAACTAGCTAATTTTATTGATAAACCATTAGTAGTTGATGTTTCATATATCACATTTGTTGTTTCGTCAACGACTGTTATTCTATTTGCAAAAACTGTATTATAAAAATTTTCAGCATGTTCTTCGTACTCACTTTGTTCTCATTCTGTATCACCAGAAAAAAAACATATTTCTACTCCACTTGAAATAGGTTGCGAAGTATATTGATTTTTTAATAAAAATATATCATTCACATCAAAGTGATATCAATTATTTGCACTCACTATAGTTTCTAAATCTTCTGATAGTGTGTTATTTGTAGTAGCGATATAGAAATCTATGCTAGCATTAATATCTAATAATTTTGTTTGCCCAGCGATTGCGTTAATATTTCCTTTGATGATACTATCAGGATTAGATGTATCGACAATCTTGTTTTCATAGTTTAATTTAAACGAACCGCCAATTACGTGTGTTGTTGTACCAAAAAAATTTTGAGATATTTCAAGCGAAACTTGATATATTAAATCCGCTGCTAAATTATATGTATTTTCAGTATCTGTAACAAATGCAATCGAAAACAAATTTTCTTCATTTTTTATAATTGTAAATTTTGTTTTATCTATTGAAATATTATTTTCGCCATCGTTAAAATTAATATTTGTGTTTAAGTCAATGTTACTAGTATCAATATCTTCCGCACCATATTTTATTGAAAATTTGTTAATAATAGGAGTATTTTGCTTAAAAAAATACTTTTCTTCACTGGTATTTAAAAAATAATATTGTGAATCTAAAATAATTTCTGAACTATTATCACCTACTAAATTTATTGTTGGATTTTTATTACTAAATTTAAATAAATATGTATCGTATGATACTTTTTTGTTATTTGTATCAAAAATATCGATTCTTAATTGTTCATAATTAATTACATCGTTATTAACTTTAGGTGAAATGTATCAATAATCAAAATTAGTATTTTTTTTAATTTCAAATAAAGTACTAACATCCGAACTATCATCAATGTTAACTATTTTAATTTGTTCTGATTTTTTTATTAGAAAATCATTATAATTTTCATCAATGCAAGTGATTTTATAATTAGCATTATTAGTTGCGTTTGTATATGTTGTTATTTCATTTACTTGGTTAAAATTAATTTCATCTGTTAAAAAAAAATTATAAAATTTTTCTGTTTCGTTACAACTTGTTGCAACTATTATTGATATAGCAAAAAATGGAATTGATACTATAAAATAATTTAATTTTCGTTTAATAATCATACGTTTCGTAATGTCTTCAATAATTGTATTTAATTGTTCCGTTATCATCAACATAATTGCCGTTATAAGATAAAAACTTTTTAATAAAATTCGCCTTTAATCCTTTGATTGTTGGACCTATTGTGTATAACGCTGATGTTGAATCAGTTGTTGTTAAACTATAGTAATTGCTAATCATTGAATAACCACCTCCAGTAAAATTTATAGGTATATTTTCACCAAAATCAATCGTGCTACAAAAACTTCGTGCTTCAAATAAAAAACGTTTTCATATCGCACCATTCAATGCAAACATTGAATCTGGTATTCTCATATCTTGGTTAAAACTAGTACATCATCCTAAGAAACCAGTTTTTACGTGTTGTAAAGTATAAGGAAAAATAATTTTTTGATTAAAATTAACTGCGCCAACTAAAAAACCTTCTTCGATATTTAAAAGTTCTTCACTAAATTTAACTTGAGAGTTAAATTGTGCATTAGAATTAGGAGGTGTTATTATAACATCGTAGTTTTCTATTTTTGCATCTGTTTGTGCCATACATCACCTACCAATAAATTCAACTTTATTGAAATCAATATCTTGGTTAAAGCTTTTTGTTTTTGATAAAAATCACTCATTAATTCATCTTAATTCATTATGTAATGTAACTTTTGAATTAAATGAATCCATACGACTAAGAAAATAATTAGCAATTTTTACAATTTTTTTTGGTATAGAAAATGGTTGATTAAAGCTATTACAATAATTCATAAAATACTCTCCAATAGCAAAACCACCATTCTTAATTGATGGATCTGGTTCAGCATCTTGCATTTCATCTGGCAAATTGATAGGTTGATTAAAATCTCTTTGTCCTCACATAAAATGTGTACCAATTGTTATTAACGATCTAGGAAAAGAAATTGGTGAATTAAACATTCCATCTTTATTATCTTGATAAAAAAATTTGTTATGTATCGCTTCAACAGAATTAGGAAAAGTTAATGATCTAGTTCAATATTCAGCTTTACAATTATAAAGAAAATTATTTGGAATGTAACTCAATTTTGATCCATCAGCAAATAGGCCTGTAGCAGCAAACTTAATTCCACAAACATTATTACGAGGAATTGTAACTCCGGAAATTTCATAATCAGCTCTACCATCTGAACATAAGTTTTTAAATTCATCGAAACTGTTTATTTTTGCTGTTTGTTCAATTCTTTCGCCGTTTTCAACTTCTTTCATATAAAATAGTAAATTAAAGGCTGGTGAAAAAGGATTGAAAATAGAATCACAACTGCTGCTTAAAATACATACACTTGTGCTTGATATTAAAAATGAAGATGATATTAATATTTTTTTTACTTTTTTTCGAAACATATTAATACTATAACAACTGCTACTATATATTATAATATTAATTAAATGAAAAAAATAAAGATATTATCTCTATTAGCGATTCCTATTTTTTCTTCTATACCATTAATGATTACTAGTTGCAACGACAACGAACATATTCCTACAAATTCTTTAAATAATTATGTTGTATTTAAAAAAGAGAATACTGAAATTAAAAGATATGCACCAATATATACAGTTAACGAATTTAATTTGTTGTGTAGTGATGGAGACTCTTCAGCTATTATTACAATTGGAAAAAATAATTTTAAAAAAAATGAAATAATATCAATTAGTTTCAATGAAGATGGAAAATTTGTTGATGAAAATATTTTAACAACAATTAATGATAATTTTCTTTATAAATGTACGTCTTTCAACTCGGAAATTATTTTGCCAAAATCAATAACGAAAATTGGAAAAAATTTTATGTTTTTTTGCATATCGTTTAATTCGAAAATTGTTATACAGAACAAAACCAAAGTAATAGAAACGGATTTTATGTCTCATTGTGAAAAATTTAATCAAGATATTATTTTTCCTGATAGCATTGAAGAAATTAGTACTAGTTGTTTATCTTCGTGTTTTGATTTTAATAGCAATGTAACATTACCAAGCAACTTATTATTTTTAGGTAGTTATTTTTTATCTTTTGATAATAATTTTAATGTTAGTTTTTCTATTCCTAATTCGCTAAAAAAAATAAGTCCATTTTTTTTATATTATTGCGAAAAATTTAACCAACCAATTTTTTTCCCGAATGAACTAACTGAAATTGGTGCTTGTTTTTTATTAGGATGTTATAAGTTTAATCAAGTTATTGATATTCCAAATACTGTAGAAATAATTGGAAGTCAATTTTTACAAGGATGTGTTGAACTTAATAGTCCGGTTACTATTGGAACTAACATCAAGGAAATAAGAGCGTCATTTTTACAAAATTGTACAAATTTTAATTCACAAGTAACGTTTTCTTCACCATCTACTTTGCAAAGAATAGGTGGCGGTTTTTTAAGTAAATGTATTTTTTTTAATAAACAAATTAGTTTGCCTAGCACGTTAAAAGAAATAGGAAATAATTTTTTATCTGCATGTGATAGTTTTAATAAAAATATAACATTGCCCGATAATATGAATAAAATTGATGGAACTTTTTTATTTTGCGCAAATAATTTTTGCTCAACATTAGATATTGGGAATAATAACGTTAATATTTGAATACAAACATATGATGGAGGGTTTAATCAAAACCTTTCTACAATATTTAATGATCAAATAGAATATACGCAAGGAGTAACTATAATTGGTACATATAAAACGGAATTTTGCACAAAATTCCCGAATAGAACCGAACAAACACCATATAGAAAATTAATATCAACCTAATTTTTTTTCTTCTTCATAATTAGTTAGGTTCCATTCATAAAATTCATGCATACGTTCATTCATGAATTCTTGTCATTCATCAAAATACGTCATTGCTATTTTAGTATCTTCGCTAGATAAAGGTCACGATGGTCATTGTTTGTTTATAAAAGGCACTATTTTATCTCAATTATTTGCGGCATAACCCATTCAAAATCATAAAACAAATCTAAAAGGCATTTGAGTTCTCGGTGTGTTAGTAGTACCAGCTAAAATATATTTTCCAACTACATTACTATATGAAATTCTTAATTCGCTATCTTTTAAAAGTTTTTCTAATTCATATCAAACCGGGTAATGAATTCTATTATCTCACGCTTCATCGGGATTCGTTATGAAATAATCTTCTGTAAAACGTATACAAAAATCTTTTGCGTGATCTATAGCAAAACCGTATTGTACTTTTTTATCATCGAGATTTTCTGGTCCATGATCTAATTGCAACGTTGCGTGATATCAAAATTCATGGAAAAATAATCCATTCAAACAACTTTCTCATGTTGACGACATACAAATACCATTAGTAATAGAATTTGGTGCCATTTTTGAATGCGCCATCAAAAATTGTCTAGAATTATCTCTTCTTGTTAGTTGAACCATATGTTCGATTTTTGGTATAAAATATCCATTTATTGGCATAAAATAATTTTGGATATTTTTTAGTGCATTACCATTTTTGAACCCATCCATTGATGCTAAACCACCTTTTCGATAAATCGTAACAATGTTTATACCTTCAAGTAGCTTACGCATAAATGGTCAACTACTATATTCGTTGTATATGCGCTGACCAATTCTATCAAAAATTGCATAACCATATGATAAATAATCACTTTCAATATAAACACTTTTATACATCGCTAATTCTGATAGTTTATATGTACCACCATTATTAGCGCTATAAACATCTTCATTTCATCCTTGATGATTACATGGATACATTAAAAAATTAAAAACAATTTTTGTTGTTCCTTGGTTTCAAACTTTAACATCATCATCTTCATATTTATCTCCATATCTATCAGTATTAAAAATAACATAACGAACAAGTTCTGTTTCGGTTATTCCTTGTTGAAAATCAATTAAAATTGCTATTTTTTTTTGCCCGAAAGTTTTTGAAGTGTTGGAATATTTGCCACTTAAAACAAAACTAACTTTTTCAGCGTTATAGTTTGTTATTGATAAATCTATTATATCGGTACCGTAATTATTGTTTCATTCATCGTACAATGAAAAATTATATCTCGCATCATTTGAGATACTTGATAATGGTTTATCTCCTTGAAACAAAGAACATTCAAAATTAAAATTTTCATTAGGATAAATTGTTGATTTGTTGGTAATTACAAAGTTGAAATCGTTAGCAACAATTTGGTGATTTCTAACAAAGTACAACGCAACGGTAGAAACTGTAGAACCGATAGTTCCACCAAACATCATAAACATCGAAACTGTTGATCTTGGGTTACGCATTTTTTACTCCTTTTACTCTTTTATTATAGTAACGTTGCAAATCAATAATTTCAATTCCTTCGTAAATGTAAATAGCAAATCCAAGAAATGTTATATTAATAAATAAGTTATTTAAAATACTTGCAACATAATTTATCATTTCAGTATCGCCTATCGTAACATAATTAATAGTAATTGAAACAGCGTATCAAATTGTTGTGTAAAAAATTGTTGAGTATATATTACGTGTTCTTAAAAAAATTACGCACGAGTAAAAACCAGTGCAAAAATTCCCGATAATATTAATCAATAAAAAAGGTAAATTATTTTCAAGAAAATCAGTATTTTTTTTAATAATTATTTCATAATTAATTGTAAAACCAAATGTATGAAAAATAGCATAAACTATTGATGTAATAATAATTGTGAAATATATTTGATTATTGACTATGTTATATTTTTCAGTTAATAAATCTAAAACAAAAAAATTAACGGTTATTTGCAAAAAAAATGTAGCTACTAAGGAAAATAAAAGAACAATCAATATTGCTTGATTAATTATTTTTCCATTTTCAAAGAAAAATTGTAGTAAAAATATTATCAATGTACCGATTATGAAAACAATACCAGATTTTAAAGAATTTAAGAGATTTTTTTTAGTACATTTAAAAAAATTTAAACGTCGCAAAATGACAATAAAAACAATAGCAATGAATATCGGGATGACATACAACGAAAATAAAATCATATAATCGATTAATTTCAATGAAATTTCTCCTGAAGCAACTGGCTTATACATAGTGATTAAAAATGTAAATTGTACGATAAAAGCTGCGAGAATTATTGAAACAATTATCAACACAAGTTGAATATTCTTTTTATTTTTAATTTTATCTAATTTATTAACATTCATATTTATAGCGGTAAATCTCTTATTCTAAAAATAAATAAGCTAGAAATTAATGCAACAATACCAGCACAAATGCACGCAATGTTTTTAAGATACAATATCGCACTTGGTTTTGTTATCACTTCAATATCGTAGTTATTTACCGCTAATGTGAACAATTCTTCAACTCCAACAAGTGATGATAAAGTAAAAAACGAGAAAAACTGCAACGATTTTAAATCATCCATTTGTGTTGCCATAAATGATAGGATATTGCATACACCAGAAAATACAAATATTGTTCCTATTATCAGAAAATAATATGCATTTTTGTTAAAAAAACAACTAGCTAAAAAGCTTAATCCGGATAGTAAAAGTGATAAGTAAAAATTTCCTAATATTAATTTATTCATAGCATATCAATAGTTTTCAAAACTTTTAACATTTTCTGGAGCTAAAAATGCTATTAAATAAAAAGATAGTAAATTGCATACGCAAATAAATAGCAAATATATTAAACACGTTCCACTTATTTGATTACGACTAGTATTAGTACAAACAATATAAGTCATATCACCGCGATCAATTTTTCATACAATTAATCTACAAGAAATTAACATAATTTGTAAACTTATTATTATTGGAGCAAACATCCCAAAAAACATTTGCATTGTAGCTCAAAAAGTATTACTATCGTTATCTGATGCTGCTTTTGAGAAAATTAATGTAGAAAAATATAATAAATTTAATGCTAAAAAACTTATCAAAAAAATTAAATTTTGTTTATTAATTATAGTAAAAACGATTAACTTAAAAAAATACAAGCGTTTAAGCAAAATTAACGCAGTGCTATTATTTAAAGTTGTTTTTTTAAATGTTTCTCTACGCTTGTTCATTTTCATTAGTAGATTGTTCGTTAAAATCTGTATCATCATAATATTTAGCAAATTGTTTTTCTAATGTGTTTTTGATTTCTTTTAAATATAAAATTTTGAAATATTGAATAATTTTCAAAAAATTATTTGTTTTTGAATCGTTAAATGAAACAGACAATTGTTTTTCACTTGCTTTTGAAGTATTAACGTTTAATTTATTTAGTGTTAAATATTTGTATGCTTCATTCATTGTTTCATTATCAAAAAATTCAAATTTATAGGTTTTGTTTTCGCTATGTAATATTTCTGATATATTAAGAGTTTCAATTATTTTTCCATCCTTTATGATTGTTGCACGATCACATACTTTTTCTACTTCAGAAAAAATATGTGAGGAAATAAGAATTGTCGCACCACCATCACGTGCTTCTAGTAATAATTTATCAAATTCTATTTGCATTAATGGATCTAAACCTGAAGTTGGTTCATCAAGAATTAAAACTTTTGGTTTATTCATAAAAGCAATAATAATTGCTAATTTTTGTTTCATTCCTTTAGACATCGCTTTAATTTTTACTTTTGCATCTAGTTTAAAACGTTTAACTAAATCTCTTGCATAATCAAGTTTTCTTAGTGATTTAAACTTTGCCATTTGTTTTATAAATGTTCAACCGTTTCCACCGTTAGGAAAAACTATTTCACCAGGTACATAACCAGTGAATGTATTAACGATTTTTGAATCATTCCAACAATTAACACCATCGATAAAACAATTACCCTTGTTTATAGATTTTTGCATCCCTAATAAGTGACGAATGGTTGTTGTTTTTCCAGCTCCGTTAGGACCTAAGAAACCATGAATTTCTCCTTTATGTACTGACAAATTAACTCCAAAAACACCTTTATTATTTGCGTATTTTTTTGTTAAATTTTTTACACTAATAACGATTTCACTCATGAGTTTATTTAATTATAACTAAAAACTACTTATTTTATTTTATAATGTGATAATTGTATAAATGAACGAACTAAGAAGCGAATTAGTAATAAAAAATAAAAAAAATTACGAAAAAATAGACAAAAAATGTATTGATACAAAAATAAACAAAAAATTAATAAAATATATTGTAAAAAAAGTTGTAAAAAATTCGATTATATGTTTATATAATCATTTTTCTTTTGAACCAAATATTGATGCAACAATTGAAAAATTATTAAATCTTAAATACAAAATATGTTTGCCATGCGTTGAAAAAGAAAATAAATTAAGATTGATAGATAACGTTAATTATAAATTTTTATATTCAAAATCAATAAAACAACCGACTAGTGAATATGATGAAATTTTTGTTAACGAAGTTGATTTGCTTGTTGTTCCATGCTTAGCGTTTAGAAAAAAT
>JAITHU010000019.1 GCA_031279765.1 Mycoplasmataceae bacterium
GAAAATTTTTTCTTAAAAAAATTACTTTTGCCTTCCTCTCTATAATATTTTTATAAATATTATATTTTTATATTTTTATTTTTTTTTATTTTTTTTATATTTATGGGTGTCCGCCAAAAGTATATTTTTGTTTTTTTGTCTCTGAGATTTTTGTTTTCTTTTTTCTTCTTTTTTTTGTGTATGTGTTTTGTTGGGACTGTCAAAAACTTGGGGGTTAAATTTCAATAAAGTTTTCACGATCCCAAATTTCAGTTCTGAGATATATTCTTGATTGTATGCCTTTTTTAACTTTCATGAGTTTCTTAACACTTTTAGGAAGAGTTCTTTTAAAGAAATTTTCAATTTTATTCGATGTGCATTCAATATTTTTATCATCCAAGAAATTAAAGAAAGTTTTAAAATAAGGCATCAAAGAATCCAAGATAATAGATTGAATTACTTCTGAAAAGTCTTTGATTTTAGTTAATATTTTATCAAATTTATTCCTTGCAGATTTATAGTTTTCACTATCAAATAAACTGAATAATTCTAATTTTTCTTTCCTTATTTTAGCTATTTCTTCATCAGATAATTCATTTTTCTTAATATACTTATTTATCTTTTTGTTAAAATTTTTAAACGCATGAAATAAACACCATTGATGTTTAAATCCTAAATCTTCAATTATAGGTTTATATTTTTCATCTAAATCTGTTGTTATAGCTATTTTATTTTTATTTATCGTATTTTTATCTAAAAACTCTCTTATATTCTTTGAATTCTCTTTAGAGTATATTTTGTCTGCAATAACTGTATTCTGTTTACTGTCGAATAAAGTAAAACGGTAATGCCATACGCCTTTGATTTTAACCCACTCAACATCAAATATGTAATAACCAGAATAACGGTTTTTATGTTCTTTATTTTGATATTTAAAATTTAATATCCAGTTTTCAATAGTTTGTTGAGAAACAGGAACTCCAGTGTCTTTTTTAATCTTATAAGCGACATTTCGAACTGAGCCATAAAATATAGCCACTAATTCAAGAGATTTCATCTTAAATTCATGTGTAAAATTATTATTTTCATTTACAATTTCGGAAATATCTGTTTTGAACTTTTTACCACAATTTTTACACTTATATATCTGAATTTCAGTTTTTACTTCACCTTCATCGTAAAAATAAAGTTTTCTTCTTTTAATTTCATCTTTATTAACATTTTTACTATAACATTCAGGACAAAAAGGTTTAAACATTTCAATATGCAAAATATCTTTTTTAAACCATTATTTTAACTTTTTAAATCTTTTAACATTATTATTTTCAGATTTCACTTGATTTTCTTCATATTTGGATAAACTTTCAGAAAAATAGGAAAGTTTATAATCTTGATTGAACAAATCATTATTTGGAGCAAGTATTTTATTTATTGTCATGTTAAATACTATGCTCCACTTAATATAAATACTTTTCTAGCTGTTTTTTCAAGATAAAACGAAAAAAATCAAGATAAATTCAGTGTTGTGAAAAAACAACAAAAATCAAAAAACCCCAAGTTTTTGACAGTCTCAATAGAATTTAGATGATGACCCTTTTATATACTGATATTTTTATGATAAGGATATGTTAATAGTTCTTTTAAAGACCATATATGGTCTGTTAGTCCTATAGACATTATTGGAGTCATATTTTTATATTTTTTCCATACATTATCTTTTATTTTTTGTAAATTCATTTTTTTCAATGAATGGTGGGTTTTAACGAAGTTATGGAATGATTTGTATAAATCTAAGTTTGATTGTAGCCATTTATCTTTTTTGGAGTAGGCTATTGTTTTTCTACTTAATCTTTTGTTGTCATGTCTTAGGTTTAAATTTTCACGTTCAATTAATGTTGTTGAAATGTTTGAATGGTCAATTTCTTCTTTTTTTTCCAAAAATAATCTTTTTTTTTCACGTTTTCTAATTTTCCATTATTTACAGTTTTTACAACTTGTGCATATTTTAATTCTTCAAAAGGCTCTAAACTTGGTTTTTGAAGTCTTCCATTTTTTATAATTGGATGTGGTTGTATTTTTTCACTGTATTTTTTTAATAGGGAATGTTTATAGAATTTTCTTCCGTCAGTAACGAATAATGGTAGATTGTTTTCATTTATAACTTGTGATGTTTGTTTTATGATTTCATCTGAGGATTTTTGGGTCATATCTCCAAGATGGGCTGCTAAAATTATTTTATTTTTTGGATCAAAACTTAACCAAACCCATCTTTCTTTTTCTGGATTGCAGCCCATTCGTGGAAACGTTTTTTTTTAACAAAAGTCCATAATTCATCAAGTTCTACTTTATCCACATTTAACTCTTTCATTAACAATTTATTAACCATTTCACTGTGATCTGCCGCAATACTCAACCATCTACGAACAGTGTCTAATTTAACTTCTAAAATTTCTGCTGTTCCTCTCAAAGTCATTCCTTTGAGAATCATTTTTAAAGCTAAGAACACAATCTTTTCATCAGTTTTTAATTCATGTAAAATAGTATTAGTATTTGATGTAAAGTCTTTTTTACAGGCTTTACAATGAAATTTATGTACTTTACCATTCTTTGTAGTGTATGTTCCATTACCAACAATATTTTCAGAATTAATCTTACCATAATAATCACAATCTTTATTTGGACAAGAAACATCAGTAAATTTAGACTTTGGACCTCTTTTTCCCATAAATAATCACCAAAAACAAAACTAACAATAGACCATATAATTATTTATGTACAAAATACTATATAAATATATCAGTAAATCAAAGGGTCATTATCAGAATTTATTAAATAATATTGATAATTTAATATTATTATAATTTAATATTTTATAAATTATTATCTAATAAATTAAAATATCTAAAAATTTAAAAAAAATAAAAATAAAAATGAAAGAAATAATAAAATAAAGTAATAAATTAATAAAGTAGTGAAATAATAAGATAGTGAAATAATAAATTAGTAAATTAGTAAAATAATAAAATAATAAAATAAATGAAATAAATGAAATATTAAAATATAAATGAAATATTAAAATATTTTGATCTTTAAATCTTTAAAAAATAAATAATTAAAAATTATT
>JAITHU010000021.1 GCA_031279765.1 Mycoplasmataceae bacterium
AACACAACAATAAATCATGTTGAGCACCATCATCATTATCATAAATCGGATAATAATGATCACGAAAAAGAAAATAATGATGTTGCTTTACCTACTACTATATTACAAACCCCACCTATTTTTATTATTCCACATAAAAATACAGATGATATTGTTATTAATAAATCTGAAAATAAGATAGAAAAAAATAAAAAAACTATTAAAATTAAAAAAATTGATAATAAAAAACCAATTATCGTTAAAAAAAATACTATAAAAAAATTGATAGAACCTATTGTTTCTGTTAAACAAAATGATAAAATAGATTCATCTGTTATTGATACGAAAGTTGAAACCAACGTAATTAGTAAACAAAAGAAAATACAAGAAAAAAATAAAAAAATAGCATTAATTAATACTCCTCCAACTTGAAGATAAATATTTCAAAAAAAAACTATAATTATATAAACTAGGGTATTTTATGAAATATTTAAAACCACGTGGAACAGCAGATGTTTACGGTAATGAAGCAAAGATTTTTAAAAAAATAGAAAATATTGTTTTAGAAACAGGAAAATTAAATGGTTTTTCAGAAATAAAAACACCAATCTTTGAATCAGCAAATTTATTTATTCGTTCAATTGGTGAAACTAGTGATATAGTAAAAAAAGAATTTTATATTTTTAAAGATAAATCTGATAGAGAATTAGCGTTAAGACCAGAGAACACTGCTGGCGTGGTTAGAGCGGTTGTCGAAGAAAAAATGTTAAACAAAATACCAACACCTATTAAATTGATGTATGTTGGCCCAATGTTTAGATATGAAAGACCACAGAGCGGTAGATACCGTCAATTCGATCAATTTGGTTGTGAAATAATTGGAACAGAATCAATTTACGATGATGTTGATTGCTTAGTATTGGGTACACAAATTCTTGATACAATAGGTATAAAAAATTATACACTTTCAATTAATAATATTGGTAATTTTGAAACGAGAAAAAAATGAGTTGATGCTTTAAAAAAATATTTATCAAAATATAAAAATGAATTAAGTGATTTATCTAAAGAAAGATTGATTTCTAATCCCTTAAGAATTCTTGATGATAAAGTTGATGGCAAGAAAGGTTTTATAAAAAATGCTCCAAAAATAATTGATTTTTTATCAGATGATGAAAAAAATAAACAAAAAATTCTTGAAGAATCATTAAAAAAATTAAAAATTAAATTTATTGTTGATGAAAAATTAGTAAGAGGATTAGACTATTATACTAATTTGGTATTTGAATTTAATGTTGATAATTCATCTGCTATTCTTGCTGGTGGTAGATATGGAAAATTAATGAAAGAAATTGGTGGTCCTGACGTTGGGTGCATTGGTTTTGCTATGGGTATGCAAAGAATCATGTTATTATTAGAAGAACAAAATAAAAAAATAATTGATGATCAAGATATAGATGTTCTTTTATTACTTTTGGATGAAAAATATGCTATTGAATCTTTAAATTTGCTTAAAGAACTTAGAGAAAATGGTATTTCTGCAATTTGCAAATTTGATCAAAATAAAATAGAAAAAGGTTTTTCGTATGCAAAATTAGTTAATGCAAAAAGTGTTATTTTACTAGGAAAAAATGAAATTAATAGTGGAAAATATACAATAAAAAACCAAAAAAATATGAAGCAAGAAAAAATTGATAAAAAAAATATTATTAAATACATCAGTGATAAAATAAAAAAATAAATTTTATATGCAAAAATTAATAATTAATAAAAAAAATTGCTTGCAAGGATTTATTGAAAACATTAGAGATAAAAATACCATTGCATTTATTATTTTTAAAAATAGTAATTTTAAATTACAAATTACAATAAATAAGGAAAAAATTAACTCTAAAATTCTTGAAACATTAAAAAAATTAACTATAGGTACAGTAATTACTGTAAAAGGTATTTTGCTTAAAAATAATGCGGTAAAACTTAATGGGTTAGAATTAATTCCGGATTCAATAAAAATAGAATCGCTTGCTGATGCTCCTATTCCTATTCAAGACGATTCGAATATCGATACTAAACTTGATTATCGTTGGTTAGATTTAAGAAGTGAAAAAAATACATTAATATTCAAAGTACAAACATTATTGGTAAAATCATTGAGAGAATTTGTTTACAAAAAAGATTTTATCGAAATTCATACACCAAAAATAATTGCAACTGCAAGCGAAAGTGGTTCTGAAGTTTTTGAAGTTAATTATTTTGATAATAAAGCATATTTAGCACAAAGTCCGCAATTTTATAAACAACTAGCAATTGCGTCAGGTTTTTCTAATGTTTTTGAAGTAGGTCCTGTTTTTCGTGCTGAAAAATCACATACAAATAAACATGCAACTGAATTTACAGGTTTTGATATTGAGTTCGCAAATATTAAAAACGTTAAAAATATTATGGATTTTGAGGCAAAATTATTAACGTATGCTATAACTAAAGTTGCTAAGAAGTACAACGAGGAAATAAAGCGTTTATTCTCCAGAGAATTAACTATACCTAAACTTCCGTTTCCTGTGATGAAATTAAATGATGTATATAAGGAACTAAAAACGCGTTACAATTACGAAGTATCAAATGAAGAATTAGGTGATCTTTCAACAGAAGCAGAACGTCTTTGTAAAAAATTAGCTAAGGATAAATTTAATCATGAATTTTTGTTTGTTACAGATTATGATGCGAGTAAACGTGCATTTTACCATGAAAGAGTTAAAGGTATTCCTCAAGGTTTTGATTTAATTTGACAAGGTGTGGAAATCACAACAGGTGCTAAACGTGAACATAGATACGATATTCTTGTTAAACAAGCAAAAGAAAAAAATCTTGATAACGATGTTAAATTTTATTTAAATTTTTTTAAATATGGTTGTCCACCACATGGTGGTTTTGGTTTAGGAATTGATAGATTAACAATGTTAATATTTGATTTAACAATAAAAGAATCTCAATTTATTTTTAGAAATCCTAATAGATTAGAACCGTAATTTAATAAATTTTATATTCAACAACATTATCCTCGTATTCTGTATCATCTTTTTCGTTCTTTACAAGAAAACTATTGCTTTCTTCGGTTGTTTTAATCAAATTAACTAATGGTTTTATTGCTTGTAAAGGTGTTTGCACTACTTTCTTAATTTCTACGTTATTTTGTTGTTTGTTTTCAGTCTTTTGAGCTATAGCGTGTGATGCAATAGTATTTTTTATAGGAGTAGTTTCTATTTTCTTTGTATTTACAACAATAGGAGCAACAGCGATAGGTTTAATGTTTTGAGGTTTGTGGTGAATTTCAATTTTAGTATTTTTGTTAACGGTAACGTTTGTTGTATTTTTTACAACGGTAATACTATTAGTTTTTTCCGTTTTTACTTGTGGTGTTGTACTTTGTACTACTTTCTTAATTTCTACGTTATTTTGTTGTTTGTTTTCAGTCTTTTGAGCTATAGCGTGTGATGCAATAGTATTTTTCGCAGTTAAATTTAAACATCCATCATCAAATAGAACAACAGTATCAATAAATTGTATTCCACCTAATTCTGGAATTATTAAATTTGCACCAACAGCTACACAACAACCTTGATATATTCGTTTTATGTAATTTTTGTTAATAAGAGGTAATTCATTTAATTCAATACCTATTCCATGTCCAAAACTAGAAATATAATATTTAGCATAATTCGTATCTTTTTCATATAAATTTTTATAAATATTTTCTAAAGTGTTACCGCTAATATTACCTGATTTCATTTTAGTTAGAACCTCATTGTTTACTTTTGTAGCAGCTTTGTATAATTTCAAAAATTCATCATTTGGAGTTCCAATTCAAAATGTTCTTCCAATTTTTGCGTTATAACCGTTATAATTACAAGCAAAAATTATTTTAATTATTTCACCATCATTTATTTTTTTTGTAGTAGGAGAATGAAAAACATTCAATGTATTACTTCCGAATGCTACAATTGGTTGATAACTAGCGATACAATTATTATTTATAATACTTATCGCAATTGTGTCGGAAATTTCTTTTTCACTATCACCAATTTTTATATTTTTGCTAATAAAAGACATAATTTTATTGCAAACGCTAGCAGCATATTGTATATTTTTAAGTTCGTTAGCGTTTTTAACAATTCTCAACTCATCAAAATTAATTCCAATGTTTTTTGGAAATGAAAATTTTTTAATAAATTTTTGATAGTTGTAAAGTGTAATATTTTCTTCCATTAAACAACGTTCTATTTTAAAACCTTTTACAAATGTAACAATTTCAGAAAATTCAGAATAACGAATAATTTTATCAATAGGTAAATTTTTTAATATTTCATGTGGAAAAATTTTATTTATGAATAAATAACTAGTATTTTGATGTATTAAAATATATGAATTACTTGGTAATTTAACACCTAAATATCATAATTTATTCTGTTCTGTCATTATAAAAACAGCATCAGCGTCATTAGATTCAATTATTTTTTGAATTACTATTTTATTTAGATTAATCATGAACTATAATAATATTATACTTTTTTTACGCAATATAAAGTTTTATAGTATGAATTTTCTTAGAAATACCATTCATTATTTTTTTTTACCAATAGTTGTTTTATTATTTTTTTTTGGAATGTTAAAAATCAAAAAAAAAGCAAGATTACATAGAAAAAATAAGAATTTATTTTTTACTAAGGATAGATATACAGCAATCTATAAAATGGTGAAAAAAGCACTCTATATTAAAAACGTCAAGTTAATTTATGAAAAAAATGTAAATTATAGTTTTGCAAAACCAATATTGTTTGTTTGTAATCACAAATCAAACATTGACCCATTATTAATATTCAAAATATTATACGAATTATGTGATGGAAATTTTTCAAACGAATTCATATTTATTTCGAAAATTGAGAATAAAAAAAATAAAAGAAGTTTAACAACATCCGCGTTAGATTTATTAAATACAATTTTTCTTGATAGAACCAATGTACGTCAACAATTTCTAGCATTTCAAGAACAAATAGATATAGTAAATAGTGGCAAATCAATAGTTATTTTTCCAGAAGGAACAAGAATATACGATGATACAATTGGTGAATTTAAACCAGCTGCATTTAAAATAGCATATAAATGTTATTCACAAATACAACCAATAATGATATTTGGCTCTAGCGGTCTTATGGATAATAATAAAAAATATAAAAATAAAAATAAAAAAGTTATTATTAAATTTCTTAATTTAATTAAACCAAATAATTTTATTAATACAGAAGAAGTTTTTTTAGCAGAAAATATAAGAGAAAAAATAGAGAAAGAATATTTACTATTATTAAATAAAAATAAATATTAAAAATGAAAGAGTATCAAGATTTATTAAAGTATATATTAAAAAATGGTACACGTAGATCAAATAGAACCGGAATAGATACAATATCTACTTTTGGTTATCAAAACCGTTATTCCATAAATGAATTTTTTCCACTTTTAACAACAAAAAAAGTTTTTTACAAAGCGATTATTCATGAATTGATATGATTTCTTAGAGGCGATACAAATATAAAATATCTTGTTGATAATAATTGCAATATATGAAATGAATGACCATATGAGGAATTTAAAAAATCTAAAGAATTTAAAGATGAAACGTTAGATGAATTTGTAAAAAAAATAAAAGATGATAATGTTTTTGCACAAAAACATGGTAATTTAGGTCCGGTATATGGTAAGCAGTGAAGAAATTTTGACGGAGTTGATCAAATTAAAAATTTAATTAATCAAATTAAAAATAATCCTAATTCTCGTAGACTAATTGTTTCTGCTTGAAATCCTAAGGAAGTTGATAAAATGGCTTTGCCACCTTGTCATTCACTATTTCAAATGTATTGTGATGATGATGGTGGATTAAGTTGCCAATTATATCAACGGAGTGCTGATGCATTTTTAGGTGTGCCATTTAATATTGCATCATACGCTTTGTTAACTTATATTATTGCCGCAATGACTAATAAGAAACCTAAAGAATTTATTCACACATTTGGTGATCTACACATATATGTTAATCATTTGGATCAAGTTAATTTACAATTAAGTAGAATTCCAGGAAGATTACCAAAGCTAATTATTAAAAGAATTCCAGATAACATTGATGATTTTAACATTGATGATTTTGAAATTGTTGATTATGAACCTCAAGGAGTAATAAAAGGTAAAGTTGCTGTTTAATAAATTATTTTCCTATGCAAAATTTTTTAAATAAATTATTAATAAAATCATAATTATTTTTTTCACCAAGTAATAATAAAACATCATCAAACGCTTCGTGTAAATATTCGTTAGCAAGATCGATAGGATTATTATTTTTAATTATTTTTAATATATATAATAAATTATTTTTAATTTTTTTCATTATGTCTATTTCTTGTTTAGATTGCAATAAAATTGTATTCTTATAATCCATATTAATTGGTTTTATTGCATTTATAATTTCATTAGATAGTTTTTCTATATTTTGTTTTTTTGCAACACTTATTGGTATTGATTTAGGGATTAGTTTTTTAATTCCTAAATCAATTTTATTTGCAATAATTATTATTTTTTTATTTTTTATTGAATCAAGTATTTTTTTATCGTTAGTATCGAAAATTTTATTCGCATCATATACAAAAAGTACAATATCAGATTTATTAATAGAATTTGTTGTTTTTTCAATTCCTATTTTTTCAATTTTATTATTAGATTTTCTTATTCCTGCGGTATCAACAAAAGTTATTGTAATACCATGGAAATTAATTGTTGTATCTAAACAATCTCTAGTTGTACCTGGTACATCCGAAATTATTGATTTATTTTCTTTTAATATTAAATTATAAATTGATGATTTTCCAACATTTGGCTTTCCAATAATTGCAATATTAACTCCATTAATAAACGGTATTATTTTTTCCGATTCATTTATTATTTTTTCCGATTCATTTATTATTTTATTTAAATTATTAATAAATTCATCTTTTGTAATATTTGGCACGTCATCATATTCTGGATAATCAATATTTACTTCTATTTGACCAATTAATTTAAATAAAATATTTTTAAAATTTATTATTTTCTTTTTTGTTTCTTCTGAAATACCGTTATTTGCAACATTAATTGCATAATCATTAGTTGATTTTATTAAATTATTTATCGATTCCGCTTGAATTAAATTAATTTTTTTATTCATATATGCTCTTTGTGAAAACTCTCCAGGATTTGCTAATCTACAACCATTTTTTATTAGTAATTTAATTATTTTATTTGCTAAATAAAAACCACCATGACAATTTATTTCTATTGTATCTTCTCCAGTAAAAGATTTGTCTTGTAAAAATTTTATTAGCAAAACATTATCAATTATTTGTTTGTCATCTTTTATATTAGTACGTTGTACGCTATATCCAACTTTTGTAATTTTTTCATCACAAATTTTATTTATTATTTCGTATGCTTTACAACCACTAATTCTTATAATGTGAATCGCACAATTCATTGGAGGTGTTGCAAGAGCAACAATGGTATTATTTTTCGTTATCATATGTAATAATATTCCATATTTTATTAAATAATAATATTTTCGAAGGATTATTTTTAAGTTTTTTAATCATATTTAATAATTCTATATTCATTTTTTTTAAATAATATAAAATTTTAATAAATAACTCTATTTCAATATATGATAATTTTTTAAAATTGTTTGTAATATTTTTAATTTCTTTTAAATCATTAAAATTATTTATTAAATTTATTGCCATTTTGTATATTTCATTATATTTTTTTGATTTCAAATCATGTAACATTCGATCTACGTTGTAGTAAATATTCTTAAAAATATCAACCATTTGTTCATCAAGTTTTAATGAATTTATTTTTTTTGTAATATCTTCTTTGTTAGATTTTAAAATTTGTATTTGACATCTGCTGCGAATAGTTGGTAAAACTAAATTGATTGCACGAGTAGTTAATATACAATAAGTATTTTCTGGAGGATTTTCGATAAAATTTAGTAATAAATTAATCGCATTTTGGGTAGAATTTTCAATTCCTTTGATAATATAAAATTTTTTTCCTAACGATTCGGTTGATTCTTTTTTAAAACATGAAATTATTTCTTCGATTTGTTCTTTTTTAATATTTTCATCATATCCGTTAATTGTTTTAATATCAAAATACTCATCATTAATTATTTTATCAACTCATATTTTTTTATCAACACCTATAATTGAAATTAAATAATTTTTAACAAATTCATCAATATTACTTAACTTTGTTTCAACGATTAATAGCGCATGTGATTTATATTTTCTATTTAATATATTTTCCATTGTAGTGCGAATCAATATATTTTTTTATTAATTTCATTACATTTTTAAATACAGTACCAATATCTTTTGTTGCATCTATTCTAACTAATCTATTATTTTTATCAGAATTTATAAGATATTCATATCCGTTGTACACTTGTTTTTGCAATTCTTTTTCTTTATCTAACCTATTTTTTTCTCTACTTTTATTTTTTAAAATTCTTTCCATAGTAATTTTTGGTTCAACCATTAAAACAAATGTTTTATTTGGAATAATATCATTCATTGCGAAATCATTTATTTTTAATATATTATTGATACCTAAATTTCTTCCAATGCCTTGATAAACTAGCGAAGAATCAATATATCTATCACATAGCACGATATTTCCGTTATCTAAGTTTGGTTTTATAAAATCATTTACATGTTGTGCACGTGAAGCAGCAAATAATAAAGCTTCCGCACGATAATCAATTTTATATGTATCTTTGTTTAAAAGAATATTACGTATATCTTCAGCGATTGCATTATTTGTTCCACCTGGTTCACGTGTAACTACAACGTTAAAATTATTTTTCTTAAGTTCGTCGTATACTAATTTTGTTATGGAACTTTTTCCGCTTCCATCAACACCTTCGAAAGTAATAAATAAACCTTTTCTATTTAATGTATTCTTCATCGTTAAAGTATTTACGCAATACTTTAGGTATTAAAATAGTTCCATCTTTTTGCTGATAGTTTTCAATAATAGCAATTCATAATCTATTTAATGATGTTCCTGTACCATTAAGTGTATGTACATAATCTTTTTTTTTCGTTTTTGTGTTTAAATACTTTATTGCTAAACCACGCGCTTGATAATCACGACAATTTGAGCACGACGATATTTCGCGATATTTCTTATTACAAGGGAATCAAACTTCAACGTCATATGTTTTTACAGCACATGAACCCATATCACCAGCACATAATACTATTACCCTATAAGGCAATTCTAGTAATTTCAATACTTTTTCGCATTGACTAGTCATTTTTTCTAATGTATCCATAGATGTCTCTGGTTTATCAAATATAACCATTTCAGTGTTGTAAAATTGATGTTGTCTAATAAAACCGCGTACATCCTTGCCAGCAGCACCCGCTTCGCTTCTAAAACTTATTGTACTTGAAGTTAATTTAATCGGTAAGGTATCGTAATTAAACGTCTCATTACGATACATACCTGTTAATGGTATTTCTTCTGTAGGTGATAAAAATTGACCATTTTTTAATTCAAACATATCATCCTTTGATTTTGGAAGATGTCCAGTACCATAAAGTGTTTCTTGATTTATTAATACCGGTGGTTGTATTTCAATGTAATTATCTTTGCTATGTAAATCTATTGTAAAATCTCTTAACGCTCTCATTAATCGTGCACCATTGCCGGTTAGTATTGTGTGACGTGAACCGGATAACTTAACTGCTCGCTCAAAATCTGCTAGTTTTAATTTCGATGCTAATTCTCAATGAGGAAGAGGATCAAAATTAAAATTTGTTGGTTGACCTCATTTTCTTATTTCTACATTGCTTTCCTCATCGTCACCATCTGGAATTGAATCATCTGGTATGTTAGGAATAGAAGAAAGTATTTTATTTAATTTATTCTCTAATTCTTCATTTTCTTCAGTTAGAGTATCAATTTTTTTTTTAAATTCTAATACTTCTTTTTTTAATTGTTCTACGCTATTATTATCTTTTTTTTTTAAGTATGTATTTATTTCAATTGTTTTTTTATTGCGTTTTTCATTTAAATTTTGGATTTCGGTTAATATTTTTCTTTTACTTGTATCCAATGATAAGAAATCATTCAATCCTGGGTAGATTTTTTTTCTTCTACTAATTTTTTTTACGATTTCATCAAATTTTTCTCTAAGAAGTGAAATATCTATCATATGTTAATTCTATTGTTATAATTATAACAACACAAGAAACGTTAACAATGGCTAAAATAAAATTAAATATAGAAATTGACGAAGAAGTTTACAAAAAATTAAAAGAACAATTAGATGATACTAATAAATTTATTCCTATTATGCCGTACAAAACAGTTGAAGAATACATAGCGTATTTACTTTCTACGTTTTCACATGGTGTTTCAAAATTTGATAAAAACACCATTAGTAAAATGAAAGATACATTGTTTAATACAATTTCTGAAGAAGGTAAAAATGGAGATGCATTGGATTTTGGAAATTTAATGAATATGTATGATGAAATGATTAATTTTGGTAAAAACGATAATAAAAAAACAGAAGATGAAAAGAAAGATAATAAAAAAACAGATGAATCAAAATTAAAGAATTAATTTGAATTAAATATGACTAATTCTAAATTTAATATTTATAAAAAAAAATATCAAATTGTGAATTGACAGAAAAGAATTTATGTATGAATTTTAGATATGTTAACAACACATATTTTTATTACGATAAATATTTTATTAATATACTATACTGATATTCACACAAATGATTTAAATCAATATATTTTTTTTTCGCAAACATGAAGATATTTTTTATTAATTTTAATTAATTTTTTAATATTAATTATTTATTTTATTATTATTCCTATGTATTTTAATGGTAAAACATTATGAAGGTATATTTTTAAATTAAAATTAATTA
>JAITHU010000015.1 GCA_031279765.1 Mycoplasmataceae bacterium
TACGATATTACAGCTCGTGCAATGTTATAGGCTTGTGGTGTGCATTGTACATTTTCTATTATGCGTTTGGGTTGTGGGGTTTCACCAATGACAAAATTGGTTAATGCTGGAATTAATGTATGTTTAGGAACAGATGGTCAAGGAAGTGGTGATAACTTTAGTATGTTTGAATTAATGCGAATTGCTAGTTACTTACAAAAAGGTGTTAATGCTGATTCTAATTTATTAGATTCATATGATGCGTTAAAAATGGCAACAATAAATGGTGCAAAAGCATTAGGAATCGAAAATAAAACCGGAAGTATTGAAGTTGGAAAAAATGCTGATTTAAATATTTTATTTTTCAGATCAATAAATATGTATCCAATAAATAATCCAATCGATAATATCGTTTACAACGCAACAGATGATGAAATTGAAACTACTATTATTAACGGAAAAATTGTTCGTGAAAAAAATAACTTTGTTAATCTTAAAAAAGATGAATTATTAAATTCAATGGAACAAATTAGAAAAAATATGTCTAAATATTTAGAAAAAGCTATTAAAGATTCAAGTAAACGATAAACAATAACTTATGAATTTTTTAAATTTTTCATCTTCTATTATGAACGTGTTAAAAAACGGTGATACAAGTAGTGATTTAACATTGTACATAATCCTCCAAATAGTAGAATGATCTGCATCAATTTTAACTTTTGTTGCTTTTATACCAGAAATTATTCATACAATAAAAAACAAATCAACAAGCGATACTAACTTGTACATGTTTTTAATATTAACAATTGAATATGGACTATGAATAATTTTTGATATTATCATTGGTGTATGAGATGAAGATCTTGTGTTATCGTTGGGATTAGTGATTTGTGATTTCGTTGCTTTTTGCTTAGTGGCGATATTATTAACTAGAAAAATACATCACATTTATTTAGCAAAAAAAATGAATATGACAGAAAAACAATTTGATAAATGAAAAATAAAACAAAAACGTATTAAAAAAGCATCAAACAAAAAAAATAAAAAATAATTTTATATACTAATCAATAATTTTTTCAAAATTTATAAAGTGATATTTACTAATAAATTCTTGCAATTTATTTTTATCAATTTCTTTCTTTGTAAAATCATTAATATTGTATTCGTTTAATACATCGCATTTTATTTTTGCAAGTTTTTTGCAATCAAACGCTGATTTTTTTGATTCACTAAATTTCTTTTTTTGTGTTTCATTCAATTCATCTAAATTTTCATAAATGTTTTCTAACGTTTGATATTTTTTTAAAAGTATAGAAGCTTGTTTTTCTCCTATTCCTTTTACACCATATAAACAATCAGATGAATCTCCTGAAATACCTTTAAAATCACAAACTTGTTCTGGTTTCAAATCGTGATAATAATTAGAAAAATTTTCTACGTCAACTTTAATGATATTTGAAATACCAGTTTTAAATAAATTAACACTTGTTAAAACGTTTACTAATTGTAACATATCATTATCGCTTGTATAAATATCAACAAAAATATTTTCTTTATTAGCGAGTTTGCAAAAACTTCCTATGATATCGTCAGCTTCTATTGTTTCGATTGACAAATTTGTGCATCCAACAATGTCAATCGCTTCTTTAATTAATGGAATTTGTGATACTAATTCCTCTGGCATTGGTTTACGATTTGCTTTATATTCAGAAAATTCATCGTGACGAAAAGTTTTTTTACCATGATCAAAAGCTACTAATGCATAATCGTAATTATTATTTTTTATTAATTTTAACAAAATCATTAAAAACAATTTTAATGCGTTAGTTGGCAAAAAATTTTTTTCTTTTTGAATAACTAATTGTTTATATGAAGCGTAAAAACAACGGTACATTAATGAATTGCCATCTATAACCAATGCTTTTTTATTATTCATCTTTTTCAGTTGAAGAAATTATTTTTTTACAACGTTCGCATAAATCACCAACTATCTTATCGTTTGAAAAATAATTTCAACATCTTTCGCAACGAGTAGTGTTACTTGCTTTTTTAACATTGACAATTGTTGTTTTAGTTTCTTTTTGTGAAGAAACAATAACTTCCGCAACATTTAAAGCATATTTTAATTCTTCTTCGGTAAAATTAAATTTTGTGTTATCAAAAATAATTTCAACACTAGCTTGCGTATTTTTATTGATTATCTTTTCTACACGAATTTTTTCTAGTTCAGCAAAAATAATATCTTTTAAATCAAAGAAAAAATTTCATTTTTCAATATTTAAATCATTAATTTTATATGGTATCTTATCAATTCAATTTTCTAAAAAAACTGATTCACGTTTATTTTCGATGTTAAAGTGTTTGTAAACCTCTTCACATGTATGAGGAATAATCGGAGCAAGTAAAATTAAGTATGTATGAATAATTGTATAAAGTACAGTTTGTACTATTCTTCTTTTGTGAGAATCTGTTTTATCACAATATAAAGTATCTTTAATAATATCAAAATATCATGCTGATAAATTTATTATGTGATTATTTATTGTTTCAATAATATCGCAAAATTTAAATAGTTCATAACATTCTTTTATTTTGATAACGTTAATACTTAATTGATGTAAAATAAGAATATCGATTTCAGAAAAATTTGTATTTTTATTAACGCTATAATCAAAATCAGAAATATTTGATAAAATAAATTTAAAAAGAGAATTACGAATACGTCGATAAACTTCACTAGTTTGATTTAGTATTGCATCTGAAATTCTCACATCATCACGATATTCAACGCTCGCAACCCATAATCGCAAAATATCTGCTCCTTGTTTTTCGCAAACAACTAATGGATCAATAACATTTCCTAATGATTTCGACATTTTTCTTCCTTCACCATCTAAAACAAATCCACAACCTAAAAGTTTTTTATATGGTGCACGTCCAGTGGAAATTACTGCGTTAATCAATGAAGAGTTAAATCAACCTCTAAATTGGTCTTTTCCTTCTAAATATAATTCCGCTGGATAATTCAAATTAAATTGTTTTAATACACTAAATGTTGTTCCGGAATCAAACCAAACATCTAAAATATCAGTTTCTTTGCGATAATTACCTTTGTTTTTATATTTATCAATTAAGAAATATTCAACTGGTTTTTCAAATCATACATCTGGTGATTCTTTTTTAAAGATATTAATAATATTTTTAATTAATTCAGCATCATACATTGGTTCATCTTTTTCATTAAAAATTATTGGTATTGGTACTCCTCAATAACGTTGACGACTAATACATCATTCAACTCGATTTTCAATCATTTCAGTTAGTTGTTTGCGATTTACATCAGAAGGAAATCAAACATCTTTTATTGATGATAAAATTTCACTTTTAATTTTATCAATATTAATAAATCATTGTTTTGTTGCACGAAAAATAGTTGGTTTTTTAGTTCGTCAATCACAAGCAACCGAATGTGTAAATGTTGTCTTTTTTAACAAGGCGTTTGCTTTCGATAATTTATCGATAATTTTTTCATTAGCATCATCATAGAAAATTCCAACCAATTCTTCGTCTTTTACTTCATTAGTAAATTTACCATATGCATCAATTGGAGAATATGCGTGAATATTATATTTTTTGCAAGCTAAATAATCTTCAATTCCGAAACCAGGTGCATTGTGAACTAAACCAGTACCGTTTGTTTCAATAACATAGTCAGCTAATATTACCGGTGATTCTTGCGATAATATTGGATGTTTATAAATTATTTTTTCCAATTCTTTTCCAGAAATTTCATCAATTACTTCACAATCTTTTCAACCTAATTCTTCTTTGATACGTGTTAAAGTATTTTTTGCAATGATAAAATATTTTTTATCAACACGTACACGAATGTAAACAAAATTAGGATTAACAGCAATCGCTAGATTAGAAGGAATCGTTCAAGGCGTTGTTGTTCAAATAAGTAAATAATCACCTTTTTGTAATTTTGTTTTTTTAGGATCGGTTATTTCAAAAGAAACAAAAATACTATTTGATTGAACATTTATATATTCTACTTCTGCTTCTGCAAGTGCTGTTTGACTAGATCATGATCAATATACTGGTTTTAATTCTTGATAAACTAACTTCTTTTCAATGGCATTTAAAAAAACTTCAAGTTGATCAGCAACAAAATTATTATCATATGTATAATAACAATCAGCAAAATCAGCAAACATCCCCAAACGCATAAATTGTTTTTTTTGTGTTTCAATTTGAGTGGATGCAAAATTACGACAATTTTGTATTTTTTGAACAGTCGTTAATGACTTATCGGTATTTTTCCCGATTTTAATTAAAGCGTGTTCGATTGGTAAACCATGAGTATCTCAACCAGGAATATAGTGTGAATAAAAACCACACATGTTAAAATAACGTACAATAACATCTTTTAATATTTTATTAAGTGCATGGCCAACGTGAATATTACCGTTAGCGTATGGTGGACCATCATGTAATGTTTTTTGTTCACGTTGAAAATTTTTCTTTAATACTTTTTGATATATTTTTTTTTCTAATCAAAAATTTTGTATTGTTGGTTCGCTAATATTTAGATTAGCTTTCATCTCAAAATTTGTTTTAAGAATATTGAGTGTTTTTTTATAATTTTTTTCTTCAGACATATTTTTAATTTTTATCTTTAAAATTCTTAACTCAAGTTTTTCCTAATTGGTCATTAAATCTTCTATCGTACACAATAATTCCTTTATCATCTCCATAAATCGTATTAATGATTGTTGATAAAGCTTTATTTTGTGTAGAAGTATCAACAGCACATTGAATTATCAATTGTTTGATTACATTTGCACCAAATTTTGTTTCTAAATTACTAATTATTTCATTTTCATCACCTTTTGAAACATCTTCGTAATTAATTTGCATAATTGCTAAACGATCACCATTATGAGCTGATTGATCTTCATATATAACGTTAGGTTCACTAGGATTTTTTTCAACTGAAAAAATTTCCTTTACTCCGTTCGAAGAAACTTTATTAATACCTGTTAAATAATTCGTCATATCTCCAGTTGGAATGTTGTTATCGCTTGTGAAATTAGCTCATCATGTATTATTTTCTTCAGTTCCTGGAGAATTAGTAATAATATTAATAAAAATTTGTTTTTTCTCTGCTAAGCTTGGAAACGTTGAAGAAGTAGGATCGATAATAGACGTTGAACGATTAATTAAATTATCTTGTGTTTGTCATTTGTTACCAAGTGCAGTAGAAAAATTTTTAGATAAAGCTTGTAAGCTATAAACATTTGTACATTTTGAAGCAATATAATTAACCAACGTATTTGTTCCGTCATCGTTAGTAGCACTACTTCCACCTTGATAAACATTTCTTCAAGCTCCGATTCCAGAAGTTCCATCAGTATCTGTAGCACGATATTGATAAAGTGCACCAGCTAAATTAGTATCGTTTGGATTAGCTTTACGTCAATTATCAAATAATGCAGTAGTAACAGCTGATGGGAATGTATTAACGCTTTTAGTTTGTAATCCTAAAAATCCAAAACCAGTAATTGTTGAACTAGCAACTGGCATTTCGCAAAAATGATAATGAGCAGTAGAAGAATCTACATAAGAACCAACAGCTACTTGTGTACTTCCTGATTGAGGAGTAACATATGTACTATTAAAAGCATTCGCGTAATTTGTTACTCCACCATAAATATTATTAAATTCACTTGATGAACTAATAACATTTTTGAAGTTTTCGTTAGCGATTGTATTATCTTTTGCTAATCAAGCGATATATGCTGGTTCATAACTATTACCAATTTTTTCTTTTAACCAAGAAATAAACTTTCCATAATTAATAGTTGATGCAGAACCATGAACATATTTAATTGATGCTAAAAATTTGTAATAATCAAATAATTCAGAAGCAGTACCATTGTTTCAAGATATTTGTGTGTTGTTTTTTCTTTCTCATTCGTTTCATAAAACATTAACTAATTGATCAGATGTTAAAGCTCCATTTGCGTTAATATTTGCTCCATATGTTAAAGAAGAAAGAGTTTGTGTTGAACTAATTATTTTATCTGTTAAAAATTGTGAAGCAATTTCTTTTTTATAATCACTTAAAATATTATCAGTTTTATATTCATCACTTTCTAATCAATAATTTAATGCTTTATTTTTAACATCATTAGAAAAAGAAGCATCTTTTCCATATGTTGAAACTAAATAATTAATTGCTTGTGTTAGAACTGGAGAATTAGTTTTTATTAAAATGTTTTCGCTTCATGTACGTGTGTCATCTTTTGATACATCTGAAGCTAATTCAATATTAGAAAGTAAAGTGTCAGCGTTTGTTGAGATGGTATTTTGTAAATCATAAATAGAAATAGTTGTAGGACTAACAGAACCGGTAATGTATTTTGAAACAGTATTAGGGATTACTTTTGTAATATCGTAATACGAAAAATAATCATATTTAAAACTATCATTGAAATAATCAGGTGTTAATGATTGCCCGCTATTAGCAACAAACGGAAAACAAGCAGCTAAACCATTGTTATATATAAGTTTATTATTAGCTGTCGCTGAACCTCATAAAGCATTAGCAGTATGTGTTTCAGAAAATTTAAAAAGATTTTTATTCGCATCAGAATAATTCGTAACTGCTGTTTGCCAATAAAAAAGATTATTAATACTAGTAACTAGCGCAAAGAAAGTTTGTCAATTATTTTTAAAATTACTAATATCATCATTAATTGCAGGATTAAATATTTTATCAAACATGTTTCAAGATTGTGGATTATTAATTGCGTCGTTTGCAATAGATAATAAAACATCATTCATATTTTCAGTAAAGAAACTATTTAAATCTCCAGATTGTTTAGTAAAATCGAAACCTTTTCCTTCGTAAGGATCATCTTTAGCATCTTGTAAACAACGTACTTTTAAAATTACATTTTCACGTTCTTGAGTTTTTGGTTGAGTATGAAATCCGCTACCATCAGTTGCGTTATATGCAGCACTTAAATAACCAGCTCCATCTAAACCAATAACGTGAATTCCTGGGTTTTCTCTAATAAAAATGAAAGGCAAATTGCTAGAACTTGCTGTTTTTAATTGAAAAGCTGGAACTTCCAAATAATATCCATTACGATATCAATCGGTTGGATTAAGATTATCATCATTATTAAAAATTTTTAATTTTTTTCCTAAATTTCCACCAAGATCAACTGATTCATAAATACTTGATAAATCAAACGAATTGTCACTAGATAAAGAAACACTAGCAATCGGATTAACACCAGATGTACCTGTAAATAAAAAATTCTTCATAATGTCTGCAGTTCATAACGAAGAAACACTATTAGGATTAATTAAACCTTTTGGTAAGGAAGTTGAACCGGAAGCGTTTGTATATGCATTCCATAAATCTGAAACTGATGAAGCGTATGTAACATCAAGTTTTGTAAAAGCATCAGATGCTAAATTAACTCTAAATAAACAAGAAGAATCATCAGTGTATGATGTTCTAACTCTAATTATTCCTGTACTAGTTGCATCGCCAGTTCATGCACCATAATAATTAGGAGTAGAACCGGGATCGAATCCATCGTTATAAAAATCATAAAATTTTTGGTTAGAACCGTATGATGGTCCTTGCCCATCACCTTTAGAAATATAAGGAAACTCATAATTACTTGTAGTTGGAACAGTATTATCTTTTAAAACTTGTGCGTTATATGTGTTTTTTAAATCATCATTTTTTGCATCATATTTTCATAAAGTCATTGAAGTAGCAACAGGATTTGTAAGTTGTGTCATCATTTCAAAAGCTTTATGTTGAATTTGTGCATAATCCGCGTTTCTTTCTTTATTAAAATTAAAACTATCGTTAACAGCTTTACCAAAAAAATCAATATCTTCTCAACGTTTTACATTAGTACTAGATAAATCACCAGAAATAAAATCTATAGGTGGAGTTGTATCAACATTTATTGTAGGATCGTACGAACCATTAAGCGGTGAAGAAGCAATTGATAAATAATTTTTGCCATCTTGAAATACTTGTGTTGAGAAAAAAGAACGCACACTGTTGTAAATTTGATCCATAATAAAAGAATCTTTTGTTCCACCAACAGGATCTAAAACGTTATTTTGAAAATAATAAGGTCAATTAGACAAATTAGTATCTTTTGATTGATTTAATTGCGTATCATACGTATCATTTGCTGATTTATCTCATTCATCTCATTTATCTTTTCAAATGCTATATTCATCTTTGTGCAATTTAAATCATTCATACAAAAGTTTGTTTACAACTGATGTCTTAAAAGTACCAGTCGATGTTTTGTCATTGAAAGCTTTAATAATTTCTTCTTTCAATGTTACTGAAAGATCATCATTATTTTTTGCTTTAGCAAAATAATTTCCATCACCTCTATCTACTAAGTTATCGATAATTTTTTGTTCAACACCACAAGAAGTAAGAAGAAGTGTAGAAATACTGCCGGCAACAAAAAAACCCAATAACGAAAATCTAGATATTTTTATTTTTTTACCCATATAACTAAGTTAACCTTACTTTTATTATACATTAAACATTTTCCAATGATTACTAAAAAAAATATTTTAATATTAAAGAAAGTTTCTATAAAAATAAAAAAGAAAAAAGTCATTTCTAATATAAGCGTAACAGCTAAAACTGGTGATGTTATTTGTATAAGTGGTCCTAACGGAATAGGAAAAACAACTTTATTCAAAGGAATAATGAAACATTTTTCTACTACTATTGATTCTGGAGAAATATTATTTAATGATAAAAATATAAATAATCTTTCTACTGATGAAATAGCACGTTTAGGTTTTTTTTATATCGATCAAAATCCCGTTGAGTTACCTGGAATAAAATTAATCGATTTACTAAGAATAATTCATAATAAAAAAAATAATGAGATTTTTGAAAAAAAAATAAACGAAGCAGTAAAAAAATTTGATTTCAACAACGAACTTTTATATCGAGATATTAATGTTGGCTTTTCTGGTGGTCAAAAAAAGAAAAGTGAAATTTTACAAGCATATTTTTTTGAACCAAAAATTTTTCTACTAGATGAGATAGATTCTGGTTTAGATGCGAAAGCAATGAAATATGTGATAACTTACTTAAATTCAATAAGAAATAAAAGTATTATTTTATTTATTTCGCATAATAAAACATTTAGCGATTTATTAAAACCTAACAAAACAATTGATTTGTCAAAAAAAATAAATGAATAAAATAATCAACGTTCTTGATAATAGCAAAATCAACATTAATTCACAAACAAAACAAGAAATAAGTGTTATTGATTTTTGCAAATCTAATATTACAAAAAAAATAAATTGTAATATAGAAAAAGGACATGAGTTAAAAATAAATTTCTTTATTTCAGCGAAAAACGCAAATAAAGAATATGTTGTTAGTTTTGATAACAAAGAAAATACAAAATTTAGTTGTAATATTTATTGTTTTTGCATCAAAAATTCAACAATAAATATTAAACTTAGCAACAGTGTTGGAATTATTGCTAATAACGTGGAATGTAAGCAATTGATAAAAGGTATAATTTTTGACAATAATTCAACAATTGATGTTGAACCAATTATTATTGCAAACAACAATACAATACATGCATCGCACGAAGTTGATATAGGTAATATAGATTACAATCAATTATTTTATCTTTTATCACGCGGAGTTGAAAAAAAAGAAGCAACAAATATGTTAATTTTATCAGCGTTAAATAGTTGTGAAATAGATAATGAAATATTTAAAAAACTAGAAAATATTTTATAATAATTTTCAATCAAATTTTATTATAAAAATGTTCTCATATAATTAAGTTATGAATGATGTAAAAAAAACACTATCGTTAGCCAAAATTAAAAAAGAATTTCCTTGATTTAAAAATAATCCGAATTGAACATATCTCGATTCATCAGCAACATCTCTAAAACCACAAGAAGTAATTGAAGCTGAAATTGAATATTATGCAAAATTAGGTGTTAGTACTCATAACACAGATTCAGATATTGCACAAAAAGTTAATGATTTAGTTAAAACCACAAGAAGTAATGTCGCAAAATTTATTAATGCTAGTTACGATGAAATTAGTTTTAATTCTGGTGCAACGGAAGGGTTAAATTTAATTGCTAATACTTTGAAAAAAAAACTAAAAAAAAATGATGAAATAGTTTTAGCATATTCTGAGCACGCTTCTAATTTACTACCATGAATTAAAATTGCTAATAACGTTAAATGCAAACTAGTATATGTTGGTGATAAAAAAAAAATACCTGATAATAATCTTTTTTTGAAAGCAATTACTAAGAATACAAAAATTGTTACCTTTTGTAATATTTCGAATGTTTTTGCATACAACATTGATATCAATAAAATTACAGAAAAAATTAAAGAAATCAACAAAAATATTATCATTGTTATTGATGCAACACAAAGTATTCCACATATGAAAATTGATACAAAAAAAGCAAATATAGATTATTTAGTTTTTAGTGGACACAAAATGTTAGGTCCAACCGGAATAGGTGTATTATATTGCAATAAAAAACACTTATTAACAACTGAACCATTGCGTCTCGGTGGAGGAATGAACACCAACGTAACTAAAAATAGTTTTACATTTGCAAATGCACCTGATAAGTTTGAAGGTGGTACACATAATATTGCAGGAATAATTGGTTTAAATGCAGCAATAAATTTTATCAACCGTATTGGAATAGAAAATATTGAAGAACATGAAATGAAATTAAAAAATTATATTAATAAAAAATTTAGTGAAATAAAAAATATCGAATTCTATAATAGTTTTGCAAAGTTCCCAATTTGCATTTTTAATATGAAAGGAATTTATCCGCAAGATTTAGCGAGTTTTTTAGCACACAATAAAATTATTGTTCGTAGTGGAACGATGTGTGCAAAACTTCAACACAATATTAGTAACAACGAAGTTGGATACGTTAGAGCATCTTTTTATTTATACAACGATGAAAAAGATGTTGATAAATTAGTTAAGTTATTAAAAAACTTTAAAAAAGGGGATATATTGAAACATGTCATTAAATAAAAATAATAATATCGAATTAGAAAAACGAAGACAAAAAATTCTTCAACATTACGAAAGTCCGGTAAATAAACTTAAAAATAAAAATAAGTATTTAGATTATTCTTCGGTAAATGAAAATTCCCCAAGCTGTATTGATAATTTAACAATTTATACAAAAATAAAAAATAATAAAATAGTTGATATTGTATTCGATGGAATCGGATGTGTAATTTCCACTTCATCTACTGACATGATGATTGAACAAATTAAAAATAAAACTATAAACGAAGGAATGAAAATCATTGATGAATATTTAAAAATGATTTATAAAAAAAAATACGATGCTAAAAAAATAAATGATCTTGTTGTATTTGAAAATGTTAATAAGCAATTAAATAGAATTAAATGCGCAACTATCGGTATTGAAGCAATAAAAAAAAGTATTGTAAAAGTAAAAAAATAAAATACCTGCTATAATGATAATGTTATGATAAAAAATTTAAAGTTTTTAATTCCAACAAGTCTTTTTTTCATTCCTGTTATTACAAGTTGTGGTGCACAAAAATTTGGTGATGTACCTAGCGTTACTTTTAGTGGAGGAAGTGAATGTACAGCACAACTATACGATACTCCAACGGGTGATAATTATTCTATTGTACTAACAAAAAGTGAATTCGATATTCATCACATGAAAATTGATATTCAAATTGTAGATGCTGAAGGTGATTCTGTAGTTGGTGGTTGAAACACATATACGCATAGTTGAAATCATGCATTTAGTGGAATTTATGGTCAAAAAGTTAATGAAGTAGTATGAGAAGTAACTTCAAGAGGTGGAACTCCGATACCTCCTCAAGATGCTTATGGTGGCAGTACTCCATACGGATATTGAAAAGTTAGTTTTGTAACTGACGATAATGAAAGTGATTGTGCTCAAAGCAGATTGATTGTATATGGTTGCATAAAATATTCTTGAGGAACAACTTTTGATCCTAGTAGAGAACAAGAAACAACATGATATTATAATTTTTTTTAAAAAATTAAATAATAATAAAATTTATATTTTTATTTTGTATAAGCTACTAAATTTTTTAATTAAATAATCAACATAATATTTTGGATTAAATTCTTCATTAGTAACTTTTTTTAATAATTGTATTGATGTATATAAAGCACCATATTGATGAATGTTATTTTTCAATCATTTTTTAATTTCAATAAATTTGCCACTACTTAATAAATTATTTACATTAATCTTTTTTCGCATTGTGTTAATTCATTGAGCAGCCATTGCACTACCTAATGCGTATGCAGGGAAATAACCAAATGAACCATCAGATCAATGAATATCCTGCAAAATTCCTAGTGTATCTGTCGGTGGGGTAATTCCTAAATATTTTTTATATTTTTCGTTTCATACTTTGTTCAAATTATTTATATTTATTTTGCCATTAAATATTTCTTTCTCTAATTCATAACGAATGATAATGTGAATTGAATACGTTAATTCATCTGCTTCTGTTCTTATAAAGGAAGGGATAGAAATATTAATAGCATTAATAAATTTTTCTAAATTAACTTTCTCTAATTGTTTTGGAAAATGATTTTGCAATTTTTTGTATAATGGTTTTCAAAATTCAATCGATCTACCTATTTGATTTTCTAATAATCTAGATTGTGATTCATGCATACCACTACCAATTGCACAAGTAATTGGTGTACCTTCAAATTTTTTATCAATTTGTTGTTGAAAAAAAGCGTGTCCAATTTCGTGAATAACACTAAAAATATTTTCAGAAAGTTGTGTTTCATTATACCTTGTTGTTATTCGTACATCACCAATTGATAATTCCATAGTAAAAGGGTGAGAACTAGTAGCCATGTAACCATTTTCTTTTTTAAAATCAAGATATTCTAATAGAACATTGTTAAAATTTTTTTGAGAATCAATTGCAAATTTTTGGTTTAAGAATTTATCATCAATTTTTTTAGCACTATTAATTTTTTTAATCAATGGAACAATTTTAGCTTTTAATAATTCGAAAAAAGCATCGTATTTTTTCATATCCATTCCTTCTTCGAAATCATCAAGCATTTGATCGTATAATGGCATTTTACTTTTTCTACATGCATAAATTTTTTTTGTCATTTCAATAATTTTAAGCAAATACGGTTTGTACAAATTGTAATTATTGTCTTTCTTTGCTTTTCTTCAAATTTGTGTTGATTCTTTTTGTAATTTAACAAATTCAACATACATTTTTTTAGGAATGCATTTAGTTTTTTCAATAGATTTTATGTATATATCAACTATTCTTTTTGTAGTTTCATCCAATTTACAAGATTGTAATTTTTTTAAATTATTAAAAGCAATATCACTAGTTTTATATATAAATATTTCTCCTGCTAGCAAAGCAAAAGCTTTATTACGATAATCTGCACCAGCGGATGGAGCAACAGTTTCATCGTCGAATGAAATTGTTCCCAACGCCAAATCAAAAGCATTAAGTTTTTCTTGAAATTCTTTTAACCAAATAAGTAATTTTTCTTTATTTTCCATATTCATTAAATGTTAATATTTAATTTTGATTTGTTTAATCAATTTTTAAATACATCTACAATATTATAATGCGCAATTATTAATGCAATTGTTAGTGTTAAAGAATAAGTAACAATAACATCAATTAAATTATGTTGGTGAAGAGTTAATGTAGAAAAAGTTATCATAATACCAATTGCAATACTAATAATACTTAATGATATTTCAAATTTAGTCATTGTTTTTATTTTATTTTTATTAAAAAAATTTTTTGCACCAAAAAAAACAAATAATGAAGCTCAATAATTATGATAAGAAGGACAAGAACCAAAAATGTTTAAATCATCACCAACTAATATATCTTTAATTTGATTGTAAAAAGGTGATGAAGGATCTAATTGATCAATAAATTCTGCAGGTCTACAAGTTGTTGGAATTAACGCATATAGTATTGTTGAAATAATATACATAAAAAAAGAATTTAACAAGTATTGCATATATGCATCTTTTCCGTTTTTTTTATAACCACCATTAATTGCATAAACTACTAATGGAATAATAATAGGTCAAGTAAATGCTCAAGAAATATAGTATGGAAATATTCAACTGCATCATGGCATTCATTTATCAAATGGAGTTTGTAAATTCAATACTGGATCTGGTTCACCAGGAACATATTGTGGATTTGGATATCACATTTTTCCAAACCATATAGCAATGCATGCATAACTAAACATTTCGATGCCAAATATTACAAGTGATGAAAGCAACACAAAAACGTATCATTTAATTAAATCTGTTTTTTTAATATTTAATTTTTTATTTTTTTTAGTAACCATTAGTTAAAGTAATTATATCAATAACTCATATCTAATCAAAAAACTTTAATTAAATAATTAAATATTTTTTCAATTTGCTTTTTATCAAATGTACACTAAAATAAATATATGATTAATAGTAGATATATGCGTATTTTACTTTTTTTTGATTTACCAATAGAATCAGTTGAGGAAAAAAGAAACTATACTATTTTTAGAAAAAATTTATTTAAACTAGGTTTTATCATGATGCAATATTCCGTTTACCACAAATGCGTTAATGTTGCTACTAAAATTGAAAGAGAAGAAGAAAAAATAACAAAAATATTACCTCCATATGGTAATATTCGTGTTTTAACAGTTACTGAACATCAATATCAAAAAATGAAAATAATGATTGGTGGCAAAACGTTTAACGAACAAATAAACGAACAACCAAACTATATTAAAGTATAAACTATGGCACATATTAAATACCACGATAAAAGTCTAGGATTCAATTTAGAAGATATAAAATTCATTAAAGTAAAAGACATGTTTACTTTTTATCAAAAATTATTATCTGAAGAAATAAAAATATATGATGAAACTAATTTTATTAGCAAACATAATCTTTGTATTTTGCCAAGTACAAAGATTAGTGATTTGTTTAATTTTTCTAAGATTAATGTTTTAGGCAAACATTTGATTGAATGAATAAATGACAAAAACATAAACTTAGCAAATGAAGAAATTAAAAATATAGTTTCACATTTATCAACTTTATTTGATGGTGTAGAGTTTAACCAAGATTATGATAAATTAGCAATCGTTTCAAAATTCATTGATATTAATGAAAGAATTATCAATAAAAAAGATTTTGTTTCATTAATCAACTTATTAGATGATAAAATGTACAATACCAAAATTTTATTATTTAATAGCGAATGAATAGATGAAGAAGTTATAAATTTATTAAACGAAAAAAATTTAAAGACAATTATTATTTTCAACGAAAGTAATAATCTGCTTGATATTTTAAAACAAAATAAAGAAAACATTATTGTGTTTAAAGAAAACAATTTTTCTTTTATTGATGTAAAAAGTGATATCCCAGATGAATACGATGATAATATTGAAAAAATTTTTATTAAGCTTTAATATTTAATCATTAAAAAATTAAAAAGTTATAATATATATAACACGATAAGATGTATGAGATTTTATCAGCATATGTATCGCGTTAACGGGAAGTAGCTTAGCTTGGTAGAGCACTTGGTTTGGGACCAAGGGGTCGCAGGTACAAATCCTGTCTTCCCGACCATTAAGGCAGGATATCTCAGTTGGTTAGAGAACTCGGCTCATACCCGGGGTGTCGTGAGTTCAACTCTCACTCCTGCTACCAGGTTTGGAGCTTTAGCTCAATGGTTAGAGCCCCCGACTCATAATCGGTTGGTTGTAGGTTCGAGTCCTACAAGCTCCACCATTTTATACGGATATTTAAAGTTAACTACTTTTGAACCGGAAATATAGCTAGTTAATAGTAAGAACTTAATAAAACTACAATTATTTTTTCAGAAAGCAATGAACAATGAAAGAATTTAAAAATAAATTATTTATAAATGATGAATTAAATTCTACTTCCGATTTGTATTTTAAATTAAAAGCTGATTTTACTTACCATTCAAGTGCAATTGAAAATTCTACCGTTACTAAAGATGATAACTTTGATGTTATCAATTTTCCAAGCAAAACAAATACAGAAACAATTGCAACTAAATATAAAGGCAAGTACAAACATGATGAAATTATTGAAAACTTTAATTGTGGAAATATGTTTGAATATATTCTTCAAACAATTAATAAACCTATCAACGAAAAAGAATTAAAAATTTGACATAGCATTTTAAAGAAAGGAACAGAATGAACCTCTAAATATACAAATTCAGTAGGAGATTACAAAAAAATTCCTAATTCAATTGGAAATGATATCAAAACACCACAACCATGAGAAATAAATAATTTAATGAAAAAGTTATTAAGTAAAAAAACAAAAACATTTGATGATATAGTTGAATTTCACGCGAAGTTTGAATCTATTCATCCTTTTCTTGATGGCAATGGTAGGATTGGTAGAGGAATAATGTTTAAACAATGTTTACAAAATAATTTAACTCCAATTATAGTAAATAACGAAAGTAAAAAATTTTACTATGATGGATTAAAACATTATCAATTAAATGGCAAAATAGATTTGTTAAAAGATTTTTTTAAAGAACAACAAGAATATTTTGAAAAAGAATATAAAAAATATTTAAATAGCGATGTTTTATAATAAAACTAACCATAGTCATGAATAAGTTAATTAATAAATCTATAAGAGAGAGAGAGAGAGAGATAATCGCATAATTATATGGGCGTTATATGATGACGCTGAATCTTCTTATAAAAAAGCGATAGAAAAATATTTTGATAGTGAATTTGTTGTTCATTGTTTTGGAATAAATGATATTATATTTTCTCCGAATAAAAATTATTTTTATCACAAGATAGATTTAAGTTTATCTAATTTAAATTTATTAAAACAATTAGAAAAAATTGCGAACGATTATGGAAAACCAAAAATTATTTTAGCTTCTCCTCCGTGCGAATCATGAAGTGGTGCTGATTGTGCTGGAAAAATGTTCAGATCAATTGATAAAAACGGAAATTGAAAAGTAATGAATAAAAAATATTACAATAAATATAACGCAAATTGTAATCCAGTTAAAAGAAGATTCTTTTTTCAAAAAGAACAAGGAAGAATTTTAGGAGAATCTACTATCGGAGCAACAATTCAAATAATTGAATATTTTAAACCAATAATTTGAGTAATAGAAAATCCACAAACTTCTAAAAGTTGAGATTTTCAATTGCATCATCATGATTTCATTGGTGAAATGAATCGAACATATTATTCATCATATGATAATAACTTTTCATCAAAACCAACAATTTTCAAATCTAACATAAAATTAAATTTTTCTTCAAAAAAACAACCAGGAAATAAATTGCATATGGCTATAGGAAATTATTCTAGAAGAAGTGCAATTCCATTAACATTAATAAAGACTATTATCGAACAAATTAAACATAAAATATGTTAACAAAAGATAGGTTATTGGAAAAAATAAACGATATTATTCATGCATATATCAAAAACGAATGTAAGACATGAAATATAGGTACTTCGTTTACAAATACATGAATTAAATTCGCAAAAGATCTTAAAAAAATAACTTATGAAGAATTAGAAAAAGCTGAATGTATAGACATTGTATTTGTAAAAGAAGTTGAAGGAACCAAAAAAAGTAAAAAACCAGAAGCTAGATATAAAGTACAAATTTTAAATAACGATATTAATTGTTGAAGAGATAAAGAACCAAAATCATTAGCAGCTATAAGACAAATGTTACAAGTCGGTGATGCGTTTGGTTTTGTTTCGTATAATGGTTGTATTAAAAGTGATAGTGCTTTTCCATTATTGAAAAATATTAGTGAATTATTTATAGATAATTTCGAAAATAATTTACATAATTTGTTATATAAAGTAATGTGCAAAGCTTTTACTTCAAAAAATAAGTGGGTTAAAAATTTAGGATTCACAATTTTTTTGACATTTTTATATTCAAATAATATATGAGATATTGACAAAAATTGTCAAATTGCAAAATGAGTTGCAAAAAGAACACCAAGTAAAGGAACGGAAGAAAATTTAAAATATATTATGTTTGGAAGTGAACAATATAAAAAACATATCGAAGAAACATATAAAGATACTTATAAAAATTCTTGTAAAATATTAAAAAATAATTTTAATTTTGAGTACTTGATAAATAAATTATGAAAAAATTGTAAAGAAAATAATAATGAAGCACTTGAATTATTATTATCAAAAGAAGAAAGTGAATTTGTAGAACAAGAAAATATATTCAGCAATATAAGTATAAAAATTAAAAACGAACGAAGTAAATTAAGAGAAAATATTATTAAAAATCGTTGGAAAGATGATCCTAATAACGATTTAGATATTGAAAAAAAATGAAAGATTATTAATTGTGATGCTGCACATATCTTTGATGTATATAAAATACAAAGTGAAGCAAAAAGATGTATATATAAAGAACATAAAAAACTAGCTGAATTAGATTATCTTGTTGGATATGCATCGAATATTAATAATGGATTGATTTTAAAAAAAGATGTACACAGCTTATTAGATAATGATGTATTACGTATCACACACTATGGTGAAATTATTTTCGATAAAGAACACAAAGAGGAAGTTGAAGAAGCATTCGGTTGCGAAATAAAAGATAAAATTTTTATTAAAAAATCTATATTAGATAATGGTATGATTGATTTTATAAAAAAAAGATAATTTATTACGCTTAAGCGATAGTAAGAGTAATAGTAACAGAATCAGATCGAAAACCGTAAGAGGTTACAGTTAAATTGATGGTATAAACATTTGCTGGTACACCCATGCTCCTTAGAACAAGTTTTCCTAAATTAGCACCATAATCATAATTAATTTGAATAAAACCTTGTTCAGGAGAAACAGAAAAAACAAACTGAAAAGAAGTAATAGTTTCTGGCATTATATCGTAATTTGTAATGTTTCCCGAAGTACCAGCAGAATAACTAGGTGTTAAGTCACCATCAATAGCAATATCACCCAAATAATCTACAACATTAAAATCAAAAGTAAATTCTGCTATATTTTTATTGCCATCAACATCTAATATATTTTCACATGAAATATTAAAAACGTGAGATTTAATATTCGATATCGGCGTTCAAGAAATAGTCAAAACATTTTTTACGTGACTAAAACTTACTTCTGGCATTTCTTCTGTGTAATAAGGATAACTTCATGCAAAATTTCCATTTAATTCAGAATTATCACTATTAGATGCGATAAAAGTTTTGCTACCAGATGTTTCTAAATAAGCTGTTATTCCTTTTTCTCCATGAATTTGAAATTTCTTACCAGAAAATCCAAAAATACATCCTAATAATATAGAAAAGCATACAATAATTGAAGCGATTTCCGCACAAAGAATAATAATAACGTTCTTTTTAGTTTTTGAATATTTTCCCATCATAATAATAATATTATACAAAAAAAAGACTCAATCCTAAAAAAAGGATTGAGTCTTTTTTTGCGTGGCATAACCTATTCTTGCGTTAACTACCTTCGGCCCAATAGTGCTTGACTTCTGTGTTCGGGATGGGAACAGGTATATCCACTATTAGTATGAACACCACACTTGACATCGTTCGATGCAATTTTATAAATCTAACAATCAATTAAATCCGTATTGAATACAAATAAATAATGATAACAATATTTAAATAAGTCTTTCGAATAATTAGTAATACTCAGCTTAATACCTCACGGTACTTACACATGTATCCTATCAACGTCGTAGTCTACAACGATTCTTATGCCTTGCGGCTGAGAAGATTCATCTTGAAAGAGGCTTCGTGCTTATATGCTTTCAGCACTTATCCTTTCGTCACGTAACTACCCAGCAATGCTCCTGGCGGAACAACTGAAACATTAGAGGTGACTTCACTCCGATCCTCTCGTACTAGGAGCAACTTTTCTCAATCTTCTTACGGGCACGACAGGGAGAAACCAACCTGTTTCACAACGGTTTGAACCCAACTCACGTATCTTCTTAGTCGGCGAACAGCCGAACCCTTGGGAGTTGCTACACCCCCAGGATAAGATGAGTCGACATCGAGGTGCCAAACAGTGTCGTCGATATGAACTCTTGGACACTATCAGCCTGTTATCCCCAGAGTAACTTTTATCCGTTAATTGATGGCCTTTCCATACAGCACCACCAGTTCACTATGACCTAATTTCTTACCTGCTCGACTTGTAAGTCTCACAGTCAAGCTCCCTTATACCATTACGCTCAAAACACGATTTCCAACCGTGCTGAGGGAACCTTTGCGCGCCTCCGTTACATTTTGGGAGGCGACCGCCCCAGTCAAACTGCCCATCTAACACTGTCCCATAGCTGGATAACAGCCAAAGGTTAGAAAAAGCACATTATAATGGCGGTATTACAATGGTGACTCCATACGACCTAGCGACCGTATATCAAAGTCTCCCGACTATGCTCTAACTACAATGTACCTTTTCAATATTAAACTACAGTAAAGCTTCATGGGGTCTTTTCGCCCGATCGCGCCTAAGGGGCGTCTGCACCCCTACCTAGATTTCACAGAGCCTATGGTCGAGACAGTTAAGAAGTCGTTACTCCATTCACATAGACGGAATTTACCCGACAAGGAGTTGAGCTACCTTAGGACCGTTATAGTTACGGCCGCCGTTCACTGGGGCTTCGGTCACAAGCTTCGCCTTGCGGCTAACCCACTTCCTTAACCTTCCAGCACTGGGCAGGAGTCACCTCATATACATCATCTTACGATTTAGCATAAAGCTGTGTTTTTGTTAAACAGTCGCTTCTCACTCTTTACTGTGGCTTATTTTACTAAGCACCCCTTCTCGCGAACTTACGGGGTTATTTTGCAGAGTTCCTTGACCATAGTTAACTCTCTAGCCTTAGGATATTCTCCTTGACCACGTGTGTTCGTTCTCGGTACGGACTAATATGCGATAAGTTTAGAAGCTTTTCTTGGAAGCGTGATGTATGCAGATTTATTACTTGTCGAAACTTTCACTATAATATCACATCTTGTCCTTGAAACGGGCGGATTTGCCTACCCGTAAGACTCAATGCTTTTAGCGGAATCCATTAACCGCACTGCATTAACCTTCTCCGTCACTCCATCACTCACATACTAGGTATAGGAATATTAACCTATCATCCATCAACTACGCCTCGCGGCCTCATCTTAGGTTCCGACTAACCCAGGAAGGACGACCCTCGTCCTGGAAACCTTAGTCAATTCGGCTTGAAAGATTCTCACTTTCATACGTTACTCACGCCGGAATTCTCACTTGTATACTGTCCAGCAGTGCTCTCGCTCTACCTTCATCCTATATACAACGCTCGCCTACCGATATACAAATGAAAAACATATGTATATCCCATAACTTCGGTTATATGCTTAAGCCCCGTTGAATCTTTGGCGCAGGATCTCTCGGCAAGTGAGCTGTTACGCACTCTTTAAACGATGGCTGCTTCTAAGCCAACATCCTTGGTGTTTAAGAAATCCAACATCCTTTTCCACTTAGCATATATTAGGGACCTTAGTTAATGATCTGGGCTCTTCCCCTCACGACTATGAAGCTTATCCCCCACAGTCCATCTCCTGGAATAGATTCTATGGTATTCAGAGTTTGATTGAAATCAGTACATCAAGGCGACGCCATCAGTCATTCAGCGCTTTACCCCCATAGTAATCAATAATCCAAGGCTAAACTTAAATTTATATCGGCGAGAACCAGCTATCACGGTTTTCGATTACAATTTCAGTCCTATTCACAAGTCATCCTCGGGCGTTTCAACGAACGTAGGTTCGGTCCTCCAATAGGTGTTACCCTACCTTCAACCTGCTCATGAATAGATCAAACCGTTTCGGGTCTATTGCTACATACTAAACACCCTATTAAGATTCGGTTTCCCTACGGCTCCACTTCTACAGCTTAACCTTGCATGCAACAATAACTCTCCGGCTCATACTTCAGTACGCACGCCATCACGCATTAATGCGCTCTGACCCATTGTAGGCATATGGTTTCAGGTTTCTATTTCACTCCCATCTCTGGGTTCTTTTCACCTTTCCCTCACGGTACTATTCTCTATCGGTGACTGGTTTGTATTTAGACTTACCGCATGGTCGCGGCGGATTCAAACGGGATTTCTCGTGTCCCGCCCTACTCAGGATACTACTAGGTATAAAATATATTTCGTATACGGGACTATCACCCTATATTGTGAAGCTTTCCAACTTCTTCTACTATATATTTTAAGTCCACATCGTAGTCCTACAACCCCAAGACGAATCTTGGTTTGGTCTTTTCCCGTTTCGCTCGCACTACTAAGGGAATCACTTTGTTTTCTTTTCCTCTAGCTACTCAGTTTTTTCATTTCGCCAGGTATCACTTCATCATACTATTAATTCATATGATGATAACTAGTATCTCTACTAGCTGAGTTTTCTCATTCGGAGATCCACGGATAATAGCATCTTATCAGCTACCCGTGGCTTATCGCAGATTAGCACGTCCTTCATCGTCATCCAGTCCCAAGGCATCCACCATAAGCCCTTTGTAACTTATTTGTGATATCTATCATTTATTTAGATTGTTAAACTATTTCTAGCTTTTGTTAATCTCTTGGTATTTTTTAGGTTTGATTTTTATTTACTAACGTTTATTTTTACAAACAAACGTCAAGCAAAAAGATTGTTGATTTATAAAATTTTCAAAGAACGATCCTGAGAAGATAAAAATCCTCTCAAAACTAAATAGAATCCGACCATATAAAAAATAAATTTAGGTTGATAATTATTTATATGGATTTTAATGTGTACACGAATTTCATTCGTGTTATTTTTTTAAACTCCGAAGAAAGGAGGTGATCCACCCCCACGTTCTCGTAGGGGTACCTTGTTACGACTTAACTCCAGTTACCGTTCCTACTCTAATCGTCTGCCTCCTTGCGGTTAGCAACAACGGTATTAAGCATTAACAGCTCCCATAGTGCGACGGGCGGTGTGTACAAGACCCGAGAACGTATTCACCGCAGCCCGCTGATCTGCGATTACTAGTGATTCCAACTTCATGAGGGCGAGTTGCAGCCCTCAATCTGAACTGAGATCGGCTTTATGCGATTAGCTTGATCTTGCGATTTTGCAACGCTTTGTACCGACCATTGTAGTACGTTTGTAGCCCTGGGTATAAGGGGCGTGAGGATTTGACGTCGTCCCCACCTTCCTCCGTCTTGCGACGGCGGTCCCGTTAGATAAATTAACTAACAGTAAGGGTTGCGCTCGTTGCGGAACTTAACCCAACATCTCACGACACGAGCTGACGACAACCATGCACCACCTGTCTCTCAGTTAACCTCCACTATATTTCTATAGCTTTGCTAAGGATGTCAAACCCAGGTAAGGTTAGCGTGTAGTGACGAATTAAACAACATACTCCACCACTTGTGCGAGTCCCCGTCAATTCAGTTTAAGTTTCATTCTTGCGAATATACTACCTAGGCGGATTATTTAACGCGTTAGCTACGCTACCTAAAAATAAATATTTAGACAGCTAATAATCATCGTTTACGGTGTGGACTACTAGGGTATCTAATCCTATTTGCTCCCCACACTTTCGAGCATAAGCGTCAGTAATGACATAAATTTCCGCTTTCGCCACTGGTGTTCTTCAATATATCTACGCATTCCACCGCTCCACATTGAGTTCCGAAATTTCCCATCACACTCTAGATTTGTAGTATCGAATGCACACTATCGTTAAGCAACAGCATTTAACACCCGACTTTCAAATCCGCCCGCGCTCTCTTTACGCCCAGTAAATCCGGATAACGCTTGTAACCTTCGTATTACCGCGACTGCTGGCACGAAGTTTGTCGTTACTTATTCAAAGGGTACAGTCACTTATCATTCATTTCCTAATGATATCGTTCGTCCCCAATAAAAGGATTTTACAATTCAAAAACCTTCATCATCCACGCGGTATTGCTCCATCAGGCTTGCGCCCATTGTGAAAAATTCCCTACTGCTGCCTCCCGTAGGAGTAAGGGCCGTATCTCAATCCCATTGTGGCTATTCTACCTCTCAGCATAGCTATCTGTCATCGACTTGGTGAGCCATTACCTCACCAACTATCTGATAAACCGCACTCTCATCCTAAAGCGTTGCAAACGCAACTTTAAAAATAAAAAGATGCCTTCTTATTTCCTATGAGGTATTAGCTAATCTTTCGACTAGTTGTTCCTCTCTTAAGGGCAGATTAAATACGTATTACTCACCCGTTTGCCACTAAGTATTGCTACCCCGTTCGACTTGCATGTATTAGGCATACCGCCAGCGTTAATCCTGAGCCATGATCAAACTCTCAAAATTGACGGATTCTATTTAGTTTTCAAAGAACTTTCGTAATAAAATGAATTATTACAATTTAATTATAATTAAATTAACAAAAAAATACAAAAAATAATTTAATTTTAATACTTTAGTATTAGTATTAACTTAAAATTAATCCCATATATCATAAAATTATTATCAAAACTGCTATCGCTGTACAAATAGTTACAACGAAACAAGCAATAATTAATAATCTAACATTAACATCACTTTTTTCGTTAGATTTTTTATTTTCTTTTTTATCATTATTTGTTTTACCAATAGCGGTTGTTTTTTTTGTGTTATCATTATTGCTCGTTTTATTTACAACAGTTGTTTTTGATATTTTTTTAGTTTTTGAAGTAGGAACAATAGCGGTTGTTTTTTTTGTGTTGTTGTTATTATTTGATTTACTTACGATAGCTGTTTTTGATGTTTTTTTACCAACGCTAGAGTCACCATCCAAATATCCAAGAGAAGAAAGGTTATCAGTTGTTGTTTCATCTGGTCTTGCTCTAATATAAGTTGATGATTTAGCAGATTTTTGTACAATCACTTCATTTGTTTCTTTTTTAACAAAATAATGTTGACCGCTTTTTATATTATTAGCAATTGTTTTTTTATCTTGTGGGTTTTTTTCACCAGAAACAATATATCCACCTTTTCTAGATTTTGCAATAATTTTTTTAGCCATAATTTTATATATTATATACAAAAAAATTTTATTAGCAAAAAAAACAAAATATTTTATTATTTTATTTTAATTAATATTAAAACAAAAAAACAAAAGTCGTTGCACACATTAATAGATGCTTAGTGCTGCTTTGTTTCCAATCTGACACGGTTCGCAATTAATGTTGCAACGACAATTAAATTATATTACTTTAGTAAAGAAAATGGTGCTTTCTTAGAAAACATTTGGTGCCCCACCCGCGACTCGAACGCGGGACCCTTTCATTAAAAGTGAAATGCTCTACCACTGAGCTAGTGGGACTTTTGGTGGAGAATAGGGGATTCAAACCCCTGACCCTCTGAGTGCAAATCAGATGCTCTATCAGGCTGAGCTAATTCCCCGTTTGGTTGGAGTAAATGGACTTGAACCATCGACCTCACCCTTATCAGGGGTGTGCTCTAACCAACTGAGCTATACTCCAATTATGGAAATTTCCACAACCATTATGATAATTAAGAAAACTATCGTTTAACGAATTGTGGTCGTTTACGTGCTCCATCCAATCACGGTTTTTTACGTTCTTTCATTCGACTATCTCTTGTTAACATTTTTTGTTTTTTAAGAATTGTTTTATATTCTGCATTTACTTGTAATAAAGCTCTAGCAATACCTAAACGAATCGCTCCAGCTTGTCCGGTAAAACCTCCACCTTCTGTTTTTGCTTTAATATCAAATTTACCTAAATTTTCAGTTAGTGCTAATGGTTGATTAATATCTTGCAAAATTATTTTTGAAGGAAAATATTTTTCAAAATCAACTCCGTTTGCAGTTGCTTTACCAGTTCCTGATGTTAAAACTACTCTAGCAATAGAAGATTTTCTTCTTCCTAAACCTTTGAATTCTATTTGATCACTTTTATTTTTTTTTACTACTGGCATTGTTATATTTTGTTAAGATTAAGCAAAAACAACTCCTTCTTTTATTTCTACTGGTTGTTGTGCAGAATGATCTTTGCCATTATCACGATAAACGAATAATTTTTTAAATACCGCATTTCCTAATTTTGTTTTTGGCAACATTCCTTGAATAGCACGTTCTAACATTTCTTCTGGATAACGAGCAATCATTTCTTTAGCTGTTCTTGTTCGCAAACCACCAATGTATAAAGAGTGATCATAATATTTTTTATCGTTAATTTTTTTTCCTGTTAAAACAACTTTGTTTGCGTTTGTAATAATTAAAAAATCTCCGCAATCAACATTTGGAGTATAAAATTTTTTATTTTTTCCTCGTAAAATATTAGCAGCTTTTACAGCTAAATCACCAAGAACTCAATTAGTAGCATCAATTTTATACCACTTATGTTGATTTTGCATAACTTCTTTTTTTATCATTGTAGTTTTTTGCATTGTTATCAAAATTATCTTATTTAAAAAATATTATAAGTATTAATATTCTTTTTTAAACATTTCCTCCCCTTCTTTTATAATTTCATCTGTTGTTTTGTTGAATCCTGTACCAGCAGGAATTAAATTACCAAGCATAACGTTTTCTTTCAATGATAATAAATAATCTTTTCTACCATTAATTGCAACATCTGTAAGAATTTTCTTTGTATCTTGGAAAGAAGCAGCAGATAAGAAAGAAGAAGTTTTTGACGGAATGTAATCCAAACCAAATACTAAACTAATAGCATTAATTGGTTTTTTATTTGCGATAAGTAATTTTTTGTTTTCTTCTATCAATTGAACAATATCAATTATTTGACCAACAAACAATTTCGAATCACCAATATCTAAAACTTTCATTTTATTGGTCATTTGACGAATAATAATTTCAAGGTATTTATCAGATACTTCAATTCCTTGCAAACGATAAATTTGTTGCGCTTCTTGAAGAATATATTCACGTGTTTTTTCAATCCCTGAAATTTGTAGTAACTCTTGAATATTTGCTGAACCATAAGAAATAAAATCTCCTGGAACAACTTTACTTCCTACTGTTACTTTAAGACTTAAATTAATAGGAGCTTTATATGCAATTATTTCTTTTGGATTATTATCATTTTTTACTTCGATAATTTTTTCATCACTAATTTTAATAGAAGTAACAGTACCGTAAATAGTGGAAATAATAGCTGTTTCATATTCCTTTGGAGTGATCACATCTAATAATTGTTTTAACCTTTCAAAACCTTGAGCAATATTTCCAACACCACGTGCTCCACCAGTTGTTTTTGATTTCATATTTAATTGTGTAGCTGGTTCGCCAATAGATTGTGCAGCAACAACACCGATTGGTGTACCAATATCAATAATTTTTTTAGTTACTAAATCGTTACCAAAACATTTTTGGCAAACACCATTTTCACATAAACAATGAATTGTTGATCGAACTTCTACTTCTTTAATTCCTAAATCTTCTATTTTTTTCGCTAAACTTTCAGTAATAATTTCGCCACTATTAACTAATGTTTTTTTAGTTTTAGGATCAACAATTTCCATTGAAGCATAACGGTTTGCAATTCTCTCAGATAATTTTTCGATAACAACACCATCAGTATTGGTAATAGCACTAATCATTTTTCCTTTTGTTGTACCACAATCATTTTTATAAACAATAACATCTTGTGCACTATCAACTAACTTTCTTGTTAAATAACCAGATTTAGAAGTTTTCATAGCAACATCGGACATTGATTTACGTGTTCCGTAACATGCGTTGAAATATTCAAGAACATTTACTCCTTCAATTAACGAACTCTTAATAGGAATTTCCATTGTATCACGAATAATCAAAGAATCAGTTTTTTGTCCATAGTTAAAAGTTTTGTTCATCAAACCACGCATTCCTAATCATTGAGAAATTTGTGTAACATTTCCTCGAGAACCTGATTTCGCAATTGTAATAATTGAGTTTTCAGCATTTTTAGGATCATCAATAATTTTTTTGAAATCATCAATAATTTTGTTACTAACTTTAGTTCAAACATCAATTGTACGTTGATATTTTTCGTCATCTGTAAGCAAACCTTTTCTAAGGTGATTTTGAATTTTTGCAACTTGTTCATCAGCGTCTTTGAAATATGCATATTTATTAGAATAATCTGGCAAATCAAAAATTGAAACGGTAACACCAGATTTTGTAACAAAGGAAAAACCAACATTTTTAATGCTATCAAGATTTTTAGAAACTTCTTCAATTGGTAAGTTTTCGTACAAATAATAAGTTATTTTTTGCAACGTTGTTTTTGTAAAGGCTGGTAATATTTCGTGTTTTTCAATTTTTTCTCTTGCTTCTTTTGCGTCTACAATATTTGTTTTATCAACATCAAAAATATCAATGTTTGTATTGTTGATAAACGGAATTGCATCAGTAATAGCATCATTAAAAATAACTTTTCCTGGTGTGGTAATTAGTATTTTATCTTGCGGCATTTTTGCTTTTGTAATCGCATTTGTTGAAATACCAATTATTGAATGGTATGTTACAACACCATTTTCTACCGCAGCATACAATTCTTCTTTTGAAGAAAAAATAATTCCTTCACCTTTTTGTTTTTTCTTTTCTATAGTAACATAGTAAATTCCTAAAACGATATCTTGTGTAGGTGTAACAATAGGTTTACCATCTTTTGGAGAAATAATATGTCAAGAAGCTAATAAAATGCTACGCGCTTCAGCAATCGCCTCTTTAGAAATTGGTAAGAAAACAGACATTGTATCACCATCGAAATCTGCGTTAAAAGCGGTACAAGTAAGTGGATGCAATTGAATTGCTTTACCATCGATTATTTTTGGTTCAAAAGCTTGTGTACTTAGACGGTGAAGTGTTGGTGCACGATTTAATACTACTGGACGTGATTTAATCAATTTTTCAATTATCGTTCATACCTCCCTAGTTTGAGATAAAATCATTTTTTCAGCAATTTTAATACTAGAAGCTAATGGCATTATTTCGTTTCCGAATTCATCATATTTTTTAATTAATTCATGAACAATAAATGGTTTATACAACGTTAAGATAATTTCTGCTGGTATTCCAACTTGATACATTTTTAATTTTGGACCATTAACAATAACTGATCTAGCAGAATAATCAACACGTTTTCCTAATAGATTTTGTCTAAATAAACCTTGTTTTCCTTTTAAGTGTTCTGTTAACGATTTTAAAGGTCGTTTATTTTTAGAAGCGATTTTTCCTCGCGAAGAATTATCGAATAACGAATCAATTGCATCTTGAAGCATTCGTTTTTCATTATTTAAAATAACATCAGGAGCATTTTGTTCAATTAAATTTTTTAATCGTTCGTTACGAATAATAATTTTACGATAAAAATTATTAACATCACTTGTAGTAAATTTACCACCTTCAAGTTGAACGATTGGTCTCGTATCAGGAGGTGTAACAGGAATAACATCCAAAACCATTCATTCTGGTTTTATTTTTGATTCAATAAATCAATTAATTACTTCAAAACGTTTTAATGCTTTTTTGAAACTAGGAAGTGATGGATCGAATTTAGTCATTTCTTTTGTTAATTTTTCTTGTTCTTTTTTTAAATTAACATTTATAAGTAATTCTTTAATCGCTTCAGCACCAGTAGCGAATTTAATTCCAGAATGATGTGTAATGAAAGAAAGGACTTCACGTATAGAAAAAGGCATATCAGGATTTTTAAGAAAATCGTAATAAATTGTTGCACGTTTGAAATCCATACTACCTTTTTGACTTTTTTTAATGATTGTTTCCATGATTTTACGTAATTTGCTACAATACAAACGATTTTCTTTGCTAGAATTCGATAAATCAATTACTTCACCAACAGAAAAACCACAACCATTAGGAGCGATTGTTACAACATAGTTTACATAATAAATAATTTCTTCTAACTCTTTAAATGAAATATCCAAAACTAAGGAAATTTTTGATGGACTTGGTAATTCTTTTGCCATTCAAATATGTACAACAGGACAAGCTAATTTAATATGTCCCATACGATTTCTTCTAACACGAGAACGAGTAATTTCAACACCACATTTTTCACACACTTTTCCACGATATTTAACACGTTTATATTTTCCGCAAGCACACTCATAATCTTTTACTGGACCAAAAATTGCTTCACAAAACAAACCGCCTGGTTCTGGTTTAAAAGTTTTATAATTAATTGTTTCAGATTTTGTAACTTCACCGCAAGATCAATTAAGGATCTTCTCGCTAGAAGCTAATTTTAATTGTAAAGATTTTATTTTTGATTTATTTTGTTGCATATTTCTCCCTTCGTTTTATTCGTTTATTTCCTCTAAAAAAGTAGTATTTTTTTCTTGTTGATCATTACTAGCGTTTTCATCATTTTCATCATCAATATCAATATCATTAGTATATTTGTTAATATCAACAATATCACCATTTTCTAATTCAGCAGACATTGACAAACATAAACCTTGTAATTGTTTTGTTAATAATTTAAATGATTCAGGCATTCCTGGTAATGGTAATTTTTTTCCTCTAATAATTGAGCGAATTAATTTTTCTCTTCCATCAATATCGTCAGATTTTATTGTAAGCATTTCTTGAAGAGTATGAGCAACACCGTATGCTTCAAGAGCTCAAACTTCCATTTCACCAACTTTTTGACCACCATTTTGTCGTTTTCCACCTAATGGTTGTTGAGTAATTTTTGAATATGGTCCAGTAGCTCTTGCATGAATTTTATCTTCAACCATATGGTTAAGTTTAAGAATATTCATAGTTCCAACAGTAATTTCACCATTAAAATATTCTCCAGTTCTACCATCTATTAATTTATATTTTCCATATTTTTTTTCTGGTTCCATTCCAGCTTCTTGCATTGTCGAAAATACATCATTACTATTAGCTCCACTAAAAACTGGGTTAGCAACTTTATAATTTAAATCTTCATACGTTAAACCAACATTATTTAAAATAATATTCAAATCTAATTCATCAATTTCTTTGTCTCCTTGTTCTTTCAAATAGCGAGCAACAAATTTTTTAAGTGATTCAACTTTTTCAACACTAATACCAAATAGTAATGATATTTCTTTGACATCAATTTTGTTAGCGTTAATAAATTCTATCATTTTTTTCTTAGCGATTTCACGCATTGCCATCGCTAAATTAACCTCATAAATTTGTCCGATATTCATACGAGAAGGAACACCTTGCGGATTCAAACAAATATCGATTGGTGTACCATCTTCTAAATAAGGCATGTCTTCTTCCGGTAACACAATCGAAATAATACCTTTATTTCCGTGACATCCAGCAAGTTTATCACCAACTTGTATTTTTCTTTTTTGAACAATAAAAATTTTTATTTTTTCAATAACATCATCATCCATCGTACTAGATCCGTTAACCGCACTAAATCGTTGAACTCTAATAACAATCCCTCCACCTCCGTGTGGAACTCTTAACGAAGCATCTTTAAAATTTTTTGATTTATTTCCAAAAATTGCTTGCAATAATTTTTCTTCAGCGGAATAATCAACTTGACCTCTTGGCAAAATTTTTCCAACAAGAATATCACCTTCTTCAACATAACTACCAACTAATACTATACCATCTTCATCTAAACAACTTTTTGCATCTTCAGAAACATTCGGAATATCCCTAGTAATTTCTTCATCACCGTTCTTTGTTCGCATACATTGAATAATGTGTTCTTCAATAGTTAAAGAAGTAAAAACTTCATCTTTAACAAGACGTTCAGAAATAACGATCGCATCATCCATGTTAAAACCATCTCACGTTGTAAAAGCAATTAATGGGTTTCTTCCTAATGCTAATTCACCATTTTGTGTTGCAGGACCATCAGCGATAATTTCATCTTTAACAACTTTTTGTCCAACATTAACAATTGGTATTTGATTTACAGAAGTATTTTGATTAGAACGACGATATTTAATTAATTTATAAGTTGTTTTTTTATCATTTTTATTAGCAATAACAATCTTATTAGCATCAACAAAAATTACTTCTCCATCTTCTTCGGCAGTTACGGTAACTCCAGAGTCTTTAGCAATTTTATATTCGCTACCAGAACCAATAGTTGCTGCGATTGGTTTTACTAACGGAACAGCTTGTCGTTGCATATTAGAAGCATACATTGTTCGCACACCATCATCAGAACCAATAAACGGAATTTGACCAGTAGAAACAGATAAAACTTGTCTAGGTGAAACATCTGCATAATGTACACCAGATGGAGATAACATAATTTCTTCACCACGATAACGAGCAACAACTTGTTCATCTGTTATCTTATTTTTAGCATCAACATTTACTGTTGCTCCACAAATCGCATGTTCTTCTTCTTTTAATGGTGTTAATCATTCAATTTCATTGGTAATAACACCGTTAACAACTTTTTTATAAGGAGCAACAACAAAACCATTATCATCAACTTTTGCAAAAGCTGCTAACGACATGATTAAACCAATGTTTTGTCCTTCTGGTGTTTCTGTAGGACAAATACGACTATAATACGAAGAATGAATATCACGAATATCAAGATTAGGATCCTCACGTGAAACTCCACCATCACCTAGCAAAGAAATTTTACGTTTATTAGATAAAATTGATAATGGGTTTTGTTGATCAGCGAATTGTGTTAATTGGTATGTGTTAAAAAAACTTTTAACAACTAATTGAAAAGCTTTTGTGTTAACAACTGATCTTAAAGTAGTTTTTGCTTCAATTTTTGCTTTATTTTCATCGTTAGCTGTTCCAATAGATAATGAAGCAAGTTTTTCTTTAATGTATTTTTCAACACGTGCCATTCCAATAAAAAGTTTGCTTTTTAATTGATCGCAAATTAAACGAAATCTTTTGTTTCCTAAGTGTTCTTTATCATCATATGTACCAATTTCATAATTTAAACCAATAGTATAAGAAATTGCAGAAATAAAATCAGCTAACGTTAATGTTGTAAGTGTGTTAGTTGGAAGAACTCCAATAATAGGAACAACATCTGTTTGTAACTCGTTATCAGCATAAACTAAAATTTTCTCAACTTTTTTGCATTTTTTTATAAATTTTGACGTATTAACAATTTCAATTTCTTCCGCTGGAAAAATAAGTTTATCGGATTCGATGTTACTTTTAATGATATCTAATTCTTCTTTTAAAATTAATTGACCAGTACTAAAAAGTTTTTTACCATTTACTAAAACAATATCTTGTGCTAAAACACGTTGATATAAACGTTCTGTTGCACAAAGTTTTCTATTAATTTTATAACGACCAGCATTGTTCAAATCATAAACACGGTTATCCATAAATCGTTGACACAAAATATCACAATAACAAAAATTAACACTTTTTTTATCATCAGAAATATTTTTTTCAATAGCTTTAATGGAAATTTTTAAATCGTTAACTAAATCTTTAGCAGCTTTTTCAGAAATCAAAACACTAGTAACTTCTTCTAATTCTTCATATTTTTTATCTAATTTAGCTTTTGTTTTTTTTGCCTCGTCACTATTGCTTTTGTTTTTTAAAAGACTATCATATTCATTTTTAATTGCATCATATTCATTTTTAATTGCAAAAGAATTTATGATAGATTTTTTAAATTTTTCATCAATTGGTGAACCGCTTATTGAATTCTTATTTTTTTCCTTTGACAAAAAACTATACGTTTCGATAATTTCTTTATTATCAAAAATATTTTTTGTATTGTATACTTCTAACTTTAAAGAATTTGTAATGTATTCGTTACCAGAAAAAATATTAATAATTTCTTGTTGGCTCATACCAAATCCTTTTAATAGTTGTGTAACTAAAATTTTTGGTGCGTCTTTTCCAATAAAATCACGAAGAAAACAATAAATAACTTTTGCATTTTCATCTACTCATAAATTGATTAACGTACCACGTGATGGAAAAATTTCACAAATACGTCCAGTATTAATTTTTTTCTTTGAAACAAGTTTGATTTGTGATTTATTAAAAATATAAACACCAGGAGAACGTGTTAATTGAGAAATAACTATTTTTTCGCAACCATTCACAACGAACGAACCACTTTTTGTCATTGCTGGAATATTTGCAAAAAAAGTTAAACCATCAGAGATATCATCGTTTTTCTTACTTTTTTTGTGAGAATTTTTTTTTATTTCACCAGTTTCATTATCAATCATCGATAAATCAACATATAACGGATATTCGTAACTCCTATTGTTATCACGCGCTTCTTCTTCTGTAGAAGTAGGGTTTTTTACCTTGAAACCGTTATATCGTACTTCGTAACGAGGATTTTTTGGATGTGAAATTGGAAAATAAGAAGAAAAAATAACATCCAATTCTTGTTTAAGAAATTTATTATAAGACTTAATTTGATTTTCTAATAAATCAGATTCAACAAAAAAACTAGTATCTATCTTCGAATAATCACGACGAGAAACTAAATTTGAAAAAACTGTTTGTTTAAATTCTTTATTTATTTTATTATTAACTTTCACTAGAAAAATATTTCTGCTAGTTTGATAACATATGCTAGTATGTTATTTATCTAAAAACAAAAGCTAAAATAATTATAGCACTTTTATCCACGAAGATGTAATTTTTCTATAATTGCACGATATCTATTAATATTTGTATCGCGTAAATATTCTAAATGAGAACGACGTTGAGAAACTTTTTTGTGTAAACTTCTTTTAGAAATAAAATCTTTTTTATTTTTTTGAATATGTTTACTAATAATATTAATTTCTTCTGTTAAAAAAGCTATTTGTACTTCTGGTAAACCTGTATTTTCTTTTTTTGCATGTTGTTCGATAATAGAAATTTTAGTTTTTGAATCTAATTTTGACATATTTTATTTATATTATAAATTAATCAGCTAATTTTATTTGATCAATTGTTGTTGCTAATTCAGTTTTTCTTCCTAAAATATCAACGAGTAAAGTAACAAGATTGTTTTCGTAATCAATATTTTTTATTGTGCCAACAGTATCTTTCATATTTTCGGACAATACAACAACCGACATACCTTTTTTAAATTTTAATGTTTCTGTTTTATCTTCTTTAACTTTTTCTACAATTTCTTCTGTTTGACTTTTACCAGAAATTTTTTCATATTCTTCTATTGAAATAGGGATTGGTTGCGCTCCTTTTCCAGAAGAACCAACAAAACCAAGTATACCAGGAAGATTACGAATAGCGTATCATACATTTTTTTCCATTACCATTTTTATAAAAATGTATCCGGGGTATTTATTAGCAATACGAGTTTGTTCTTTTTCGTAACGTCCATCTGATAAGATAGTTCATTTAACAGTTTTACTATTATTTATTTTCGCAGGAATATTTGGATCATCACGGTTATAAATCTTCTTTGTTACTTCTTTAGTTTTAAGTACTTTTATTTCTTCAATATAAGAACTATAGTTGAAATTACGAATTTTATCATTTAACGCTGAAATGATCGAATCTTCTTTTCCTCTAATAGTAGTAATAATAAATCATTGTGCAGGAATATTTGCCATTTTAAATTAATGTTATTATATAATCGACAGCTAAAAAAACTAGCGAAAGGAATAATACAATACCTATTATAATAGTAAAATTTATTAGTACTTTATTTTTACTAGGTCAACTAATCCTATTAAATTCTTTTCCAATACCAAAAAATCATCTTTTAAATTGATAAGAAAATGTTTTTTTTAAAACTTCAGGTGTTTCAAAAAAAATTATATTTTTTTCATCCTGAATTGATTTTTTATACTTTATTTTTTCTTTTTGAATTTCGATATTTATATCGTGTTTTGAAGAATTATTTTCTTCACCGTATTTTTTTATTTCAATTACTTTAAGTGCGTATGCTTTTTTACTTTCATCAATAAATTTATTATTTCTATCGATATTTTTCTTTCTACATTCAATAATTATTTTTTTTCGTTCTTCTTTAGCAATCGTTTTATCTTTTCTCAATTGATCGCTAATTTTTTTTTTGTTTTCTTTATTTATTTTATCCATAAATTTTATCTAGTTTCTTTATGCACAGTATACTTTTTGCAACAAGAGCAATATTTATTCAACTCTAATCTTTTAGAATTGAACTTACTTTTATTATAATGGTAATTTCTAGAATTACATTCAGAACAAACAAGAATTATTTTCATAATAAATATTATGGTCGAATAATTTATTGTTAATAAATTTATCGTTTTGGCTGGGGATGGTGGATTCGAACCACCGCGTGAAAGAATCAAAATCTTTTGCCTTACCGCTTGGCTAAACCCCAATAAATGGTGGACGAGAGTGGATTCGAACCACTGAAACCGAAAGATGGCTGATTTACAGTCAGCTGCGTTTAGCCGCTTCGCTACTCGTCCGAAACGCATTTTTTTTTGTTAAAATTGCTATACAAATAAAAGAAGGAATCTTTTATTCTTTGCTTCTAATTAACAATTTTAACAATTTTAACTTTGTATGGTTTTTCAATATTGTGTATTTTTGAAACGTCACCAACTTTTTTTCCGAAAATCGCTCGTGCTAATGGTGATTTATTAGAAATTTTATTATTATCTGGATCAGTTTCTACTTCTCCAACGATTTCATATGTATTTTTTTCACCATCTTCTGTTTCGATTGTAACTTTAGAACCAATATGAATAGAAGAATCATTTTTACTAGAAGTATGTTTTTCATCAATAACGCTAGCATTTTCAAGAATCTCTTTGATTTCAGCAATACGACTTTCTATTTTTCCTTGTTCATCTTTAGCAGTTGCATAATCTGCGTTTTCGCTTAAATCACCTTGTTCACGAGCTGATTGAATCATTTTAATGATTTCAGGACGTTTAACCTCGATTAAATCTTTAAGTTCTTTTTTAAGATTATCTATTCCGTTTTTTGTTAAAAAATTATCGTTCTTTATCATATGCTAATTATATTACATTTAATCTTATTATCTAATTATTTGAATTATTAACATTAATTCTTTGCTTCAATAATAGAAACTTTTTTTTTATTTCCAGAAAATGTAGAATATTTTACATTGCCATTAATTTTCGCAAACAACGTATAATCTTTTCCCATTCCAACATTCATTCCAGGATAAATTTTAGTTCCCCTTTGACGGTAAATAATCATTCCTGCTTTAGCAAATTGACCATCTCCTAATTTTATTCCCAAGTTTTTTGGTTGTGAATCTCTACCGTTTTGTGTTGAACCACCAGCTTTTTTTGTTGCCATTTTTCCTCCTTACCCAATAATTTCCTTTACTACTAATTTTGTATATGGTTGACGGTGTCCTTGATGTTTAGTATGGTGACGTTGTGGCAAATGTTTAATAATTAAAATTTTATTTTGTTTACCATGTTTCACTACTTCACAAATAACATACGCTCCTGAAATATATGGATTTCCAACTTTTTCATCACACATTAAAATTTTTTCGAAACGAACAGCATCACCAACATTAGCGATGATTTTTTCTACATAAATCTCATCGTTTTGTTTAACTTTATATTGCTTTCCGCCAGTTTCAAATATTGCAAACATTTTTTTCTTAGACTCATCTTAACGGTGTCTGTTAAGAACTTGTAAACCGCATTAGTATGGTTGAAGCTGAGTATATCTACAGCTATTTATATCATAACATAAATATTGCATATATTTATATTTTATTGCACGTGTTCATCATCTTTTTTTGTTCTTATTCGTGCATTCTTACTTTTGTAATAGAGAGTAATTGGTACGCAATCTATCCCAAAAGCATCTCTAATTTTATTTTCAATATATCGTGCATAAGAAAAATGCAAGTGATCAGGATTATTAACGAATATTACAAAAGTAGGTATTTTTCCTTTAACTTGCGTTGCATATGATATGCTTATTCTATCTCCTTTTATTTTTGGAGCATTATTACTAAATTCAGCTTGTGCTAGAGTTCTATTTAACATTGAAGTAGAAACATTCATTTTAGCTTGTTCTCTAATTTTTTCAATTGTTGAAAAAATTGTATGCAAATGTTTTTTTTCTTTTGCACTAATAAAAATAATTGGTGCTCATGATAAATATTGAAATTCTTTTGTAATTATTTTTTTAACTTCATCAACTTTTTTCTCGTTTTGTTTTGCAACATCTCATTTGTTCACACAAATAATCGTTGGAATATTAGCTTTGTATGCGAGCCCACCAATAATTTTATCTTGTTCATCAAATGGTTTACTTCCGTCTAACATTAAAATTATTAATTCACTTCTTTGAATTGCTCCTTCAGTTCGCATGATAGCAAATTTTTCAATATCATCTTTAATTTTTCCTTTTCTTCTAATTCCGGCAGTATCAACAATTGTATAGTTTTTATTATTGTATTTAAAATCAACATCTATGCTATCTCGTGTTGTATGTTCAATTGGAGAAACAATTACTCTTTCTTCGTTAACTACCGCATTTAATAATGTTGATTTTCCAACGTTTGTTTTTCCGATTATACAAAATGAAAAAGATTCTTCTTTTATATTATTTTTTTTCTTATCATAAGTGATTATTTTGTCTAATAAATCGCCCATTCCAATACTATGTTCGGCAGAAATTAAAATTGGTTCTTTAAATCCTAACGAATAATATATGTTATCAACTTTTTTGATGTTTTCTGCTTTATTAATAACTAAAATAATATCTTTGTTTTTATATTTTTTTAACAACTTTGCAACATAATAATCATCGTTATTGATACCATCTTTTGCTGATACAATAAATAAAATCAAATTCGCTTCATCAATAGCATATTTTACTTGTTGTTCGATATTTTCACGAAATGTTAAAATATTATTTGTAAGTCCACCAGTATCAATAACAATAAATTCTTTATCTAATCAATTAGCAATCCCATGAATTCGATCACGAGTAACACCTGGAAAATCACTAACAATAGCTTTTTTATGCCTAATGATTCTATTGAAAATTGTAGATTTACCAACATTTTGTTTTCCTACTAAAGCGATTTTCAACATAACTTATCTAGTTTTTGTATATATCTTTAGTATAAATTATTAATTATTATTAATTTTTATTTCCACCAGTACTATTGTATCCGTTTATGTTTGAACCAGTTTTTTCGATAAACTCTTTTTCTAATTTGTTTATTTCATCAAGTGAATCTGAAGGAACATATGCTATCATAATATCATCGATATTCGTTGTTGGAAATTTTGCATTTTTTGTCATTCCAGTTTTTCAATCGATATGTTGTTTTTGTCGTTTAATTAATTCACGTGTTTGACCAACATAATATTTCATATTATTTTTAAATCAAATAATATACATTGCTTTACCATTGTACTTACAATTTTCAATAAAATAACGATACTCCAAAAAATCAAGACCAATTTTTTCAGTTTTTATTATATCATTATCATTAATAATTTTGTTTCTTTGTTCTTGCAAGGAGTGAATTAAAATTGTAAGATTATTCAATAAACTTGTATCGTCTTTTAATTTTAATTCCCAATAATCAATTTTTTTTTTTTTATTTTCCCGGTAAAAGTTTTTAACCGGTATATATAAAAAAGATAATAAAATACAAAAAATAATAGGTAATATTTTTTGTTTTAAAAAACTTTTTTTAAAATTTTTAAGTTTATTTATTTTAAGAACATCATTATCACATTCTTTTTGAATCACTTTTCTTTCGAAATCATTTTTTTCTATTAGAAATCACTTTGGATATAAATTTATTTTTTTAAATATTTTTTCTCAATCATAAATATTTGGTTCATAAAAAATAATTTTTAAATTTCCAAAAATACTTTTATCTTCAAAAGATTTTTTTAAATTTCCGGTAAAATTTAATGTTGAAAATATACATAGTTGATTCCTTGTTGGATGATGACCTCAAAATTTTGCTTTCAATGAATGATGTATACAATTTTTTGAAGAAAACTCAAATTCAATTTTGCAAGATTTTGCTTTATTTAAATTATTTGCTATTTTTTTTCAAAAAAACATACAAATAAATTATACTTTTTATATTATTCTATCACCAATTCCTTAACAGGTTTGTAAGAGAAACGGTGAAGGTTTTTTATTGGTCCAAATTTCATAAGTGCATTCATATGAAGTTTTGTTCCGTAACCTTTATGTTTTTTAAAATGATACATTGGATATTTTATATCTATAGTATCAACCATATATCTATCTCGTGCTACTTTTGCTAAGATGCTCGCAGCAGCAATAGTAATTGATTTTGCATCTCCTTTAATAATTGAAATAGTTGGGATATCAGTATTTATTTTTTCTGCATCAATAAGAATGATATCAGGTTTTATTTTTATTTTTTTAATACATTGTTCCATGCCGTAAACGCTTGCTTTTTTAGGATTTAATTTATCAACCTCGTTTGAATCAACAAAAAATATTTCGTATGCAATTGCATCTTTAATGATAATATCAAACAATTCTTCGCGTTGTTTAGAAGAAAGCTTTTTTGAGTCATTAATTTTATCATTAACATAATTAATTGGTAATATACAACATGCAGTAACTAAAGGACCTGCTAAACAACCTCTTCCTACTTCATCAGTGCCAGCAATAAGTTTGTATCCTTCTTGAATACATTTATTTTCATATTCATATAAATTATTTTTTATCATAGTTTACTTTGAACATGGTATTTCCGATAAATTTATTAAACAAAAATTCATGTGCTCTTTTAAAATCTGGTTTATTTTTTTCTTTAATAAATTTAAAACGTTCACATATAAACGACAAAAAATCATCAAAACTTTTAAACGGTTTATCATTCTCAAACATTTTTAAAAAAACATTAGTATAATTTTTCATAAAAAAATTAAACGCATAATTAGTTATTTCTTCGATAGGAACAATGTTTTTTTTAATTATGTTTAAAAGACATAATTTATAACCTTCTTCATTGGTATTAATTTTTTTAGTCATAATACCAGGTGTATCGTAAATATAAAACATATCGTTTAATTTTACTAATTGATTTTTTCTAGTAACACCTGGGCGATTTTCAGAAACAAGTTTAGTATTTGATAAAACACTAATCAACGATGATTTTCCAACATTCGGCATACCGATAACTAAAATATAAAACTGTGGTTTTACTATTCCTTTTTTTTTTAGTTTTAATATTTTTTCAGAAAAGATATCTTGCAATTTATTAATTATTATTTTTTTTATATTTTTTTCTTTGATGGAAGAAAATATTATATTAGTTGATGTATTTTTTTCAACATCAGCTAAATCATTTTTTAACGCAATCGTTAAAAAAGGTTTATTATTTTTTTCTAAAATATTATTATTTGCGGAAGTGATAATTGCTCTAGCATCAATCACTTGTATTGTTGCATCAATATGTTGAAGATCATTAATTTCTCTTAACGATCTCGCCATATGTCCAGGAAATCAATTGATGTTAGACATAATATTTAGAAGTTAATTATTTTTTCTTAACAACTTCTTTTAAACGCGCAGTTTTTCCAGAACGTTCACGCATATATGTAATATACGCACGTCTTACTTTACCGTGTTTAGAAACAAGTATCTTAGTAATTAATGGTGAATTATAAAAAAAGTTTTGTTCTATCGCAACACCATCAGTTTCTTTTCTAACTAAAAAAGTTTTCGCGATACCATGTCCTTTTGTACGCATTACAATACCATTAAATTTTTGAATTCTCGTTTTGTTACCTTCGATAATTTTAATATGAACAGAAACGGTATCACCAGTACGAATAACTGGTAAATCATCTCGTAATTGGTTAGATTCAATTAAATCAATTATTTGTTGTTTATTTTTTTTTTGTTCTGACATTTTTTTGTGTATCTATATATAGATTATACAAATCAACACGATTTTTCTTAGTTTTTATTATTCTTTCGTTTGCTCTATATTTTTTTATTTCTTCATGATTTCCACTTAATAAAACTTTTGGCACAGCGTATCCATCAAAAATAATTGGTTTAGTATAAACTGGATAATCCAATAAGTTATCAGTGAACGTTTCAGATTCTAAACTTTTTTTATTTATCGTATTATCAATTAGACGTATTACTGATTCAATTATTACCATCGCTGGAATTTCACCACCCATAAGAATATAATCGCCAATTGAAATAATCTCATCAACATAATTGATTATTCTTTCATCAAAACCCTCATAACGTCCACAAATAATGATCAAATCATTTTCTTGTGATAAAAAATTTGCTTTTTTTTGTGTGAATTTTTCTCCTTGTGGTGAAAGTAAAATTACTTTTGTCTTTTTAGTGCGATATTTTTTAATAGCATCAACTATCGGTTGCAATTTAATTATCATGCCAGCTCCACCACCATATTGATAATCATCAACCCGTTGATGTTTTTTATCATTTGAAAAATCTCGAAAGTTAACTATATTAATACTTACAATTTTTTTTGAAATTGTTCGTTTAACAATCGATTCATTTAAAAAATTTTCAAATAAATTAGGAAATAAAGTTAGTATAGTTATTTTCACAAGTTAAACTATTTTTTTTCTTTTTTAGTAACATTACTAGTTTTTTTAACTTTTGAAGTTTTCTTTTCGGATACTTTTTTAACTTTGTTTACCTTAGTTTTTAAAAATTCTGCATAAATACCTTGTTTTTTCAATAAATTTAAAACAGTTTCTGATGGTTGTGCTCCTTTTTGCAACGCTTCAATAATTGCGGTCTTGTCTAAATCAACAACACCTTTTTTCGGTTCGAAAGTGCCAAACAACTGCAAATATTCTCCATCACGTTTTTTTCTAGAGTCAACGAGAACTACACGATAAAATGGAACTTTATGTCTTCCTAATAGCATTAATCTTATTTTTACCATAATATAATTATACCTATATAAGAACTAATCTTCATATACTTTTTTTATTAATTCTTGATTTATTTCATTACTATCGTTAATTACATTTTCTTTTTTCGCTAATGAATAAATCAATTCTTCTAAAATTTTTGTTTGTGTTTGTTTTTTAACATTAGCTAATATTTTTAATAAATATAACGTAGAAGGCAAAAAACGAAAAGTTGTTAATAAACGCTTATTCGTTTCGTTATTTTGCTCCATTTTTGATAATCTTTTGCGTTTTTTTGCATCCATAAGTATACTCAATATTATATGTTATATTCTTTTGT
>JAITHU010000042.1 GCA_031279765.1 Mycoplasmataceae bacterium
CTGTTTCACCACAACTAGTAGTTAGGAAGGAAATTCCTGTCGCAAAAAATGCAATCGGAACAAGAGAAGTAAAAAATAATTTTGTTTTTTTCATAATATATTATTATTTATACAACAAAAAAGTGATTATGAAAGTTACAATTATGAAATAATTAACTATTCTTAAAGGTTTGTACTATTCATATAATTTATACAAATGCAATTAGTTGATAAATGTTTAGTTTATTTTAAAGCTGGTGATGGGGGAAATGGTATAGTTTCTTGAAGAAGGGAAGCACATGTACCAGAAGGTGGACCATGAGGTGGTGATGGTGGAAATGGCGGTAGTATTATTTTAGTTGGTGATCACAATATGAACTCGCTATTTGAATTTAGAAATAAAAGAAGAATTGTTGCAAAAAATGGCGGAAATGGAGAAAACGAATTATGTGGTGGAAAAAATGCAACAGATCTATATGTAAAAGTGCCTCTTGGTACACAAGTATACGATGCAAAAAACAATAAACTAATTGTTGATATTGTAAAAAGTGATCAACAATTTATTTTATGTTTTGGCGGAAGAGGTGGACATGGTAATGCTTATTTTAAATCTGTAAAAAATGTTGCACCATCATTACATGAAAACGGCGAAATCGGCGAAGAAATAAACGCGATATTAAAATTAAAATTTATTGCTGATATTGGTATTATCGGTTTACCAAACGCTGGAAAATCAACTCTTATTTCCACTATTACTAATGCGCATCCAAAAATTGCAAATTATCAATTTACTACATTAACACCAGTTTTAGGAATCGTTAATCATAATGGAAAAAAAATCGTTTTTGCTGATATTCCAGGATTAATTGAAGGAGCTGCAGAAGGAAAGGGTTTAGGACATGATTTTTTAAAACATATTGAGCGTTGCAATATCTTAATTCATTTAATATCTGGAAGTTGTGATGATAATAAAAACATTTTAAAAGCATACGAAACAATTAATGAAGAATTAAAAAAATATAGTAAAAAAATTTCACAAAAAAAAATGATAGTAGTTATCAATAAATCAGATATTGAAGAATCTGAATTAAATTATGAAGAATTAAAAAAAAATATAAATGGTAAGGTTTTTTTAATAAGTGCATTAGAAAAAAAAGGTATAAACGAATTGCTAACATATATTTTTAATAAATACAAACCGAAAAAAATAATTTTAAAAAAAGAAAAAGCAAGGGAAAGAGAGTATACAAAAACCGCTAAAATAATACGTGCAGATAAACATACTTGGGAAGTAAAATCTGATTATTTAAAATATTGAGCACATCGAATTCCTTTGGATACAAAAGATAATCTTTTTCGTTTTAATCAAAAAATGGAAAGTGTTGACGTTGAAAAAAAAGCAAAAAATAAAGGTGCTAAATCAGGTGATGCTCTTATCGTTTATGGAAACGAATTAGTTGTAGAATAAATAATTATCCAGCGATTCAAGTATTAGGTAATGCTTTGCTAATAGCAAAAGCAAGAAAATCGGCACTAGTAACTTCAGAATTTGTTGAAAAAACAGTTCCGTTAGTAGCAAGGTTTTGAAAAATTCAACTGCCTCAATTTTCTGGTAAAACATCAAAACTATCAAAAACAATATTATTAATAGAAGAACAATCTTGAAAAGAGTTTCATCCAGATAAAACTGCTTCTGACGGAATAAAGAGTTTTTCAATTTTTGCACAGTTTGCGAACGCATATTGTTTAATTATGCTATTATTAGGAATAATCAAATCGCCAACAATATTTTTGCAATCATTAAAAGCGTATTCTCCAATAGTTGTAACACTATCAGGAATTGATAATGCATTAACTATTTGTTCGCAACCTTTAAACGCTCTATTTCCAATAAGTTCAACACCTTCTAGTAAATTTAAACTTGTGATGGTACTAATTGATGTATGAACTTCACCATCAGGAATTGTAGGAGTAGACAAAGTTAAAGAACCAGTTAATGTTGCATTAAAAAGAACACCAATGCTATCTAAATTTTCAATCGAGCCATCTTCAAATTTAATTTGTTTAGGAATAATTAAATTTTCTGCTTTATATGAATTAGTAGCTGTAGTAACTGAAACAACATGGCTATCTACTATAGTTATATTTATAGAACCTTCTGTACGACCTTTTCAATCAGTTCCATCATAATTTCCTACGTAATTAGTTGGATCGGTTTCACCACAACTAGTAGTTAAGAAAGAAATTCCTGTTGCAAAAAACGCAACTGGAACAAGAGAAGTAAAAAATAATTTTGTTTTTTTCATAATATATTATTATTTATACAACAAAAAAAAGTGATTATGAAATAATTAACTATAAAAAACTATTAATTATTTTTTTAATACTATTAATATTTAACATTTTTTTTGCACTTATTAAAATAATATTATTTTCGTCAACTTTTAAAAAATTTTTTATTTTCTCAAAATGATTTTTCAATGTATTATTACTAATTTTGTCTATTTTATTCAAAATAATAAAAAAAAATTTTGTATTTTTAGCAAGTCATTCTACCATTTCTTTATCAAGATCTGTGACAACATTAAAATCACATACTAAAAAAAAGCAACGAATGTTTTTTCTTTTAAGTAAATAATCATCAATCATTGTAGAAATAGTATTTTTTTTTTCTTTACCTAAATTAGCAAATCCGTAACCTGGTAAATCAACTAATCTATATCTATCGAAATCATAAAAATTAATTAATTGTGTTCTACCTGGCGTTTTTGATGTCAAAGCAATTTTTTTGTTTGCTAATGCATTGATTAAAGTTGACTTTCCAACGTTACTTCTTCCAAGAAAACAAAACTCAGGAATATTATCTAATATTCAATCAGATTCCTTAAAAGCGGACTTTATAAAAGAAGCCATGATTTATTTTGAAGCGTTATTTTTGAATGCCTTCATTGCTTGATTAACTTGTGCTTCTGTAGGTTTTCTACCAACCTGCGCATAGAGAGCACGAATTTGATTTTCATTGATAGGTGGATTATCGTGTAATTTTTTTTTAAAAAATTTTAGTGCTATAAAATAACCAATAATTCCACCGATTATTAACGTTCCTATACAACCAAATATTAAACCATATAACATATTGCTAAAATTATACACAAAATATTGTATTGTTTAATTAACATTAATTACGAAGAATGCCAATATGTTGACCTGAACTAGGAGATCCTTGACTTGAAGAAAGTTGGCTTCAATAACTTTGCAAAGCAATGCAATTATTAAACATTCAATGGCAATTGCTTACTCCTGACAACATAGGTATTTTTAAAAAACATGGTGCTTCGTAATCATAATCATCTAATGGTTGTAATATCGTACAACCATAAAACATTTGTGCAGCAAACCTAGTTGCGGAAGATGCACTTATTGGCATACCAAATCCTATAGGTAGCGTTTGAAGACTAGAACAATCTTCGAACATACTATCGAAACATTCTTCACCAATAGTGGATATATTTTTGTTTTTCATTAAAGTGAAACCAGATGGTAATGTTTGAAGGCTAGAACAATCTTCAAACATCCTAAAACAATAGTGATCTGGTAAATTAGAAATAACTTGTGGTATATTAAACTCCGATGGTAATGTTTGAAGATTTGTGCATTGATAAAACATAGCATAAAGAGAATATGCACCTGCAGTTGTAATGTTTTTTGGAAAATCAACAGCATCAATTGATGTCAATGTTGAATCATAAAATAAATAACGACAAAAATTAGCTGGAGCAGTAGTTAATGCATCTCAATCGCTTCCAAAGTGAATTCCTTTTAATTTTCCTTGAAAACTACCAAAACTAAAACAAGTATTATGATAATCATAATTGCATAGAGCGTATAATGATGTTCCTGGTGTTGTGGCATCATTAGAATATGGCAAACTAAATATCGTATCATCCAAGCCAATAAAATATGAATTTGGAAGATTAAAAACAACTTTGAATAAAATATTATATGTTCCTACAATATATGGGGCTTTTGTACATTTAATTGAAATATTGTAATTTCCTACAGTGTAAGAAGCTGAATCTGTTCAAGTTATAACTCCACTACTACTATTTATACTAAAACCAATTAAACCAGCATTGTCAACAACACTCCATACCGCTCCGCTTAGCGTAGCGTTTGCTTCGCATGTTGCAGTATATGCTTCGGTACCAGCATCATGCTGATTAACAATAATTGTTGTAGAACCACTAATTTCAATTTGCATTGATTTTACATGTAATATAAATGTTAAAGAACCATCAAGATAATCCGTTTTAGTGCAACCAATAGTAATGTAGTACGAACCATTTGTTATTGTATCATCATAATTAAATGTACCGTTAGAACTATTAATAGTTATTTTTCCATCTAGTCCATCATAATTAGTAATACTTCATGTTACACCAGTTAAAGTATTTCCACCGCAAGTAGAAACATATTTTTTAAATCCGCTTGTTCATTGATCGATAGAGATATTATCTCCGTTAGTTTGCCCAGTAATTACTATTTGTTTTGCATTAACAACAAATGTAATTTGTTTTGTTGCTTCAACATAATCAGTTTTAGTACATTTAATAGTAATAGTGTGTGAACCGATATTATCACTAGATGTTGTAGAAGCAGTTCAATTTAACGCACCAGTTGAGCTATCGATCGTGATTCCGGCAAGCGAATCTGGATTTTCAAAAATCGTTCAAGTAACATCTTGCATATCTTGTCCAAAACATTTCGCTACATACAAAAAACTATTGTCATCACAAATAGAAGTTTCATTTGTTTCTATAGTACTACTTCCATATATTGTTAATTCATTAGAGACAGTAATTGCGACTATTAATTCACCAGTTGTGTAACCAACTTTTGCACAAGTAATTTTAATATTTATTACTTTTATTGTATTAGAAAATGAACTATCTCATGTGAGTATGCCATCTATTGGATCAAGTGTAAGACCAGTAACAGTAGTACTAGTTACTATATTTACATAATTTCAAGTGCAATCACTTAATATTTGATTATCAAATTTTGCTACAAATTCTTTTTGACTATAAGCATTTAACGGAATGTCTATAATATTAGGATTTGAAGCATCAGATGCTTCAATACTAATTGTTTGTTCACTAATATTGAATCTAACATCTAATGTACTACTAGTGTAATCTTGTTTGCTACAAGTTATTGTATAGATAGCTGTTCCGATATTATTAAATGTATAATTCAAAAGCCCATTTTCTATTTGAACATTAATACCTTCTTGTCCTGATTTTTTTGCTACGCTTCAAGTGCAATCAGATAATTCTTCACTATCGTTATTGATATCGAAAGCAGTATATTGTTCATCATCTTCTAATCCAGTCTTCGCTTCTACAATACTTTTCCCATCAATTAGTATGTATTTTTTGTCATGGTTATTATTAATAGAACCAAGAAGAGATAATAAAAATGGAATTGAACAAGTAATCGCGCCAGCAATAATAATAAAAATATTAAATCACGCAAACTTTGCAATAGTTTTACTGCTTCTTGACATTTTATTAACGAACTTATTAAATTATATTAATAAAAATAAAATCCAAAAATTATTTGCATTTAATAAAAATGTAAAATAATATAATAAATATATAATGCGTATACGTTTGCTATTCGGCAGTATTTTTTTACTTTCAACTGGATGTTTTGGAACAACAGCAACTTACTATCTTTCAAGTTTAAAAACAAGTTTAGGACAAGCGATTGTTGATATGCATGGTTTAAAAACAATAAATTTTTATGTTAATCAACAAGAATCGTATACTTCCGATGATAGTATTACTTTTACTACAACTACCGTTTTTAATAATAATGTAAAATTACATGTATTACATAAAGATCAAGTTATTTCAAATTCTATTTCTTTTGATGCAAATGGACATCTAATTGTTTCTGATACTAATCATTTGCTATCATCAAAAATTGGTTCTTATTATAATATCCTAGTTTATGCTTCAAATGATGATGGGTCAATTCGTTCAAGCCCAGAAAAAGATAGAAGTTATTTTGATTTGCATATTACTCCGAAACCAGCAAGTGTTTCAATTGATAGTGAAATTAGTGTTGATCGTAATTTATCGAAAAGTTCTCCAATAGATTTTAATATTAATGTTGCTCATGCTTCTCCTGTTGTTTTTGATGAAAATAATCAAGAATTAATGTTTAACGAATGAGAAAAAGAATATTCTATTACTGATAATGGTGCACCTTCTCCATATTTAAGTTGCTTGTTTTTTGATAATGATAATTCTTGTTATATCCGTTTGCGTTCGACAATTCAATATGTAGTTGGAACTTTTGTTTATAACGTTGTTTTACAAATTAAATCTGGTCCAGAAGCAAATGATATTATTTATTCTCAAACAGCAACATTAACATTATTTTTTGATAATTAATTTTCATCAGATTCTTCGTAATTAGTAACTACTCATTGAATATCATCATCTTCCTCACAAGAAGAAATGAATTTGTTAAATCTTTCTTTTGCATCATGATCAAGTTTAGTAATCTTATTTTGAGCAATTAATTTTATTTCACTATCTAAAATAATGCATTTATTATTTTTTAAATTATCACGCGCGCTATAAAAATCCGCTGGGGTTGTTTTGATTTCAAAAACATTATCAAATTCGTTAATATCAACAATATTATTATTTATTGTATATTCCATGATATCATCAATTGTTAAATTATTAGTTTTTTCAACAAGAATATAACCAAGATTATCAAAAAAAATTTTAACGCTATTAGGTTTTGCAATTTCTCCATGCAATTTTGACAAAAACCCTCGAAGGTTACTAGCAACTCGATTTGTATTGTCTGCTAATGCTTTTACAATTATTTGAATACCATTAGGACCGTAGCATTCGTACTCAATATTTATTAATTCAGCATCATCTTTTTTATTACCGTGTAAATTTCTTTCAATAGATTCTGAAGATAACCCATTTTGAACTGCTTTATCTATTGCCATTTTTAATCGTGGATTAGCATCAACATTAACTCCGCCAATTTTTGCAGCTGCTTTTATTTCGCGAGCTAATTTCTGCCATATTTTTGCTTGCGCTTGTTGTTTTTTGTTAATATTAGCAATTATTAAATGTTTACGCGCCATAATTTACTTACAAAATTATAAACTATACATATATCTAAACAAAATAAATTAAATATTATCAAGTTCTTGTTTGAACCATTTTGCATCATCTTTTGTTAATGGCGGGCTTATTCCTGTTAATATATGCTTATTGTATCATTCCGTTGCAAAATTAATATATTTAGAAAATTTTTCTTTATCCATTGATATTTTAACAACATGTATCTCGTGGTCGTTAGCTACAAATTCTTGTGGTTTTATATAATCAATTCCGTTTAAAAAACTAACTACTATTGCACCTTCAGATAAATCACGTAAGTATAAATATAAACCCAATTGCAAAACATATTCAGTTGGTGGAACTATTTTATCTTCTGCAAACCACGTCATTCTTTTTGCATATCTTTCTTTTATTTTCGGTAACTCATCTTCTAATACCATTTCTAATTTGCCATTATTTTTTCTATATACAAAACTATCTATTGATGATGTTTTTATTTCGAGCATTAATTTTCCATTTGAATAATCAATTTTATTTTGTTCATTAATTGGTTCGCCATCAGGAATACCGCCAAATATTTTATTATTTGAAAAAATATCAAAATTTATTGCTATTGGATCATGACTAATATATTTTGTATTAAGTTTTTCTTCTACATACTTAATAATCAATGGTTCAATAATTTGTCCTGATTTAGATAATTTTTCGTCTATTTCTTCTTTAAATAAATTAACCATTTGTAATCAACATTTAAAAGGAGAACAATATTTATTCATATTTAAAATCGCACCAAATCTTGTACCAGTAATTTTTTTAAAATATTTTTTTTGTTCCTGAATATATTTTGCGTTTAATGTTACGTTATTTCCATCAAAGGAAAATGATTTAGAATTTTTTAAAATTAATGGCACGAACAATAAAACTAATTATCTCTTAAAACGTAAATAAATATTTATTAATGTTCAAATAATACCAATAAGATCAATAAGCAATTTGAAACCAAACATTAAAACATATTTTAATTGTATTTTATCGCTTTGCAATTTAATATATTGTTCCATTTTTTTAATAACACTAAAATCATATGCAGCATAAAGAATAAATAATACACCAGCAATTATGTTATATAAAGCAAATAGTTTATCGCTAAAAACTTGTACTCCAGGAATAAATGCTAAAATCAACATAAGTGGTAAAAAAACTAACAACAAAATAATTGTCATTATTGATAGTATTTTTCCTAAAGTAACTGTTGTTTTGTTAGACATAAGTGTTCCAATAAAACCAGAAATAAGAAATATCCCACCACCAATACCAAAAATAAAGCACAAATCAGATAAATTAACTGTTTCTTCGAAAGACCTACTAATCGCAAAGAACAAAATCCCAAAAGCGATTCCTTCAGCAATGCTGTACAAAATAATAGCAATTAATATCGTTACAATTGATGTTTTTTCAATTCTCGAAAATGTAAACATTGACATAAACATTGAAACAATCAATAAAACAAAAGAAACGCCATACAATATAGGAATTATTTGAACATTTTCTTCTGTAATATAATTGTTTAAAATCATATACAATCCATAAGAAAATGCACAAATACTTATAAAAGCGACACCACATACCATTAATGACCTAGTAAGCGTTGTAGTTTGTTTATTGCCTAATGTGTAATGTTCTACTTGTTTGTTAGCTATACTATTGCTTCCCATAATTTATTTTAATTATAACATAATTGGATAGAAATATGGTACATGTTGTATTATTAGAACCAGAAATTCCAGAAAATACTGGAAATATTGCAAGAAGTTGTATTGGAATGAATGCTATATTGCATTTAATAAAACCATATGGTTTTTTTCTAACTGATAAAAAATTAAAACGCTCTGGAGTTGATTATTGGGAAAAATTAAAGTTAATTGAACATAATAGTTATGAAGATTTTATAAACACAATTAAAAATAAAAAACATCTAATATATTTTCTAACTAGATACGGAAAAAATAAACCAAATGAAATATCCTTTAAAAATAAAAATGATGTTTATATAGTTTTTGGTAAAGAATCGCAAGGAATACCAAAAAATATTTTAAAAGAAAACGAAATAAAAACAATTCGTATACCAGCTTCGAAAAATATAAGAAGTTTTAATTTATCTAATTGTGTTGCAATATTATTGTATGAATATTCGAAACAAAATAATTATGAAGGGTTAGAAATTTTCGAACCACACAAACCTTTATTTGTTAAATAAATCAATTAATTTTTCTTCAGAAATAAAACCAACGTGTTGCGAATATTTTTTACCATCTTTAAAAACTATGATTGTTGGAATTGATAAGACATTATATTTTTCTGCAATATCGTTAGATTCATCTACATTTATTTTTGTAAAATTTATTTTTGGATATTTTTTAGCAACATTTTCAAAAATAGGTGATAACATTTTACATGGTCCGCACCAATCAGCATAAAAATCAACAACCCACGTATTTTTTTCAATAGATTTAGAAAAATTTTTACTATTTAGTTTTTGCATTTTTCTTCTTCTTATCTTCTTTAACAGCTATCATATCATCATCGCTGTCTTGATTCTCAATATCCGCTTTAACATTATTTTTTTTATCATTAGGATTTTTTTTTATAGGTCTCATATAATGACAATTTGGATATGCTGAACAACCAATAAATCTACTTCCGCGTTTACCAGATCTTTCTATTAAATGGCTCCCACATAATGGACATAATTCTTCTAATATTTTTGGTTTTTCTTGTTCGGGGAATTCGGCATATGTACAATTTGGAAACGCTGAACAACCGATAAATTTATCACCAGTTTTCTTAGCATATCTAAAAATCAATGGTGCACCACATTTAGGGCAATTACGTCCAACTTGTTCATCTGGTTCTTTGACTATTTTCTCGTTTGCTTTTTTAATATCTTTCTCTAATTTGGGTTTGAATTCTAAAACTCATTTTTTTCAATCTTCGTCATTATGAGCGATTTCATCTAGATGAATTTCCATTTCTTTTGTGAAGATCGGATCAACGATATATGGAAAAAAGTTTTCTAAATCAACTATAACCTCATTCCCGATTGGTAACATATGATAAGCGCGGTTTTCCATTTTTGCATAATGACGTTCAACAGCCATATTAGCCATTGATTTATATGTCGAAGGACGTCCAACACCCGCTTCATCAAGCGCTTTTACAAGTGATGCTTGATTATATCTCGGTGGCGGTTGTGATGCATGTTCTTTGATTTCAATAGTATCTGCAATAAATTTTTGACCTATTTTTAAATCTTTTGCTTTTATTTGATGGTTCTTTTTTTCTTTTTCATAATGGTCTATTTTTTTTCAACCATCATAAACTAATAAATTTTCGTATGTATAAAATTTATTTTTATTATTAGATAAACGCACAATTATTCTTTGATATTTTGCTGGAGTCATAAATGCTGCTACCGTACGAATTCATATCAAACAATATAATAAATACTCATCATGCGAAATCATTGGTTTGATTGATTCTGGAGTAATAGTCGGATCAATTACACGTATTGCTTCGTGAGCATCTTGCACATTATTTCCTTTTGTAGCAGTTTTATTGTGTTTTTTATCAACAAATGTTCTAAAACAATAATACTCTTTGCCGTATTTTTTAACGATAAATTCTTCTAGTTTTTTAACGAACGTATCAGCAATACGCAAACTATCTGTTCTAGGATAAGAAATTAACGCATGATGTTCCTTTTTAATTTCAACACCTTCGTATAAACGTTGAGCAATAGAAGTAACTTTATTAATATTTCAACCTAATTTATTAATAGCATCTTGTTGCAAAGTTGAAGTTTTATACGGATCTTTTGGATTAGAAATATAAAATTGCGGTTCATCAATTTGATATATTTCGTATCATTTTTCTAACGTTTTTTTAATTTCTTGTGCAGATTCAATATCTAAAAATTCAATACCAGTTCCATGATGTTCATCGTCAATTTTTTTAAATTTAATTTTTTTTTCGTTCAATGGATTTATCTCACGTAAAATTAGTTTAATATCTCCTTGCAAAGAAACATCTAAAGTTCATCATTTCTTTTCTTTAAACTTATTAATTTCTTGTTCGCGATCGTATATAAATTTTAATGCCACTGTTTGAACTCTACCAGCGGATTGAGCATGTAATTTTTTTCTTACTAATTTAGAAAGACTAAAACCTACTAATCTATCAAGTATTCTTCTAGCAAATTGTGATTCCACTCAACGCATATCAATTTTTCTTGGGTGAGAAAGGGCATCATTTACCGCTGGTTCAGTTATTTCGTTAAAAGTAATACGTTTTACTTTTTCCTTATCATCATCATGCAAAATATCATACACATGTCATGCGATTGCTTCACCTTCGCGATCTGGGTCGGTTGCAAGAAAAATTTCTGATGCACCAATTGCTTCTTCTTTAATTTCATTAATGATTTCTTTTTTAGGTTTAATTTGTGAATTTTTTTTACCGAAAATACTCTTACTATTTTGAATTACTCAATGTGGTTCTAATGTTTTTTCATCAAAACCAAAACCACGTGTTGAAAGATCACGGATATGACCAATTGTTGCCAAAATTTTATAATCTTTACCAAGGAATTTTTGAATAGTCTGTATTTTGTTTGGTGATTCTATAACTATTAGTTTCTTACTCATGAAAATAAATTACTTCTATAATTATGTATTATAAAACATCTTAAAAATTATATTATTTTTCTAATCTATATAGATTATTTTAAGGTATTTGATGTTAAATAAACGATGTAGATACTTTATTTCATGTTTAATACAACAATAAAAGTTAATATTAATATTTATAGAAGTAATATTATATTTATAAACGCGATGTTTATATTAATTTGTATAATACAACAAGAAACATGGATAACAAATTTAAAAAAACAAAAACATACAAGAATTTAGAAAAATCATTTAGTGGTGAATCGGAAGCGCGTTTACGTTATGGTTTTTTTGCATCACGTGCAAAAAAAGATGGTTTGATACATATTTCGAAAGTTTTTGAAGAAACATCTAATAACGAAAAAGAACATGCAGAAATATGGTATAAACTTTTATTTGATGGAGAAATACCAAAAACTGCTGATAACCTCTTGCTCGCTGCTTCAAACGAAAAATATGAATGATCCAACATGTATGTAAAGTTTGCGAAAGAAGCAAAAGAAGAAGGTTATATCTCAATTTCAAAATTATTCGAATCTGTCGCAAAAATAGAAAAAATGCATCAAGAAAGATACATTAAATTGCATAACGAATTAACAAAAAACACAACATTTAAAAGTAATAAAGAAGAAAAATGGTTTTGTAGTAATTGCGGTGCCATCATTAATTCAAAAGATGCTCCAAAAAAATGTCCAGTATGCTCACATGACCAAGGATATTTTATTAAAAGCGATACAAAGATAATTGATTAATATATTTAGTATGAAAAATAACCAAGATGATATAGTTAATTTTTTAAAAAAGTATGGATTCATATTCCAAGGATCTGAAATATATGGCGGTTTAGCAAATAGTTGAGACTATGGTCCGATAGGTGTTTTATTAAAAAATAACCTTAAATCATTATGATGAAGAGAATTTGTTACTAAAAATCCAGAAGCAGTCGGATTAGATAGTGCAATTATTTTAAATCCAAAAGTTTGAGATGCTTCCGGACATTTAGCAAATTTTTCCGATCCATTAATTGATTGTAAAAAATGTTGTCAAAGATTTCGTGCTGATAAATTAATTGAAGAAAATGTTAAAAATGCTAGTGTAACTGAAGCTTCGCCGTTAGATGAATTAAAAAAATGTATCGTTGATAATCACATAAAATGTCCAGCGTGTGGTTCACAAGATTGAACTGACATACGAAAATTTAATCTAATGTTTAAAACATTTCAAGGGGTGACAGAAGATGCTCTTACAACTCTTTATTTACGTCCAGAAACAGCACAAGGAATTTTTATTAATTTTGCAAACGTACAACGTACAACGAGAATGAAATTACCATTCGCAGTGTGTCAAATTGGAAAAGCATTTAGAAACGAAATTACGCCTGGTAATTTTATTTTTAGAACGCGCGAATTCGAACAAATGGAAATTGAATATTTTTGTTTTCCCGAACAAAGTTCTGAAATATTTGATAAAGAAATAAATGTTATTAAAAATTTTTTAGAAAATATTTTAAACTTTGATAAAAAAAATTTAATTTTCAAAGAACACAAAAAAGAAGAATTATCACATTACTCGTCAAAAACAATTGATGTGCAATATAATTTCCCTCATGGTTTTAGTGAATTATGAGGAATTGCAAACCGTACAAATTTTGATTTAACAACACATATGAAAAAATCTGGTACTAACTTATCTTATTTAGATTCAAATACAAATAATAAAATAGTACCGTATGTTGTTGAACCATCTGTTGGGTTAGATCGTTTATTTTACGCAATTGTTTGCGAAAAATATAAGAACGAAAAAATTGAAAACAAAAATGTTGAAGAAAAAGAAGAAACACGTGAAATATTAAAACTCCCATTTGTTTTGTCACCATATAAGATTGCTATTCTCCCTTTAATGTCAAAACATAAAGAAGATGCAAAAAAGGTATTTCTTTCAGTAATTGATAAAAATATAAGTGCTATATTAGATGATTCATCTGTTTCTATTGGAAAAAAGTATAGAAGACAAGATGCAATAGGTACACCATTTTGTGCAACATTTGATGATTCGACAATAAAAAACCATACAATAACAATACGAAATCGCGATACTATGAAACAAGTAAGTATTGATATTGATGATTTAATAGAATTTATAAATAAAAATATTTAATTAAATTTTATTCATAAATTCATCCAAAATAACAACAGCGGACATTTTATCTTTAATTTTTTTTATTTTGCTATTTTTCATTTTTACTTGTTCCTTCAATATTTCAGTTGCTTTCTTAGTAGTGAAGCGTTCATCGTGAAAAACTACTAATATTTTATTATTAATATTTTTTTTAAGAATCGTAAAAAAATTTTCAACCAAATATGTTCGTTCATTTTTTGAACCATTAAGTTTTAGAGGATAACCGATAACAATTGTTCCTATATCATTGTATTTAGAAATTATTTTTTTAATTTTTTCTACGCAAATGTTTAAATCATTATTATCATAATAAAAATTTTCTAGTCCCGAAGCAACAATTTGCAACGAATCGGTAATTGCTAAACCCATTGTTTTTGTTCCTAAATCTACCCCTAACAAACGCATTCTAAAATTACTTTTGTAAATCTTGCATAATCTTTTTTTCTTTTTCTTTTTTTTCTAAATATTTTTTAAGTGTTTCATTATCTTCTTCTTCTCGCATTTTTTGTAGTGTTTTTATATTTTCATAATATTCTTTTTGATTTACAGAAACAATTTGTTGTTTATAATTATAATTTTTGCTATTAAAATATATATAAATTGCAAAAATTATAATCGATAATAAAATCACAACAATCGCTGTTCATAAAATAGCTATTTGTTCTGTATAAAACAATAAGTAACTAAACAATAATATCAACCCCAAAATAATAAAAATAAATATTAATAAAACTTGCCAAGACATTTTACCGCGAGGATTTAATAATAAATTATCAATGTAATCAATTTTTCCTTGATTATTAACATCGTTTTTATTTTTCTTTTTAAATATAGACATATTTATATAAAATTATAATACATCAACAAAGTTTAAACCAAAAGTATAAAATAAAAAACTGTTGCAATTAAGCAACAGTTGAAAAGTAAATAAAATTATTTAAAAAATAAAAAATTATTTTTTTCCTTTTTTCTTAGGAGCAGCTTTTTTAACAGGTTTCTTTGCTACTACTTTTTTTGCGTTTTTCTTAACAGCCATTTCTTTTTCCTCCAAATTTTACTATATAAATTAAATCAATAAATTAAATCAATACAATTTTATTTTAACATAAAAACTTATTTTATTTAAAAAATTTACTTTTTATTTCTAACAACAATATCATTACCTTCGATCAAAATATCAATTATTTTTTGCAAATATTCATCAATTTCATCAGTAGATATTTTTGCATTTTCATTATTAAATTTAATTTTTATAGTGTAAGAAGTTTTTCCATCGGTAATAAATTTATCAACAAATTCGCACGAATCTACAAATTTTTTTAAAGATATTTTGTTAATAACTTCTTTTAAATTTGTTTCTTTATTTTCAACGAAAAATGAAATATCCTTATAAATTGGCATATTGTTACTAACATGTTTAATTTTAAAATCTTTTAACTTGTAGTTATTAATCAAATTATTCAAATTTAATGAAAAACAATATATTTTTTTTGTGTTGATAGCGTATGGTAATTTATTTATTTTAATGCAACCAATAAAACCAATAGTTTTATCATTTTCTAACACTTCTACACATTCGTTGTCATAAAAGATATTACTATTCTGAAAATTTCTATATTTAAAATTTACATTAAAAAAACGTGCTATTTCATTAACAACTCCTTTTAAACCAACTACATTGTATGCAAGTGAAGATTTATTTATTTTATCCAATTGGACAACTTGTTCTGTAATTCCTGTTACATTAATAGTTTCATTATCATCTGCGTAAATCTTTTGCATCTCAAAAATAGGTTGTAATTGCGTTTTATAGGCAGTGTTTTTTTCATAAATTTTCAATAATGAACCAAGTAAACTTACGCGTAAGTATTGACGAGATTCGATGTGTGTACTAGTTATTTTTGTAGCTTTTTTATAATTAAATTCGTTATACGTAAACAAATCTTTAACACTAGAAGTATTTAATGATTTTACTTCATTAAAATAGTTGTTTGTTAGTATATTTTTAATATGAAAATTAAAATAATGGTCATCGATCGTATCTACTACATTTTTAACACTTGTGTCAATTGGCATTTCTGGTAATTCATTGACACCAAGCGATTTAACTACTTCTTCAATAATATCTTGACCAATTTTTACTTCTGTACGATAACTAGGAGGAATAAAACCTAAAAACGGTACTCTTTTAAATCCGAATCACGATAAATTTTTAATAATTTTTTTCTTGTCTAAATTTATTCCAATCATTGTACGCATTGAATTAAAATCAACAGGAATAATTTTAGACTTATATTTTTTTCCTTTAGTTATTGTATTGCTTATTAATGTATTACTATCGAATGTCGAATGTAATAATTGCGTTGCAATTAATGTAGAAAATATACTAATTTCTTTTGAAGATCTACGTGAAGCATCAGTATTAATAGATAAACGATTAGCGGTAGTTCTAATTTTTCTAAAATCAAAATTAGCAAACTCGATTCAAACATCTTTTGTATTTTCTGTGACTCCAAAATCTTTTGCACCTATAATACCACCTAAACATATAATGTTCCCATTTGTTTTAACAACGATATCACTTTTTGTTAATTGATATTCTTTATCGTTAAAAGCAATAATTTTTTCACCTTCATTAGCACACTCAACAGTTATACTTTCGATAAATGCTGCATCATATGCAGCAGATGGCACATTTGTTAATAAAGTAATGTAATTTAAACAATCCAACAATAAATTTATTGGTCTTATTCCATTATTAATCAACAATGACTTTAACGATCAAGGAGATTGTTCTCTTGGAATATTTTTTACTTTGGTAAATGTAAAACTATTGCATACGTCCGAATCGATTGTAATATCTATTTTTTCCTCAAATAATTTGCGTTGTACTTTTGATAATTTTGGATATTCAAAATTTCAATGAAAAAATCCAGCAAGTTCTTGACAAAAAGCTAATACACCATTTAAATCGTTCCTATTAGAAAATGGTATGCTTATTTCATATATCACATCATTTAAACCTAAATGATTTGCAACATCTTTATTTCCTACAACTCCATCATCCATTAATATAATACCTTCTTCATCGTATTCGCCAACAAAATCTGTTATATTTGTCAACTCATCATAACCACATAACATACCATTAGACATAACACCGCGAACGTCGCGTTTTTCAATTGTTCTTCCGTCATGCAATTTGCAACCAGGCAATGCAACAATAACTTTTTTACCAACTACCAAATTATTTGCTCCACAAACAATGGTGATAGTTGTATCTGTTTCATCAATTTTTACTTGGCAAACATTAAGTTTATTAGCGTTATTATGTTTTTCAAATTCAATGAGTTTTCCAATTACTAAATTTTCCAATTTTGGATGATGTAATATTTTTTCTATTTCAGTTCCAATAGAACCGCATGCATTTATCATTTCTTGATCAGAAACTTCTTCAATATGTGGCAAAATTTTTTTCAATAAATTACGCGAATACAACATTAGTCAATTTCCTCATTTCCAAATTGCGTAACAACACGTAAATCATTTCCACCAATAACCATTCTAACGTCATTCATTCCAAATTTTATCATCGCAATTCTATCTAGTCCAAAACCAGCTGCTATACCTGTTTTTAATTTTGAACCAGCGAATTTAAGAACATTTTCATGTAACATCCCAGCACCACCTAATTCAATTCATCCAGAATTTTTACACGTTTGGCATCCTGTTCCATTACAAAATGGACATGATATATCAACTTCAAACGAAGGTTCGGTAAATGGAAAATTAGATAGACGATATCTTGTTTTTGAAGTAGAACCAAATATGTATTTAAACAAACCGTTAATAACTCACTTTAAATTTCTTACAGAAATTCCGTTGCGTGCTCAAACAAAATCTAGTTGATGAAACTGATGAGAATGGCTTGCATCATCATCATCGTTTCTATATGTGTAACCATACGTTACTACTCTAATATCATTAGAAGTATTAAATTTTTCTAGTGCTCTTGCTGTCCCTTCGGTACATTGCCCCCTTAACATAGTTCCATTGTTAACATAAAATGATTCACTGCTCTCACGAGTTGGATGTTTTTCTGGAACGTTCAATGCATCAAAATGATATTTTACGCTTGTAAGTTCTTCACCATTTTGTATAGTAAAACCCATTTTTCTAAAAAAAGAACAAATATCATTAGCGACTAATGTCACTGGATTTAGAGAACCTTTTTTAAACGAAGCAGTTTCAACGTCCAAATTATAATCAATAACATTTGATGAATTTAATGAAGAATTTTTAAAATTTTCAATAGCCAAATCGCATATAGTATTTATTCGCTTTTTGAAATCATTAATTTCCATTCCTAATTCACGTTTGTTCTCTTCATTTTTAATTTGTTTCAAATCATCATATAAGGGAGCTAAATATTTTTTTGAAAAAATATTTCTAATTTCAATAATTTTAGTATCGTTAGAAGCATTCTTTATTTGATTTTCCAAATCTATTAATAAATTATTAATATCTAATTTTATTGAAGACATATTAATAATTATAATAAATCAAACTAATAATTTGTTTTTTGACGTTCGATGTTAACATCATGTTTTTTAAAATATGCTTTTTTTATTTTTTCAATATCAAAACCAAGCAAATAACCAAAATCGATAAAATCGCTAAATCAACTAGACATTTTTTTAGTACTAATAGCATTATCCAACGTAGAAAATAATTTTTTTAAATATGATGTTATTTCTTTTTTATCGTTAATTTTTATAATTCCATCATTAATATTAAAATCGTTATTTTCATTGAATGCTAAACATAGTGAAATAATAAAGTGTACACAATCTGCATATTCATCAAGAATAGTTTCTTCACTGCTGGAAGGTTTAATTGATCAATATTTAAAGGAACGTATTTCGTTAGCAAGTTCTCCAATTTCAACATATAATGCAAGAACTAATTCGTTAAGTACCTCGTTATATGAAGTGATATTATGTTTTTCAAATATAACTTTATTTAGCTTGTCTTGTTCTATGAATAATTCTTCCAAATTTATTTCCATAAAATTAATTTTTCATTATTGAATTAACTAAATTTTCAAATTCTTGTGGATTATTAATAGCAAGTTCAGAAATCATTTTTCTATTTAGTTTTACATTACTTTTGTTTAATTTATTAACGAATGTCGAATAATTGTATCCTAAAGCACGAACTGCAACATTAATACGAGAAATCCATAATTTTCTAAAATCACGTTTTTTATTTTTTCTATCTCGATACGCAAAAACTTTTGCTCTAATTAAAGTTTGTTTAGCGTGTTTATAAGAAAAATGTTTTATTCCTACAGCGCCTTCAACAGCTTTTTTAACAGCTTTTCTTCTTCTTCTTGTTATTGGTCCATTAGTTACTCTCATATTTTCTCCTTAAAATTTTATTTGTCCTTTCAAAATTTTCATTGCTGGCTTAGAAAGTATACCATTTTTTTTAGCATGCCTCTTTTGTTTTGTAGTTCTAAATGTAGCACAATGTCCACGATTAGAATGACGATATTTTAATTTACCAGTTCCAGTAACTTTAAACCTTTTAAATGATGCTCTTTTTGATTTTTGTTTTATTTTTGTCATAATTTTATTATTTTGTTTTAACTATAGTTGCTTCGTAACCAGTGTGTGAAGTTTGTTTTAATGGTGCTAATGGTGTTCCTACCCCTTCTAACAATGATAAAAATTTTTGATATACTTCTTCAATAATTTCTTTTTTTGTACCGATTCTACCAAACGCTTGAATTTTAAATTTTATTTGATAGTTTTTTTGCAATCAATCAATAGCATTCTTTG
>JAITHU010000032.1 GCA_031279765.1 Mycoplasmataceae bacterium
CTTCAACACCTTTTGATATTGTAATTACATCAAAAACATCAGCTCTAATAGAAAAGAATGATGCATAAAATTCTAATGGGTGATATATCTTAAACCAAGCAATTTTTCATGCCATTATCATATATGCTGTTGCGTGTGCTTTAGGAAACAAATATTTAATTTTATTACACGATTCAATATATCATTTAGGTATATTAGAATCACTTAGCGTTTGTAAATACTCGTTTTTTATTCCCTTACCTTTTCTTACATCTTCCATTATTTTGAAACTAATATTTTCATTTACTCCCATTGATATTAAATAGTTCATTATATCATCACGACACGTTATAACATCCCTTAGCGTTAAACCATTATTTTTTATCAATAAATTAGCATTTCCTTCTCAAACATCAGTTCCGTGTGACAGTCCTGAAATTCTAATTAAATCATCAAAACATCTCGGTTTAGTATCTTTTAACATTTTTCGTACAAAATTAGTACCACATTCTGGGATTCCAAGAGTACCAACTGAGTTATTTTTTATTTTTTTATCATTATATAAAGATATTGTTGAGCTAAATAACGACATAACTTTTTCATCATTAGTAGGTATTTTTTCTATATCTACATTCGTCATAGTTTGCAATAATCTTAGTATTGTAGGATTATCGTGGCCTAAAATATCAAATTTTAATACGGTATCATGCATTGAATTAAAATCAAAATGAGTTGTATATCATTCACCAGAAAAATCATCTGGTGGGAAATTATATGGTGTAAAATCACATATATCGTTTTCTTTTGGTATTACAATTATTCCACCTGGGTGTTGTCCAACTGTACGTTTAACATCAATGCACTTTGAAGTTATATATTTAATTTGTGCATAATTAATTTTACAATTTGGTGATATCGCTTCATAGTAATTACGAATTAATCCTTCAGCTGTTTTTTCTGCAACTGTACTAATTGTTCCTGCTCTAAATGCGTGATTTTTGTCAAACATATCTTTTATAAAATTGTGAATTATTGGTTGATATTCACCAGAAAAGTTTAAATCAATATCTGGAACCTTTGCAGCATTTTCTGTTCCTAAAAATGTTTCGAATGGTAAATTATGTCCATCGCTATTTAGCTTTTTATTACATTTTGGACATTTTTTTGTAGGTAGATCATATCCATTATCAATTTCATTATTACTAAACTCTACGTATTTGCAATTACTGCATATATAATGCGGTGGCAAGGGATTTACTTCTGATATTTCACTTAAAAAAGCGATTAATGATGAACCTACTGAACCACGACTTCCAACTACATATCCATCAGAATGTGATTTTTTTACAAGTAAATGCGAAATTCAATAAATTACGTCAAAACCTTTGCTTATAATTATTTCTAGTTCTTTTTCTACACGATTCTTTATTAGTATGTTTGGTTCATCACCATATAATAATTTCATTTTATCATGTACGCAATTTTTTAAATTATTTTCTGAATCATCCATTTTAGGTGCGTATAATTTTGAGACAATTGGTTTTATTGCGTTTTCTATATGATCTACTAGCGCGTATGCATTATTTATAACTATATCGGTAATTAATTCTTTATTATTTATAAAATTAAATTCATTTAACATTTCATCTGTTGTACGAAAATGTAATAATGGCATTACTTCATTGCTATCACGGAAACTATATAAGCGATGTCTTTTTCCTCCTAATAATTTATTAAAAATAAATATTTTGTGTCCTATTTGATCATATTCATTTAAATAATGTGCATCACTTACAGCAATAACGGTTTTTTTTTCTTCTATAGCTATTTTTATTATTTTATTAATAATATCTTGAACATTTTTTTCAGTAATTAATTCTCTATTTATTTCATGTGCGATATTTTTTATTGGTGCAACAAAAATTACATCATAAAATCTAATTTTCTCTTTTAAATCATTTATTGTTCCATTTGTTGCACAATCTCATAGATCACCATCATAAGGTGAATTAGCAATAATTAAATCATTTCGCATATTTTTTAAAATTTCAATAGATATGCGTGGTGTTCTAAAATATGAATCTGTATATGATGTACTAACTAATTGGTATATTTTTTTCAAACCTACTTGATTTTTAGCATAAACTATATTGAAATTAGGATATTGATTTTCTTTCAAGCTCGAGTTATTTAATTTTTTATTAATTAAATTAATATTATTAATTCCCATTGCTTCCAACTTATCAATCATTACATTTCAAACTTTTGATAAAATTTCAGCATCAAAATCTGCTCTATGTGCTATTTCATCGTTATATTCTAATTTTAAATTATTAGCAATAGCACCTAATGAGTGTCTGCTAGTGTTATAAATTGCACGTGATATTTGCATAGTATCAATTACTGTATTTTCTATTTGTGACATATTATTTTCTTCTAATTTTTTATTTAAAAAACGCATATCAAATTTTATTCCATTATGTGCTACGAGCGGAAGATCTTTTATTCAATCGACTATAATTTTTAATGCTTCTTTAATATCTTTACCATTTTTTAACATTTCATTGCTTATATGTGTCATTGAAAGAATTTTATCTGTTACTATTTTTGACGGTTTTATGAATAAGTCAATTCTATCAATAACAACATTGTTTTTTAATTTTATTGCACCAAATTCAATAATGTCATCATTGCATGCGTACAAACCTGTTGTTTCAATATCAAATACAACATATTCTGAATTTTTTAGTGGTATATCTTTAATGTTGTCAACACATTTTATTTCGCTTGGTTGAACATCCATTTCTACACCATATATTATTTTTACGTTTTCATTTTTTGCGTTATCACTAATTTGAGGATAGGATTGAACATTTCATTTGTCAGCTATTCCTACGCAAGAATAATTCATATTTTTACAAAAATTTGTTAGTTCCTTAGGCGAAATTAGTCCATCAAAAGAACTCATTTTAGTGCGACATAAGAGTTCAATTCTTGGTTTCTTGTTTAAATCGTTTCTAATATATTTTTTAGACTTATCTATTATTTCAATTTTTTTAATATTTCCGATTATTTCACCTTTTCTTTCAAATTCATCAATACTAGTATCGATTGTTGTGGAAATTCAATTTCCTTTTTTTAATTCATCTATTTTTTCACTTAATATATTTTTTTGATTATCCCGTGAATAATCTGTAAATTTTAGCGTTAATGAATTTTCGTAGTCTGTAATATCTATTAAATACGTTTTTATATTATTATTTTTTCTTTCGTTTTTTTCTATTGCAACAATTTCGCCTATTACATTTATATTTCTTATTACATTAGTAATATTTCCTAATTCAATATTAGAATTTGAATCATTACGTATGATACTTTTTTCATTTTTTATATTATTGCGAATTTGGTCTATCATTTGTTTGTTTTGTACATAATTAATTTTTTTAATTTCTAAACCAAAAATATTTAAAAATTTTAATAAATAATTATTTTCATTCTCGGTTCCGAAAATATTTCTAATTATATTAAGTTCTTCTTCAGAACAGTAATTAAAATTTAATTCATTATTATTACTTGTTAAATTTTCATTTTGTTTTAAAATTAAATTTAAATAATTATTTTTTATTTTATTTATTGTTAAAAAAAAATTAATATAAGGTAAAATTTTTATTTTATTTTTTAATAAATTTTCGATAGAAAATACTAAATGTATATTCGATTCGTATTCTAATGAAGAATCGTTAATTTTTATTGCTCTTAGATACAATACCTCAAGAATATTTATCGGTATTTCTTTTTTTACAATAATTTTAATAATTATTGTGCTATCTATATTATTTTCTGATAAAGGTTTTGGTAATTTAATTTCAAATACACAATATTCACTTACTTTTTCATAATTTTCATCAGAAATAATATTGGTTACGTTAGTTAAAAAATATCTAATTTTTTCCATTGAATTTATTATAATAAAAATAATGCTTAAACTTATTTACTAACAAATAATTTTATTTATTAAAATGGAAAAAAATAGTTGAATTACAAAATTAATATCTGATGATGAATATTTCATGAATATTGCAGAATGCGTTGCAATGAAATCTAATGATCCGCATACACATGTTGGAGCTGTTATTGTCAAGGACAACAAAATAATCTCTACTGGTTATAACGAGCTATGTTGTTATTTAGAAAAATCATCATTTTCTAGTTCTCGTGTAGGTTTAGGAAAAACAGAAGATGAAAAGTGATTGAATTCAAAATATCCATATATTGTTCACGCCGAAATGAATGCGTTGATTAATTGTTCTAACAAAAGTGATTTAAGTGGAGCAAAGTTATTTGTTACATTATTTCCGTGTAACGAATGTGCTAAGAATTTATTACAAGCTGGTATCGTTGAAATAATTTATAAAGATAATTTATATCCAAATAATAAATTATTTATTGCATCGAAAAAAATTTTTGATAGTGTAAAAAAAATTAAAGTTAGAAAAGTGAAAAAATAGCTATAAGAAATATTTGTAATTTCTATGCTATAATAATAAGTAGCGAATATCTTATTCAAAAATGTCGAAAATTAAATTTGTCTCACTAGGTGGACTCGATGAAAGAGATAATAAATGTTACTCATTATCAATAGATGATGATATCTTTATTGTTAACGTTGGTATAAAAGTACCTTTTTCCGTTCAATTAGGAGTAGAAAAAATTATTCCTGATCAACAATGAATTATTGATAATAAAAATAATATACGTGGAATTTTTATTGGTGAACCATCATATGAAAATTTCGGTTCATTACCATTTTTGTTAAAAAACTTACAAAATATACCAATTTACACAACAGATGTTGGAGAATTCGTTATTAAAAATTATTTTTCTGATGCTGAAAATAATATTCAAGATGATTTGAAAAAAATAAATTTTAATCAAATTGTTCCGTTAAACACTTTTAAACTAGGTAAGTGCAACGTAACACCATTCAAAATTACTAATTCAATTCCGTATTCTGTAGGTTTTATTTTTAGCACTAATACAGAATCAATTATTTGTGTAGATAATTTTATGATATCATCCACAAAAAATAAAGCATTTATAAATAATATGGAAAAAATTAATGCAATTACCAAAAATAACAATACGTTGTTAATTGTTGATGTTGGAAACGTTGGTACATCGTATGCTTTTACTGCTCCAAACCATTCGGTATCTACATATTTTAATAATATTTTTTCCGATAATCCAGGAAGAATTGTTTTTTGTGCGTATGAAAGGGATTTATTTAAAATAATAATTTTATTAAAAATTGCTGCAATTAATGGACGTCCAGTATACATTCATAATCAACGTACACAAAAATTAATTAATTATCTTATCAAGGATAAAGTAAGTATTAAAAATATTAATTTTATTAATAAAAAACAAACAGAAAATATTGACAATGCTATAATTTTAATTACATCATATAATTTTGATTTATACGAAAAAATGTTAGATATTTTGGATGTTGATGAAGAAGATAATGATGATGATATACTAAAACTTAAGAAAAGCGATACATTTGTTTTGGCATGTAAGACTTCTAATGGTCATGAATCAATAGAAGCTGAATTAGTTGATGACATATATAAATTTGGTGCAAATAAAGTTTATCGTTTAGATAAAGATATATTAGAAATGCGCGCATCTAACGAGGACCAAAAATATTTACTTCATATATTATCACCAAAATATGTTATTCCTTATGGCGGGTTGTATATGGATCTTATGAATTATAAAAAAAATGCTGCTATTACCATTGAGAACAAAAATAATATTTTATTATTAAGCAACGGTCAAGAAGTAGAATTTAATAATTGTCAAGTAGAAAATAAGTTTAATTTTTTAAAATTGCAACCGCAATTCGTTGATAAATGTGGTATGATTGATTATAATTCTTCCCCTGTGTTCGAACGTAGTCAAATGAAGGAAAATGGTATTGTTTTAGTAAATTTATACATAGATAAAAACACTAAGACTATTAAAGATTCAAACTATGATGTTGTTGGAGTTGTAAATTTAAAAAACGAAAATAAAAAAATAATTGATGAAATAAGTTCTAGCAGCAATGAACAAACAAATTTATTATTATCAGAAGCTGCTAACGATAAACAAATAGATTTAAAAAACATGAAAAACAATTTAAAAAAATTTATATTAAAAAAATTTAAAAAAGCTTTTGAAAAGGAACCGTTAGTTTTAATTACTATAATCTTAAGTAAGGATAACAAAAATGATAACATTTAATAATATTGATAACAAAACTAACACCGAAAAGTTTTGAAATATACAAAGAAAAATTTATATTATTATGTTTATGATATTATCATTTTCGTTTTTACGTGTACCATATATTGGTAGTTATTTAGATGCAATATTTTTTGAATATATATTTGGTTATTTAAAATTTGCTGTTTACGGATTATTATTTCTAATAATAATTTTATTGTTTTTTAGAATAAAATTAATAAAATTATTAATCAATCGTAGATTTTTATTATTTTTAGCATTATCTTTTTTATCGGTAGGGATAATTTTTTCATCATCTGCGTGAGAATTTTCTAACATATCTACTACTAATTTTGTGGAAATACTTTCTTGATATCAAAAAAGATATGTTGAATATTTTAATACAGTTGATTACAAAAATTTTTTTGCCGCACTAACTGGGGGAGTAATTTCTAATTTTATATATGCTATATTTAAAGTTTGTTTTATAGGTATAGTTTATATATTATCGTTAATTATTATGTTTACAGGTGCATGCGTATTACTAAATAAATCAAATTATAAATTTTGAAAGAAAATTAGAATATGAATGATAAAATTACTTGATTACAATAATGTTTATCGTAGTGAATCTGATACATTGGAGATGAAAGATTCTGATAAAAAAATTAAAAAAAATAATAAAAAATTAATAAATGAAGAATCAACTAATACACTAAATTTGATACCACCAATTAATTTGTTAAATGATACTGGAGTTATTCGTTACAATTTATGTCAAGAAAAAATGAATACTTACAAAGGAATTTTAGATGGTATTTTTAATGAAGAAGGAATAAAATTAGATTTTTTTGATATTAGAGTTCACCCGTTATATGGTGAAATAGTTTATAAATTTTTTGATGAAACAGCAATCAACGATGTCTTGAAATTAAAACACGATATTAGTTTAAAAATTGGTGAAGAACAATTTGCATTAAGCGTAAATGAGAATGAATTTGTTATCGAATTTAAAAATTCTCCAAACGAATCATCAAAAATATCAATAAAAAATGTTCTTTCAAACATAAATATAGTTCCAAATTCACTAATGTCGTTTGCGGGAATATTTGATAATTCAACACCGTTTGTTTATGATCTAGTAACATACAACACTACATTAATTATTGGAAATAAAGGTTCGGGAAGTACAATGTTACTTTCGGTTCTTCTTTCATCATTATTATTATTAAATTCTCCTGAAGAAATTGATATAGATGTATTAACTGTAAAAGATGACGGTATAGTAAATTTATTTAATAAATACGATTATATTAATTTCGTTCCTTTTGCTGATGTTATGAATTTTCTAGATAAATTGTATATTGAAGCAGAAAACAATTTACTTTCTATTAAAAATAAAATAGTAATTATTAATAATTATGATGTTTTAATTCGCGAATATGATGATTTATTTGTACTATTAGAAAAATTAATTAATTTCGGAAAGAATAATTTGAAAATTATTCTTACTGCATCAACTGTTAATTCAGAAAGTACAAATGATGCTATTTTTAATAAAATTATGGGAAAATTCATTTTGAAATTAGAACACGAAACAGATAGCGTTATCGCTTTAGGCGATAATCGTGGATTACAACTATGTGGTAATGGTGATGGTTATTTTGTAGATGGCCAACAAGGTACTATTTCAAGATTTCAAACGTGTTACTTAAATCAAAAAGAATTACAATCAATATTAGAAATGTGCAAAATTTTCTATAAAAAGAAAATTAATTAATTTTCTTTTAATAATCTATTTAATTCAACCGCATATTCAATAGGTAATTCCTTACTAAAAGGTTCAATAAAACCGGAAATAATTAAGTCTTTTGCTACTTTGTTATTAATTCCTTTGCAATTTAAACTAAAAATTTTTTCTTTATCAAAATTAGTTATTTTTGCTTCGTGTTTTATAGATGAAGAATTATTTTTTATAATTTCACGCGGGTAGGTATCACTTTTTGATTTTTTATCAATGATTAACGTTTCGCAGTCAACATTACTACAACTATTGCTAGCACTATTGGTAATTTTCACTAATCCTCTATAAGTAGAATTTCCCCCATTGCATGAAATAGATTTCGAGATTATTTGACTTTTTGTGTTTTTACCAATATGAATCATCTTTGCTCCTGTATCGTGTACGATTCCTTCATCGCGTGCCACAGCTATGCTCACGCATCGTGCATTCGAGTTTTTACCGCGTAAAATCGTACATGGATACTTCATATTAATTTTGCTACCAAAATTACCATCTATTCATTCCATTTTTCCATTTTCTTCTACAACCGCACGTTTCGTTACTAGATTAATAACATTTGAAGACCAATTTTGTATTGTTGAATATTTACATGATGCATTTTTTCCTATAAAAATCTCTACAACAGCGGCATGAAGGTTATTTGAACTATTTGTTAGTGCTGTGCAACCTTCTATGTATTCTGTCTTACTATTTTCTTCAATAATTATTAGTGTACGTTCAAATTGACCAATTGATTTTGTTCCGATACGGAAATACGATTGTAGCGGTGTTTTTAATTTAATATTTTTTGGTACGTACAAAAATGAACCACCAGATCAAACAGCTGTATTTAAAGCGGAATATTTGTTATCTCTACATGATACTAATTTACCAAAATATTTTTTCACTATATTTGGGTATTTTTTTATAGCATCATCCATTGAAGTAAAAATTACTCCTTTTTTTTCAAGACTATTTTGCAATTTATGGCAAATTGATTCTGAATCATATTGATTATTAATTCCAATAACATTATTATTTATGTTAATTGGAACATTTAGTTTTTGCAGTTTACTATTAATCTTCTCTAATGGTTTGTTATTTTTTTTATAGTAGATGCATTGTTCAAAATTTAACGAAGATAAATCGGGACCTCATTTTGGATTTGCTAACGATAAAAAAAAATTATGTGCTATTAAACGATTTTTAAGCATTCATGATGGTTCTTCTTTTATTGTCGAAATATTTGAAATAAGTTTTTTATTCAAAACAGATTTTTTTATCATAATTAAATTATATTAATTTAAACCGCATATATTTAAGTTTATAATATAAATAAATTTAACTTTATATTTTTATTATTATGCTAAATAAATCATATTTTAAAAAAAATTTTACTAAAAAACTAATATACATGCGTATCATATGATCTACGATAGGAATATTAATTGTTCTCTTGACGACTATTCCGATGTATATTTGAGCTGCAAATGCTGATGATTATAATTATGGTACTGGAAATTTTATAGATATAAATATTGTATTAAATTCCGGAATAAGTTTTGGAATGTTTAGTAATAATACAACTTTTGTATATTTTATTCAATGATTCGTTTCTATTATGATATTAATTGTTGCAATATTTAGCAATAAATGATATTATTCCTTATTTTTATCGCTTTCATTTACTGGAGGTTTTTTTAACGTAATCGACAGATTAATACCAGTTTATATTAAATGCTTTAATATTGAAAAACATGATCAAGTATTAGATTATTTTCATTTTGTTTTTGGGAACACTTCCTGAAATTTTCCAGATGCTTTTATTATTTCTGGAATAATAGGCGTTTCGTTATTTTATTTTATTAATTTATTAAGAGATTTAGTTAAAAAGAAATAATGAATTTATTTATTGATACAACTCAAAAAAAATGCAATCTTGCTATATTTAATAATAAAATAATTGATTATATTTCAATATTAACAAATAATAATTTAACAGATTTGGTAATTGAAGAAATAAATAAATTATTAAAAAAAAATAAAATTAATATAAAAAATATAACTTCATTGTACTTAACAATAGGACCAGGTAGTTTTACTGGTGTACGTATCGGGTGCATTATTGCAAAAGCATGATTTTTTTTTAATAATAAAATAAAAATATTTACTATTGATTCTTTGCTATTACAATTACCTTGGAAAGATGGAATTTCTTTATTAGATGCACGTGGAGAAAAATATTATTTAGGGATTTTTAAAAATAATAAAAAAATAGAAGAATTTAAAATTATTTCAAGTGAAGAAATTAAAAAAATAAATAAAAATAAAATTTGTATTGATTATAAAAATATTAATATATTTAATAATTTATTATTACATATAAAAAATTTTAAAATCATAAAACCTTCAACGTTATTACCACTATATATAAAACCACCTATTTAATGATCTATAAGAAAATTTTATTTAATGATTTAAAACAATTATACAAATATGATCGTGAAGAATTTGATACACATAGCTATTCGTACGATCAAATTTTAGATATATTCAATAATAGTGGTTACATAATAATTGGTGCATACGATGATGGTGGATTATATGGATATTCTATTGTGTGCATAATCGATAAAGAAATTGGTGATTTGCAAAAAATATTTGTTCATAGTAAATATCGGAGAAATAACGTAGGAACTAATTTAATTAAAAATATTGGGAAATATGTGAAAGAATTATTTGCAGAAGTAAGAGAAAATAATGTTCCAGCAATAAAATTTTATCAAAAAAATAATTTTATTTTAATAAGTAAAAGAAATAATTATTACGGTTCTAATGAAAATGCACTAGTATTTAAAAAAAAATTTAAATAGTTTTACATTTTTTCACTTGCTTTGATATCTAAAAGTGCTAGTCCATTTTTAATTATTTGTTTAACGGCAACTGATAAATAATAACGTTGAGAACTAATAACTGGATTACTTTTATCTATTATTTGTGTATTTGAATAATATGAATGATAATTTTTTGCCAAATTAGTTAGGTATGTTATTAACCGATGAACTTGATAATTTTTTGCACAACATTCTAATAATGGTTTAAAATCATTAATATTGCACATTAATTCAATTTCAGAATCAAGAGTTAATAAATTAAATTTTTTTGGATTTTCGTATTTATGTTTTTCGATCAATTGATTAATTCGCGCATGTGCGTATTGAACATAATACAAAGAGTTTGTGCTAGTATTAGAAGTTGCTTTTTCTACATCTATTTCCAAATGAGTATCAAATGATTGACTCACCAAGAATCATCTTGCTGCTTCTTTTCCGATTGAATTTAATAAATCTTCGGCAGTTAATGATTGTCCGCTACGTTTACTCATTTTGAAATCTTCGCCGTTTTTTGTAAGACGTACCATTTGTTGAAATAAAATATTAATTTGTTCTTTTTTATAACCGAGCAAAATTACAGCGATAGTTAATCTATCAGCATAGCTTTTATGATCTACACCTCATATGTTAAATATTTTGTTGTATCCTCTAGATAATTTTATATTGTGGTAAATAATATCTGGTAAAAAATATGTATATTCACCATCTGATTTAATAATTACACGATCTTTATCATCTCCTAATTTTGTAGTCATCAATCATGTTGCCCCATCTTTTTTGTAAATGTTATTATTCAATTGTTTTAAAATGGAATCAATAAAACTTTTATCGTGAATATTTTTTTCTGAAAATCATATATCAAATTTAATTCCCATATTTTCTAATGTTTCTTTAATTCTTTCTAACATGTAATCTTTAGCATACGTTGAAAAAAAATCACTTACTTCTTCATCTTCAATTTTTTCATTTGAAAAAGCAGCATCAATATATTTTTTTTCGCACATCAATTTAATTTTTTTCGCAACATCAATAATTTCATTCCCATGATACGAATCTTCTGGTAATTCAACCGGAACATCATAAAGTTGTTTATACCTAATTAATGTTGATAAACCTAATTTTTTTATTTGATTTCCTGCATCATTTATATAAAATTCTCTATTTACAGTTATGCCAAAATTTTCTCATATTTTTGCTAGCGTTTCTCCGTACGCACCATTTCTAGCGTGTCCTATGTGAATTAAACCAGTTGGGTTAGCAGAAACGAATTCGATATTATAAAAATCTTTTTTTTTATTAAATTTTCCGTAATTATCGTTTGCTTTTACTATTTTATTTATTACTTTAAATAAAAATTTATTGGAAATTGTTAAGTTAATAAATCCAGGTTCAACAACATTAACTCTTGCGAATATTTTTCTTGATAAATCGTTAGCAATATCATTAGCAAAATTAATTACTTCTTCCTTTTTTTTAAACCTAAATGACATTGCTACATTTGTTGAGTAATTTCCAAAACTATTATTTTTAGTTTTTTCCACCGAAATATCTTCTCATTTTAAAGTAAATGATTTATCATATGTGGTATATTGTATTTTTTTTTTGACGATTTTAAAAATACTACGTTTAATTAAATCGATTAATGTATCATTCTTATTGTTTAAAAAGCACAACATATAAATAAATTATATAATATTACTATACGAGCGCGCTTATGTCGTTAACTTTTCTTCCAACTTATATACCTTTTATAGTTTTCCTTGCTATTTTTTCGTTTTTATTACTTATTGGTTTTTTTATGAGACATAAAAAAGCAATTTATTGAGGTTGTTCTTGTTTATTTTGCATTCTATTAGGATTTTTGATAACACTTTTTTTTGGCGATATGTTAACTGCTGCCATTTCTCCATATTTAATAAAATACTTTGCACCAAACTTATCACCAGATTTATTTAAATTTATTTTGAAACCAATTATTTCAATTGCTATATATATTCTCACTTTAATTTTATGATCTTCTACTTTTGCTATTTTAATTTATTTTCTTATTTATAAAAAAATTGTTAAAATTGCTGATGAAAGCATTTTGTCTAGTAGAAAATTAATCGATCAAAGACTTATCGGAATGATTATTTTACCGGTTGCTTTAACTCCTTTTAATTTGCAAGCTACTTCTTTAACTATTGCTTTTTCAACTGGTATTCATGATATAAATTATCCAGATACAGCAAAAAGTAATTTAAATGGTTTTGAAGCATCAACATTTAGATTTATTAATACGCTTTCTAATTTTGTTTCTTTCTGAGATGAACCCGTTTATATTGCTTCTATTTTGAATGGTTCATCTGAGTTGCTAACTAGTAAAGCAACCTTTAAATCGTTTGATTATGCTACTAATTTTTGAACTAACGTTCAACAACCAGATTCTAATAAACAAGTATTTGTTGTTAAAGATACATATATGAAACTTCTTCTTTCATCTTTGGATACAGTTTTTTATACGTTTTCTAATTCAATTACTAGTCAATTTAATTTTTCAGCAATATCCGCTAATAATTGCATTAACACTGTGCTTAATGGTAATGCAAGTAGAACAGGTATGTATAATGCACTAAATTATTTAGCAAATGGTCTTCCTGCTAGCAGCATTATAGGTGTAAATAATATTCTTTCAATGACAAAAATACCATTTCAAGAAGTTTTTTCTTCAGATTCTTTCGCTGATGCATTAAAAGAAATACTTGATGGTAGTGATTTCAAATTTAATTTTCCACAAGTTTCATTATCAGATTTTAGCACAGCAATGACGTTCCTAAAATTAGCTTCAATAAATTCTGAAGGAGATGGTAAAACTGATAAAAATGTTGTAAAATATTGAAACCAATTAGAATGGGATAATTTTTATAATGCAAAGACTGATAACGTTAAAAAATCAATTGCTAAAATATACACAGGTAGTGATAATGTTGCGACTTTTAAGACTTCAATGGAGGATTTAGCTTCACGTAATTTGCTTGTTTCTATTTACACAGATAGTATAGATGGTGATAATTTCAATTGCGACCCTTTATTTGAATATTCAACTAATATTGATAGTACTGACTATAAATATACGTTTGGTACTTACCCTCGCTCTTCTACTAGTGTCACTGATAGTAACAATTTTTTTCTTCCTATTCCAATTCTTTCATCAATCGCTACTTCTCCAAATATTAAACCTATTGATTTTTTAAAATCCGGTTGTTCTTCTGGTAGTTATGATGTAATTTGTGATGCGATCGATAGTTATGATGCTATTAATGGTGGAGTAGATACAAGTGATAGAATAAAACAATGTATAACTCAATTCGTTTCATATTTTTTTACAAGTTTTAATGAAAAAGGTACTAATTGAACAATTTACGATATTTAATTATTACATATTTTTTTAAAAGGACATAAATTACAGTTTTCTTTATTTTTATTGAAAATATTATTTTTAATTTTTTCACCAACTAAAATTATTTTTTCTTTTATTTTTTTAATACATTCATCGTTTATGCTTTCTTTTTCTTTGTTTCCTGTTCTAATATTAAATATTTCCGTTTCCATTATTTCACCATTATTTTCAATATTATTAATATATTTGTACGCCGCTGAATAAAAAAATAATTGTTCGTGTGTTGGAATTGTTTTTCCGGTTTTAATATCAATTATTTTTGTTTTAGTATTTGAATTATCCACTATATCAATTGCACCAACTAATACAACATTTTCATTAACTATTCATTTAAAAACTAGTTCAGACGTTATTTTATCTATGTCACAATTATTAATGTATGGGATGAAATTTTTTAATAATATTTCCTTTAATTCAGAACAATTCTTGTTATACTCATTAGTATTATCGGGAAAAAAAGCATGATTGTTTATGGCATCATCAATTATTTTTTCAATATCAACATTTTGTTTTTTAATATTATTTTCTTTTAATGTGTTAATGATATACCAAATACAAATATGTGCACTATCACCAAAATATTTTTCATTCATTTTTTTTGTTTTAAAATTATTTATATAATTTAATTTATAAAAAAATGGACAAAAAATATAATCCATATACGATGTATATGATAATTTCACATAATTATCTTTATCTTTATTTTTTAAAATATTAGTGTTAATTTCTAAATTTAATTGTTTATTATCATTATTCTTTTTTATTAAATTATATTTTGATAAATTTAGCGCGTAGATCAACATATTATTAGTTTCATTTTCTACACATGACATGAATAAATGTTTTTTTGCTCGTGTAATAGCAACATAAAATAAATTACGTTCTTGATCAGATTCATCATATTTATCAATTTTAAGTATTTTATAAATTTCTTTTCACAAACTATATTTATCATCCTCATTATCTAATTCATCTGAAATTTTGTTTTTTTCTTGCAAAAATGGTAAAAAAACAGTATGGAATTCTAATCCTTTTGATGAATGCATTGTCATAATATTTATAGAGTTTTCTTTCTTATTCTTATTTTTTGTTATTTCTATTGGTCTTTCAATAAATTCAATAAATGAGTGTATTTTTGTATTTATTGGTAAATCATAATTTATTGATTCAAAATTAGAAATTTTTTCTGTGAATAATGCTATGCGATTTAATTCTTCATCATCTAGTGTTTCTATTAACTTTGGAAATTCAATTGTTTCAAGCAAATCAAAAAAAATATCAAATAGTGATACTTGCACATCTACTGTATTTTTTAAATATGATAAATCGTGCATTTTATTAATAATTTTTAATATTAAATTTTTAGTTTTATCAACTAAAATTTTATTTGTTTTTCCATACAATGTTAAAATAATTAAATTACTTTCTCAAATAATATCATTTTCATTTGTTCATAACTTTAACAATTTAAAAAAACGATACAAAACATATGATTTTGGATATTTTCCAACATTATATTTTTCTTTAATTTTTTCTATAAAAATTTGTCTATTGTTATTTTCGTTCACATCATTTAATAAACGTAGATCATATAAAATATATTTAAGTATTTCGTTGCTAGCAATAATATCTTCATTAATTATTTCCTTAACTATTGTGTAATAATCATCAAAAATTAGTTTATTTTCAAAATAAATATTACGTAAGTTTATTGTTTTTTCTTTGATTATTTTTTTTTCATTAACAGATAGAAAGTTTAATTGCGAAACAAGGTTTTCTATTTTTTCATCTATTTTTTTATTATCTTTACATGAAAATATTGCACCTTTTTTTATAAGAACCAATTTTCGTATAAAACTAAATCACTCATGTTCTTTTTCATCTAATAATGTATCCTTTGACAAATTAAAAGGGATGTTATTTTCGTTTAATTTTTTTGTAATAAGCGAAATTTTATTAAAATCCCTAACAATAATTGCGATTTCGTTATATGGAAGATTATTTTGTTTAATTAGTTTAATTTTATTAATAATGTCGTTTAATTCATCATCTATGCAATTAAAAGTATTTAACTGTATATCACCAATCGTGTATGGTATTTTTTCAGCGTTTCCTGATTTTATTTCTTTTTCTATTCTGTTATGGCCGTGTGTATTTTTTTCCGATATATGCATATTAGCGATAGCAACAATCGCCGGGCTACTCCTATAGTTATTTAATAATTTTTTTTCAATTGTATCTTTGTATCTCTCTTTAAATTCTAATAATCATTTATTATCTCCGCCACGGAATTTGTAGATTGCTTGATCGTCATCACCAACTGCATAAACTTGAGCACCTAATATGTGCATTTGTTCTACTAATGCCTCTTGAACTTTGTTCATATCTTGGTATTCATCAACAATTAAATACTTTATTTTTTTCTCAAGAAACATTTTTTTTATATCGTTATCTGTTTTTAATTTTTCTACTATATCTCGTAAAATAAAAGAAAATATTGTTTTTCTATTTTTACTAATCATTTGTTTTCTTAATGACTCATAAATCCATTTAAGTTGTTGTGGCAATTCTTCAATCTTTTCGTTTTCTAAGAAAATATAGTTCTCGTTAATTAAATCAATTAATTTCATATAATCGATAATTGTAAAACTATTTTTAATATGATTATTGTATTTACGTTCAAACGGAAGATAATCACATAATTTTATCTCATTAAAATATCTATAGCAAAATAATGAAAATTGTGTTTCGTCTAATAAATTACAATTTTTGTATTCGGAAGACAATTCTTTTAATAGATTTTGACAAAATGAATGTATTGTACCAATAAAGATTTGAGATACCAATATGTCTTTATTAATTTCCTTTGCTTTGCTATGTATTCTTAAAGTAAGTTCAGTAGCCGCCATATTAGTATATGTAAATACAACTATTGATTTTGGATCAACGTTTTTATTTAATAAATAAATAATGCGTTCAACCATTGTTGAAGTCTTTCCAGCACCAGCACACGCGATAATTACTAAATTATTTTTACCTTCATATTCTATAATTTCTTTTTTTATTTTTTTATCTTCTTTATCATCACTAATATAGTTATTTAAATTTAATTCAATTTCTTTCATCGAAATATAATGTAATTATAAATGCAACCTATACAAAAAAAAAATAAAATATCATCTGTTGATAATGTTAATAATCGTATTGTTTTATCGGAAGAGTATTTTAATAAAATAAAAAATACAATTAAAATAACTGGGAGCTTATTTAGTGAAATAATGTTAGAAAATAATAATTATTCTAAAACAAATTTCCAAATATGACTAGAAAAATTTAAGTTAATTATTGTTGATAAAATATCATCTGCTTCATTGATAACTGGTACACTATTTGAAAAAAAAATTGTTGAGTATTTACAAATCTTTTTTAATTGCAGTTTTAAAACATATGATGCTAAAACAATTTTTAATTTTTTTGATGAAAATAAAATATTTGATGGTGTACCAGATTGCGAACCAATAAACGATAAAAACAAATTCTTGTATAAAGATGGTTTTCCATTAATTGAAATAAAAACGATTTCATTGGATAAGTTGTGCTATAACGAGGATGAATTCGGAAACAAAAAAATGTTTAGAAACCTTAATAATGAACCGTTAATAAAAATACCTAAATTTAACGCAAAATCTTTTGTACGCGAAAATGCAAAAAAAACATTAGATGAAAAAATTAGAAAGTATGCATTACAATTATCGTTTTATATGTATTTACGTAAAATAGATTTAGGCATAGAAACCATAAACGGAGCAATTGCAATTGCGTTTATTGAAAAAGATGAATATATTTTTGATGAGAACGATATTGAATGTATTAATAAAATAAATTTATTCACTAAGCGAATAAACGAAAACAAAAAAATTAATTTTGATTCTTCGAAAAATTCAAATCATAATTATGTCAATAAAATAGAATTAATATATGCGAAACTTGATGAAAAAAATATATTAAGTTATTCGTTTTGTGGGAAGGAATTTGAAATAAATATTGAAGAAAAAATAGAAAAATGTCGAGAATGATATTTTGAAAATTTATTAAATATTAATTCTCCTGAATTGAATAATGCTGATTATATTTTTTTAGAAAACGCTAAGAAAATATTAGATTATGAAGAAAAATAACAAATAGTGATATTACGTGTAGATCATATACATTGTTTAATTTAGCAAATATTTACTTTAAAGTATCTCATTATAATTTATAATAATATTAGCTAACATATGATTTCGATATATTCATTAACTTTTAATGAGATGCAAAAAAAAATAATCGATTTAGGATTACCAAAATTTAATGCAATTTCTATTTATAAATGAATTTATCAAAAAAAAATAAATAATTTTGATAAATTTACAGATATTTCAAAAAATAATATTGAAATATTAAAAAAAAATTTTTATTTTCCGAATTTTGAAATTGTTAACACAATAAATTGTGATGATAAAACTATTAAATTTTTATTTAAATTAGAAGATGGTAATTATATTGAAGCTGTTTTAATGTATTTCGAATTTGGAAAAAGTATATGCATTTCTAGCCAAGTTGGTTGTGCTATGGGTTGCAAATTTTGTGCTTCTGGTTTATTTAAAAAAAAACGCAATTTAACACCGGATGAATATATACTTCAATATTTAAAAATTAGTGAATATTTAAGTAAAACGAACGATACAATTTCTAATATTTCTTTTATGGGGATTGGAGAGCCATTTGATAATTACGATAATCTATTAAAAGCAATAAAAATATTTAATGAACGTAATGGTATTTGTCTTGGAATGAGAAATTTAATTGTTTCTACTTGTGGAATAGTTCCAAAAATTATTCAATTCGCCAAAGATTGCGAACAAGTAAAATTAGCAATATCATTACACGCTTCGAACGATAAGGTACGTAATAAAATAATGCCTATTAACTACCGTTGAAATATAAGCGAATTAATGAATGCAGCTAAAAAATATGTATCAATAACTAAAAAACAAATAACATTTGAATATGTACTTTTAAAAGGAGTAAATGATTCAAAAGAATTTGCGATTGAACTTTCAAAATTGATTACTGGTATCAATTGTTATGTTAATTTGTTAGTATACAATAAAGTGAAAGAAAATGATTTTAAACAAAGCAATAATACAAAATTATTTGCAAACGAGTTAACTAAAAGAAATGTTATAGTAGCTGTTAGAACACCAAAAGGCAAAAATGTTGATGCTGGTTGCGGGCAATTAAGATCTGATTTTGAAAATAATAACACATAACAAAATAAGTATTTTCTCAAAAAAACGCATATTAATATATAGAAGATACTTCTATGAAGAATATTAATAAATATACAATTATTTCTTCTCTAAATA